>JAXDBC010000076.1:0-87823 GCA_034679225.1 Bacteroidales bacterium | reverse complement strand
AGCCGTCAGGGGATGGCAGCCGGTCAGGGCAGGGGATTGAGACCGGCTCAGGGTCGCGGTATGGGACCCGGCCAGGGCAAGGGCCTTGCTCCCGGAGGACCAAATTTTGTTGATGAGAACAAAAACGGAATATGCGACCCCAGGGAAACTCCTGCCGGGAAGTAAGAACTGAAATTAACAAGTCAAATCATTAATAAAAAGCTATAAAGCGATGAGAACTATTAAATTTATGATAATCAGTGGTTTTATCGTAAACATCCTTATGTTGACAGCATCATGTGCCAAAGAAGCCGGCGAACCTGCTACCTGTGGTTTCACAAACCTGCTGAATGTTGCCGCGGATGGCACCACGCTGGTTACCGGCAATAATCTGGGCGTTTGCCTGTCTGAAGATCTGTCCTTTACAGATAATGAGCTTGAAATGCTTCTTTATATAAAAGAAGAAGAAAAACTTGCAAGGGATGTTTATACTTTCCTGTTCGAAAAATGGGAAACTCCCGTATTCTCAAATATATTCAAAGCAGAAGACACTCATCTTAATGCTGTTCTATACCTGCTTCAGAATTATGGCGAAGAGTATACCAGGACCGGAGATCCCGGTGTTTTTGCAAATTATGAACTTCAGGAATTATATGCCCAGCTTGTCAAGAAAGGATCCGTTTCAATTGAATCAGCCATGGAAACAGGAGCTTTGATTGAGGAAATGGACATAAATGACCTGGAGAAATATCTTGAAGTTGTTGAAAATGAAAATATAAAACTGATATTTGAGAATCTGCTCAAAGGATCCAGAAACCATCTCAGGGCTTTCAACCGCCAGCTGGAAAAACTCGGGTTTAAGTATACTCCTGTTTACATTACTCAGGAGGAGTATGACCAGATTGTCAGTACTCCAAATGAAACAGGAAATCAGCAAAGAAAAGGAAGACAATACAGGGGAGGACGATAAAAGGTTCAGGATAAAAGAACGGCATACGGTACGCAGCATGCGGCAAAAATGTATATCGCATGACGAAATTTACATTAACAATAAAAAAATCCCGCGAACAATCGCGGGATTTTTTTGATTTGCGGTTTTGATTACCTGCGGCCACCCTTGACTCCGCCACTCATTTTCACTGCGCCGTGACGTGAAGCATTAATTCCCGATGCGCCATTTTTACTGGCTGATCGCATTTGAGAATTATTTCCCGCCTTTGCCATGGAAGCCTTATGGGGCTGATCCTGAGTTCTAAGCTGAGTCTTGTCATGTACCCTTAAGCGATCTTTCTTCTGAAGCTGATCATCTGTCCCGGTTTGATCGTGGATCTTGAGCTGGTCTCTTTTCTGAGTTTTAAGCTGATCACCTGTCTGCTGTTGTGTCTGAGTCTGTGCTTCTGTCTGGGAGGCTGACTTTATCCGTTTTCTGTTCTGTGTCTGCTCCTGTGCCTTATCAGTACTTTGGGCCAGTAGCCCTGCACTAAGTATGAGTGCTATTCCTGTCATCAAAATTGTCCTTTTCATCACTTATGAATTTTTTGTTAATAATAATCTTCGTGACAAATCTATGTCCGTGAAGATGAATTTGTGATGAAATATCAGGGGGACGCGTAAAAAATACCGGAAAATCTTTAGCAACAGTGTGTGCTATTCTCCTTCGAAAAGGTCTGCACCGTAGTAGGCAAGTCCGCCCGCTGAGGTCTCCTTGTAAAGGCTTGGAATATCCTTCCCTGTCTGCTTCATGGTCTTTACCACCCGGTCGAAGCTTATCATGTGCCTTCCGTCGGAAAGCAATGCGAAAGTGTTGTGCGACAATGCCCTGGATGCAGCAAACACATTCCTTTCAATGCATGGTATCTGAACCAGTCCTGCTATAGGGTCGCATGTAAGTCCGAGATGATGTTCCAGACCCATTTCTGCCGAATATTCTGTCTGGTAATTGGTTCCCCCGTAAAGCTGGGTAAGGGCCGCCGAGGCCATGGCGCATGCTGTGCCGATCTCTCCCTGGCAGCCTACCTCTGCTCCTGAAATGGATGCGTTTGTTTTTACTATATTCCCTATAAGCCCCGCGGTGGCAAGAGCCTTTATAATGTCTTCATCCGTGTGATCGTTGAATTCTTTTGAATACTTGAGGACAGCAGGAAGAACACCGCACGAACCGCATGTAGGTGCTGTCACTATCTCTCCGCCGCAGGCGTTTTCTTCGCTCACGGCCAGGGCATAGGCATACAGGGTTGCCCTTCTCCTGAAGATGTTTCTGAACTGATGAGCCTTGCGCATGTATGAGTTCGCCTTGCGCTGCAGATTCAATCCTCCCGGGATAACTCCCTCTTTGCTTAAACCACGCTCGATCGCTTCCTCCATCACAGTCCATATCTCCTGAAGGAAAGGCCATATATCGGGTCCTTCCGCCGCTTCAACATACTGCCATAAGGTTATTCCTTTCCTGTTGCAGTGATCAAGAATCTTTTCCATCTTGTTATGTGGATACACAGGCTGGGATTCGGCTTTTTCATCATCGAAAACAACAGCACCGCCGCCAATGCTGAATGCCATCTTTTCACAGATTACATTATTCCCGGAATCAAGTGCCTCAAGCTTCATGGCATTAGGATGAAACTCATGAAAAACTTCAGGCTTCCATACAATTTCGAGTTTTCTCCCTTCAAACGCGTCCTCCAGCACTTTATCAGTGCCATGCCCCTTGCCTGTCGCGGCCAGGCTGCCATACAGGGTTATCCTGCATGAAGGAGCATCTCCCATCATTGAAATAAAGCGTTTGGCGATATTCATAGGACCAATGGTATGACTGCTCGAGGGTCCCCGGCCCGGTCTGTACAGATTTCTGATAGTTTCCATTTGCTTTGTTTTTAAGGAGATGGTAAATGTACGGATTATGTTTTATTTTAAATACGGCTTTGATTCCTCATATCCGCTTTTGAACATTTTTATTCCGGCGGAGTTGTTATTTTTACATATTCAAAAATGATACTATGAAGATTATTTCCTGGAACGTAAACGGCATCCGTGCCATTGCAAAGAAAAACTTTTTTACAGAAATTGAAGGCCTGAACGCTGATATCATCTGCCTTCAGGAAACAAAGGCACAGGATGACCAGGTTGCCGAAACGCTCGAACCCCTGAAACACAATCATATCTACTGCAATTCAGCCCTGAGGCCGGGATATTCCGGTACGGCGGTTATATCAGGGATCAAGCCGCTTAAAGTCACAAAGGATATCGGCATCAGTGAACATGATACCGAAGGAAGGGTGCAGTGCCTTGACTTCGGGCAGTTTTTCCTTGTTAATGTCTATGTCCCCAATTCCGGGGCAGAGCTAGCAAGACTGGATTACAGACAGGAGTGGGACAAGGCATTTTTTGAATATTTAAAGGATCTTGAGAAGATCAAGCCCCTTGTCATTTGCGGTGACCTTAATGTAGCCCATAAGCCGATTGATCTGGCCCGTCCACAGGCAAATTACAACAAATCTGCAGGTTACATGCAGGAGGAGATTGACGGTATGGACAGGCTGGTCCAGGGCGGTTTTACAGATACCTTCCGGCATTTCTATCCCGATTCCCTGGGAAGATATTCCTGGTGGAGCTTCAGGGCAGCGGCAAGGTCAAGGAACATAGGCTGGAGAATCGATTATTTCCTGGTAAGCCGGTCGTTCCTTCCAAAAGTGAAAGATGCATTTATATACGAAGAAATCACCGGATCTGATCATTGTCCGGTAGGGATTATTCTGGAGGTGTAAATGCGGTAAGCGGTCTGGCTCCCTTCGGTCGCTGTCTTGCGGTCTTGCGGTCTTGCAGTCTCGCATGTCGTGTGAGTTGTTCGAATAGTGCAGTTTGTGTGGCTCGTGCCCTAACGGATAATTGTTAATTGCTAATTGCCAATTGCTAATTGTTTATACATCGCCTATAATACATCGCCTATAATACATCGCCTATAATACATAATACATAATACATTGTCCTGCGGTCTCTTCCTATGTGTTTAGCTGTCAGAAATAAAGCCCGAAACACGTTATAACAATGTTATAACATGGTTCCGAATATCTAAAAGGCTTGCTTCTCTCCCTCACTCTCGCTCTACAAGAACCCACCCCCACTCCGGAGAAAGGGATCCATCCGATGCAACTTTCGCTTTGTCTTGCAGTGTGTCTTGCTGTCTTGCAGGTCTTGTACAATTAGCACGACCTGCAAGACTTGCATGACCTGCAAGACTTGCACGACCTGTCACTGCGCCCTGTGCCCTGCGCCCTGAGCCCTGTGCCCTGTGCTCTGTGCCCTGTGCCTTATGCCCTGAGCTTTAAAAGAACAGTGAGAATTCAATGACCGATCCCAAAGCATTGGCAGTAGTTTTTAAATCCTTGTCTTCCGAGTAGGTCATCTTTGTGCCTATCCATTGTATTCCAAGACCGACCGCAATATTATCGCTAATGAAATAATCCAGGCCCAAACCAGCGCCATAAGCATATCCGGAGAACGACTCTTTGTACGTGTTGAACTTTTCCTTTAATACTGCATATCCGAAACCAGCCTGGACATTAGGCCTGAATGATGATTCACCCGGAAAATAATACATTAAGGTCGGCATAAATGACAGCTGGTTTGATTTGTAATTTTTTTGTGAGGAACGTATGTAATCTACTGAAAGTGCAACAGCAAAATTATCTGCGACAAAATAACCAACAGCCGGCATGAACTCTAAGGTATTCACTTTCGAACGACTAGATGAGCCAGTCTCTTTATCTGTAAGTTTCCCCTCAGTATGAGTAAATTCAAGGCTGTTGTTACCGGAAACTATCAGAGTCCCCTTTTCTGTCTGCGAGAAGGCAATGGCTGACAACATGAAAAAGCTTATCATTAGCGCTGCTTTTGATCTCATGGTATTGGAGTTTTGAGGTTAATAATAATTGAATATCATAAGGGATTTGATACTTTTAAAAGTATCAAATTCACTCATAAAACGGAATTGTCCTATCAGTTATTTTTTAGGCGGAATATTATATTAATCATTGAAAATTGTCACTTTAGAGCGATTTTCAAATTTTCAGATTAACCATCCTTTTCCCTTATCTGGACCCTTCTAATCTTTCCGCTTATTGTTTTCGGCAGCTCGTCAACAAACTCAACAATTCTCGGGTACTTGTAGGGAGCTGTGACTTTCTTGACATGGTCCTGCAGTTGCCTGGCCAGTTCATCTCCGGGGCTATAATTTCTTGAAAGAACTATTGTGGCTTTTACAATCTGTCCCCTGTCGGGATCGGGAACGGCAGTCACAGCACATTCAAGAACGGCCGGATGCTCTATAAGGGCGCTTTCGACTTCAAAGGGACCTATCCTGTAACCCGAACTCTTGATGATATCATCTGCCCTGCCTACAAACCAGAAATATCCATCCTCATCGCGCCAGGCCATGTCGCCTGTCCTGTAAACATCGTCCGACCAGACATTTCTTGTCATATCTTCATCCATGTAATAGCCCTTGAACATACCGACCGGCTTTCTCCTGTCAGTATGAATAACTATTTCTCCTTCATAACCAACCTCGCAGGGATAGCCCGATTCATCGACAATTTCAATATCATAACCCGGCGACGGCTTTCCCATTGATCCGGGTTTGGGTTTCATCCAGGGAAAGGTAGCCAGGGCAATGGTGCATTCCGTCTGGCCATAACCTTCCATAAGCTTCAGTCCGGTTTTCTCAAGGAAGAATTTATATACCTCAGGATTAAGCGGCTCACCGGCAACAACGCAGTTCTTCAGGCTGCCAAGATCAAAGGTTTCAAGGTCTTCCTTTATCAGGAACCTGTAAATTGTAGGAGGGGCGCATAAGGTTGTTACCTTGTATTTTTCAATCACTCCAAGGATGTCTTTCGGGACAAACCTGTCATAATCGTATGTCATTACCGCGCTCCCTGATATCCACTGACCATAGATCTTGCCCCAGGCCGATTTGGCCCATCCCGTATCGGCAATGGTGAAATGCAGCCCGTTATCCTGAACGCACTGCCAATACTTCGCCGTCAGTATATGCCCGAGTGGATAGGTGTAATCGTGAGTTACCATCTTGGGCATTCCGGTAGTGCCCGAAGTGAAATAAAGAAGCATGGTGTCATCATTCCCCGGCGCTTCATCCGGCCCCGGTCTTGTAAATACCTCCGGACTCTCGTCCATTTCCTTTGAAAAATTGATCCATCCTTCCCGTTCGCTGCCTGCCAATACCATGAACTCAAGTGTGGGGGACTGACTTTGGGAATCTTCAATATGCCGTATTACCTCCGGATCTTGCACGCAGACAATCATCCTGATGCCGGCGGCATTGTTCCTGTAAACAATGTCTTTGGCGGTAAGGAGATGGGTCGCGGGAATTATAACAGCTCCTATCTTGTTAAGTCCCAGTGTACAGAACCAGAATGTATAGTGTCTTTTCAGAATCAACATGACACGGTCACCCTTTCGGATTCCTTTCGTCCTGAAGAAGTTTGCAGCCTTGTCGCTGTAATACTTCATCTGTCCAAATGTAAAAACAGCTTCATTGCCTTTGTCGTCACACCACACCATCGCGGTCTTTTCCGGTGTGTTCCGGGCTATTTCGTCAACAACATCGTATGCGAAATTGAAACTCTCGGGGATTCTTATTTCAAATCCGGTTTTAAACTCTTCGTATGATTTAAAATCAATCTGTTTCAGGTATTTTTCAAGAAGCATTGTCAATATCGGTATTGTCCTATAAAATAATTGCCAGGAATTTCACCTGCTCATTGTTGAGGGCTTTCATCGCGTGATTGTATCCCGAGTCGAAATATATCGAGTCACCCTCGTTCAGTATGATTTCGTAGCCGTCAATAACTGTCATCATCGATCCTTTGATAACATAGTTGAATTCCTGTCCGGGATGGGAGTTGAAATCAAGAAGTGAATCTTCAGGCTTCGGATCGATGGTTACCATGAAAACCTCAGCTTTTTTATTGATGAAGTTAAAGGCCAGGCTCTCATATTTGTACTGCTGCCGGCGTTCAAGCTTCAGTCCTTTTCCATTCCTCACTATTCCATAAATATGAAGTTTAGGGCCATCACCCCCGAGCAATACCGACAATTCTACGTTGAACATCTCCGATATTTCGAAAAGCACTCCAACCGGAATGTCAGATTCGCCGCTTTCATATTTGACATAAAGATCCTCAGGAAGTCCGAGCTTCTGTGCAAGGTCTCCTGTAGTAATCCCGGAAATATCGCGGAGCTCCCGTATCCTTGCCCCTATCATCCTTATTTGTTCTGTCATGATGTTCTGTTTTATGAAGCTGCAATATTATGCTTTTTTTATGACTTCCGATAAATCAAATTTTCAGGAGAAATAAAACAAAAGTGGAGAAAGGCACTGTCTTGCACCACTATCAATCTGAAGCCGGAAACTAAAGTTTAATGACAGGCTTCGTACATTCCGGAAACATTAGATTTCGAAGGATGAGATCAACTTCTGCAATGTCTTACCAGCCACCGCCGCCGCCACCGCCACCGCCGCCACCCGCGATTCCTCCGCCGCCACTGCCTGATGATGATCCGGGAGGGGTGGATGCCGACGATATGGCCGATGAAAAGCTTTTTCCCATCGTTGAGCTAAAATGGGAAGGCGAAAATACCGTGGTTCCCGGTATTGTTCCAACATACCATGCAGGATTATAGTCTTTTGTTTCCTGCATCGAACGCTTAAGTGCATTCTCAAACCTGTTGCCCCACTCATTCTCGACTCCAAGAGCTATGGCATAAGGAAGAAGGCTTTCAAAGCGTTCAACTGTAAGCTCCGGTTCATGCAAAAGGTTGAGCCTGTCCTTTTCTGCAACTGAAAGGTACATTTTGAAACCTTCCGCTTCATCCATCAAAGCCCTTCCGCGGGCTGTGGGAGCTTTGATAAGCCATGAGAAAAGAATCACCAGTCCGGTAAGAAGAATGATCAGTATCACAGGGACGAGCGGAGAGGGAGATATGGCAAAGCCAAGAACAACCAGGGCTATCGAAAGAAGAACTCCCGGCATAAGATGTCTGGCGTTGAGATTGAAATATTCCGGTATCATTTTCGCTTTAAGGATTTTTTCCGCCTTCATTCTCGCGCTCAGCAACAACTGATAGTTTTCATTGTCCAGGGCCAGCTCCTGAGATGAGGAAAAAAGAACCGATGCAAGGACCTTTTCCTCGGGAGTGAGTTCAGCAGTATTACCGGGAACAAGTTCAAGGGAATATTTCCTTTTTGTATTTACGATTTTCAGGCAGCCTTTCACGGCCATGTTAACAAGCGCCGCTGTCATCACTTCTTCCTTCATCCCCATGGCGACCAGGTAACCGGTATCTGCCGGACTGAATCCTTCGGGCGGATCAAACAAGGGTATAATGGTTCCTTTGGCAGGATCTCTTCCAACCGACTTCCATCGCCTTAAGTAGAGCACTATGACTCCGGCAATTCCGGCCAGGGCAATAAGGATATGAAGGTTATCTTTCAGAAACCAGGCTATCTTAGTGATAGCCGAAGGTCTGATCACATGTCCTACCGGCCATCCGACCGCGATGGTAAGCTGTTCCCCGGGCTGCAGAGTTCTGGTCATGGCAAGGCTTACCATATTCCTTTCTGCAGTGAGCAGGCAGTCGCAGTCTGTTGATCCGGCATAGCCTGAATAGGCAGCCTTATTTAAAACCTTCGCTCCTTCAGGGAGTATAAGAGTAACGGTAGCTGTTTCTATCGGGAAAGCCCAGTCACCGCCAATGGCATTGTAGTAAAGCTCGTCATAGCCGTCGAAAAAGCCCAGCTGGCGATTTGTCCTGAAAGAAAGGCTGTAATTGTATACTCCCGGTTCAAGTATAACATTTTCGTCACCTATATAAACAATAACTCCGTTCGATTCTTTCCTGGTGAACCAGGGCTCGGGAACTCCGTTTTTCAGAACCTCCGTCACCTCGAAGCCGACCTTGTAGCGGTTGCCCAGTTTATCTTTGTATCTGGTGGGGAAAGTCCTGTAGATGCCTCTTTTTATTGCATTTCCTTCGGCAGCCACCCTTATCTGTTCCTGAACCAGCAGAGTGCCATCCTTTTCAATAGCCGCGATAATGTCATAGGAAAGGATCTTTTCCTGCGAATTTGCCGAAAGTCCAATAAAAACCAGAAACAGAGATGCAATTAATTTCTTCATCTTTCAGAATATTACATGTTGACGTCCGGTACTGCCCTCTCCGATTCATTTCCTATATCAAAGAATTCCTTTTGACTGTGGCCTGCCAGTTTTGCCACCAGACTCGACGGGAACTGCTCGATCAGTATGTTGTAGTTACGTACCGTTCCATTGTAGTAACGGCGGGCCTTTTGGAGGTCATTTTCCACCTTTGATATATCTTTCTGCAGTTCCAGAAAATTCTGACTGGCCTTGAGATCGGGATAGTTCTCCACCACCACGAAGAGCTTACCCAGTGCCTTCGACAGTTCTATTTCAGCAGTCTCGGTTTCCCTGAGCGATGTAGCTGACATCCCCTTGGTCCTGAGTTTGGTAATGGCTTCCAGCAGGTTCCGCTCGTGAGATGCATATGACTTTACAGTTGTCACCAGTAGGGGTATCAGGTCATGACGTTTCTTAAGCTGCACGTCGATGCCGCTCCATGCCTCCCTTACATAATTTACCAGTCTTACAAGCCGGTTGTACACGACGAGTAAAAACACTCCGCAAATTGCCACGATCGCGATTATTATTATTGCCATTTTACTCAGTATTTTTTAGTCCCATTGAATATCCGTGGATTTCAAATATAGATAAAAATAAAACAGCCGTCTGTATTGTGACAAAACAAGCGTTTAGTTTTAAATAATACCTTATTAAGCAATGATGCAGGATATCAGGAACAATAACCGGGTTTCAGATCCACCGGCTTTCCGAGATCACGAAGAATTTTTTAGGATTGAAATATGGAGATAGCCTGAGGTTGTCATTGAATTTCTTCCTCACCTGATCATCGGATATATCCTTCCTTATCCCGACCACCGTACGGGCATTGACTCTGATATATCTGAGCGGCTTTTCCAATTTTATCTTTGTTTAATAAGCTATTAAGATAACAAAAAAATGTGAGGGATTATTGTATATGGGGAATAATGTTGCAGAATGCGGGTTAAAAAGTTAAAACGGCGCGCGGCAAGCGGCAAACGGTTCAAAGTTCGCAGTCAGGGACCGCAAGACTGCAAGACCGCAAGACAGCGACCGAAGGGAGCAAGACTTAAAAGCCCTGCTCCCCCAGGCGGTCCTAATCATGGTTCGATTCCAGAAACCTGCAGGCCGGAATAAAGACCTTTTCAAAAGCTGCATCAACCTTTTCTGCAATCTTATTATTGTCTGCCGGGAAGGGCTTTTCGTGGGAATATTTGTAAGCAAAATCCATAACGTCAACATGCGACCCGGCCCCAAGAGTCTCGATCACTCCTGCCGGAGGTACCACCTTATCGCCCACCAGTGGTATCGCGAATATCCTGTCGCGGATAGCTGCCAGTAGTTTTTCCCTCTGCTGCCTGAAACGGAGCGGGTCGAGCATCGACCGGAAAGCCATTCCCAGGGGTCCGGAAACCAGGCGTCCCATAAATGAATCCTTTCTTTCCAGTTCTTCCTCGAAGTCATTCCTGTAATAGCTACAGGTACTTTCGTAAGCCAGACTGTCCATTATATGCTTCGATTCAGCATTCATCCTTCCAAAAACCGATCCCCCGCAAAACATGAACAGCCTGGTTCCGTCGAAGAAGCCCCGGCTGTCGGACATGAGCAATATCTCCGAAAGGAAAGCCCCTATGGAATAGGAAAAGATATTTATTCTGCCTGTGGCCGGCACCACCGGATGACTGCCCTCCCTGATCTGACTTACCAGCCTTATGATATCGTCGGCAGTCTGATAACCCGACATTACAAATCTCCGCGGATCCTCGGCAAGCCTTCTGCTCAGGGCATGATTGGCAAATGAAGAATTCCTAATTTCGCCCATCACCGGAATCCTTTCCCTGATCAGCCTGATCATGGTTCGCGGATCCTTCCACGAAACAGGCGCCCTGCTTATATGAAATGATATGGGAAACAGAATGACATAACTGCCGGTTTCGGAAGCGAGGTAATAAGCCCATGCAAGATACTTGTCCCACGATCTTTCATTCAGTCCGTGAAGCAGCAGAATAAGCTTGTTGCTTTCTGAGGCCGGAACAAAAACCGGGTAGGAGAACTCAATATTCTCTTTTATTGACTGATCCTCCCCGCTGAAATGGTAAGCCGGAAGGCTGTCCGATACAAAACCGGTGTTTACAATACTTATTCCCGAAGCGTTCAGGGATATTTCGCCGGCATGCGGATCGAATGATGAAACAAGGCTTGTCTGAATTGCTGTGAATCCCATGGTCAGTTAATTTTACCGTTTTGTGCATCAAAGGAATTCATAGCAAATGAGGCCGGCAAAATTATGTGCCGGCCTGCCCCGGTGTGTGACGAAAATCAAAAGAATGGGACGAAATCAGCGGATGAGTGACGAAATCCTGCATGGTATCCGAAGCTTCGGGGCTGAAATTCGTCATAAAAAATAAAAAGCCTATTTTTGCTGAACAAGAATCATCACATGCCGGATTTCCAGAAACCGATAGCGCCTTACCTTATTGAAAAAAAGAATATTGTTAACCTCATTCTCTTTACTGCGCTTTTCGCGCTTGTGTTCATCAACATTTACTCACCTTTCGGCGCTGACCGGTGGTTCAGTCTTACCAGGTTCCAGTTCTTTACCTATTCAAGCCTGGTAATTCTTACAGGTGTTCTGGTGGTTGTCATCAGCAGGATAATCATGTACAAGGTGTGTAAGAAGAAGATTATCAACCTCGGTCAGTTTCTTATCTGGATAGCTGCCGAGGTGCTTGCAATGGCTCTGTTCTATTCTCTGTTTGAGAAATTCGTTCTGTACGATGACAGGGACTTCATTTACCTTGTAAAGATGTCGGCCCGGAACACCGCTCTGGTTCTTCTTCTTCCGTATTCGCTTGCCTGGCTGTACCTTTCCTGGCATGATAAGAAGGAGCAGATCAGGATCCTTGCCGAGGGACAGCAGCCGGATCCCACTCCCGACATGATTCCGTTTTACGATGATAAATCTGTTCTCAAGCTTTCAGTAAAGAAGGAGAGCCTACTTTACCTCGAAGCAACTGAAAACTATATAACGATTTGCTATCTCAACAAGGGAAAGGTGTCGAAATATCTCCTGAGGGCGACCATGAAGAGGATGGAGGAAACATTCGCCGGAACCGGGATAGTACGCTGCCATCGTTCCTACATGGTCAATTTTGAAAAAGTAAAGGTAATACGAAGGGATAAGGACAACCTAAGGCTGGAACTCGATCATCCCGAGGTAATGGATATACCTCTTTCAAAAACCTACCTGCAGAATGTAATGCAGACCTTTGCTCTATACAGCGAATAGCGGGTTTTAAACATGGGAAATCAGCCGGGGGGAACAATGTTCAGGCTGTTTTCCGGTACCTGTTGATAGCAAGTGTGGTAAAAACAACAGCTATTGCCGCAAGCGAGAAGATATCCCTGCCAATGTCAACAAAAGTCGATCCCTTCAGCATTATCATACGGTATATCCTCATGAGATACGCGACCGGGTTAAGCAGATCGATCTTCTGAGCCCACACCGGCATGCTTTCGAGCGGGGTGAAAATCCCACTCATCAGTATGAAGATTATCATGAAGAAGAAAGCCATAAACATGAACTGCTGCTGTGTTCCCGATATTGTAGATAAAAAAAGTGCCATCCCCAGGGCTGCCACCAGGAAGAAGGCTGAGCACAGGAAAAGCAAAAACAAACTGCCCTCGAAGGGGATGTCGAACAACAGTTTCCCGATACCAAGACCAATGGCAAGATCTATAAGCCCGATCACCAGGAAAGGTATCATCTTTGCCGTCACGAACTGGTATTTCTTAACGGGTGTCACGTTGATCTGCTCTATTGTGCCGATTTCCTTCTCCCTTACCATGTTAAGGCCGGCCAGAATAAATCCTATCGCCATCACCAGGATCACCAGTATCCCGGGAAGCATATAGTGCCTGTAATTGAGCATCTCATTGTACCAGTACCTGTATGTAATTGATGGCGATGCCATCATGACCGCCGCCGCGGGATTGGCCGAAACGATTATGTCGATATTGTAATCGCGTATTACTCCCGACAGATAGGCCCACGATAACTGGGCCGTCATGGCATTTATGGCGTTTACTGAAGCCATGACTTTCGCGGATTTCCCAAGACCGAGATCCCTTCCGAATTCCTGGGGAATATGAAGAACAAGATCAGTTTTGTTTCCATAAAGAAGATCGTTCGCTTCCTTCCCGGATGATGTGGCCTGAACAATGCTGAAAAACGGCGATCCTTCGAGCTTGCTTATCAGTCCGCGCGATTCCGTTGTCATGTCATTGTCGATGATACACAGCCTGGCCGATTTTATCTCAAAGGTGATGGCAGGCACCAGGATAAGCATCTGGACTATCGGAATGCCGAAGATGGCCTTGCCGATGAACTTGTCACGGAAGATCTGAAGGAATTCTTTTTTTATCAGAAATATAATGGTCCGCATTTTCCGGTTTTATCTTTTATCGTTTATCATGTGCCTGTTTCGTCTTTTGACTTGTGCTTATTATTCATCCTGTTACTTACTGCAGCCTTATACTGAACTTCCTTACTGCAAGTCCCATCATGATTACCGTCATCAGGATCAGGATAAGGGTTTCCTTACAGACATGTGCAAAGCCGGTTCCCTTGATCATAATATTCTTGATGATAACAATGAAATACCTGGGCGGAAGAACCGAACTTACCCAGTCGTATATCTTCGGCATGTTCTCAATGGGAAATATAAATCCCGAAAGGAGAACTGTAGGAAGCATCATTCCCACCAGGGAAATAAAGATCGCCTGCTGCATCGTCTTTGCCACGGCCGAAATCAGAATTCCTATCGAAAGTGAAAGGAAGATATATAGCATGCTCTCCGCGAGCAGCAGGATAAGGCTGCCCTTTACAGGCAAGCCGAATACCAGTCTCGACAGTACAAGTATTGTTACAACATTAACAATCGAAAGGAAGAAATATGGAGTGACTTTCCCCAGTATTATCTGAACAGGTTTCAGTGGAGAAACCAGCAGAACTTCCATAGTTCCGAACTCTTTCTCCCTTGTAAGGGTAATGGAAGTCATCAAGGCACATATAAGTGTCAATACCATGGTTATCACCCCGGGAACGAACATGAACTGGCTTTTCAGCGACGGATTATAGAACATTCTTACCTCCGGCACGATCACCGGGATGGATGCCTGCCCTGCCGGCACCGACAGCTGGCTGAATCCGGAAATTATGGCATTGGCATAAGCGGAGACCAGGGCTGCAGTATTGGGTTCGGAGCCATCGGCAATAATACTTAGGCTGGCGTTTTTGCCCGATTCCAGATTTCTTCCGAAATTCTCGCCGAACACAATGACCACCTTTGCCTTTCCGCTTCTGAGAACCCTGTCAACATCGTGATAGCCTGAAAGGTCAGCTGTTTTCCTGAAAAAATCCGATGAGCATGTCCTTTCAATAAGTTCGCTTGTAACGTCGTCCTTTGAGAGGTCAAGAAAAGCCAGGCTGGCGTCTTTCAGGTCGGTGCTGACCACATATCCGAATAGGATTATCATTATAGCGGGAATCCCGAATATTATAACAAGGGTTCTGACATCCCTGAAGATGTGAATGAATTCCTTTCTGACAAATCCTGAAAATCTCTTCATCCCAATCCATTTATAGCAACAGTTTCCTGGGAATGCTTCATACCCGGCCGGGCGATCTTCACGAAAACATCCTCAACCGAGCGGGCATCATATTTCCTCTTAAGCTCCGAAGGTGTATCAAGTGCGACTATTCTTCCATCGCTCATGATCGATATCCGGTCGCAGTATTCAGCTTCATCCATGTAGTGTGTTGTCACAAAAACCGTTATTCCGGCTGAGGCAGTTTCATATATCATTTCCCAGAACTGCCTGCGTGTCAGCGGATCGACTCCCCCTGTCGGTTCATCCAGAAAGACTATTCTTGGCTCATGGAACACTGCCACTGAAAATGCAAGTTTCTGCTTTAATCCGAGCGGCAGGGCAGATATCAGGCGGTCGCCGTATTCCCTGAATCTGAGTTTGTCGAGAAGCCGTTCCGTCCGTTCCTTTATCGTCTTTCTGTCGAGCCCGTAAATGCCGCCGTAAAGCATTATGTTCTCCCTGATGGTAAGATCCTCATAAAGGGAGAATTTCTGGCACATGTAACCTATGTTCTTTTTAATTTCCTCAGGCTGCCTGCAGGCGTCGAAGCCGGCGACCATCACTTCTCCCGAAGTCGGTTCCAGGAGCCCGGTCAGTATCCTGATGGCTGTTGTCTTTCCCGCTCCGTTGGCGCCGAGAAAACCGAATATCTCACCTTCATACACATCAAAGCTGAGCTTGTCGTTTGCCACGAAACTTCCGAACTTCTTCACCAGCTCCCTTACCTTTATTACTGTTTTTCGATTCATTGATTCCTTTTTTCATTCTTTTCCATAAGTTCCAGGAAGCGGTCTTCGATACCTGCTTTTGTTTCGCTTATCACGGCATCGGCAATGCCGGCCCTCAAAAGGTGTTCGGATAATTCCCTTCCGGGTGTTTCTTCAGAAAAAGTCACATGTATGGAATCACCGAAGGGATAGACGCTAAGCGTAGCGGGGTAGTTTCTCAGGGCAAGCAGCAACCGGTATTTGTCGCCGGCCCTGGCGCTGAAAAGCCCGCGTGAGAATCCGTCTCTGATATTCTGAGGTCTGTCCACCAACATAAGCTGACCTTCCTGTATCAGTGCAACCCTGTCGCAGTTCATTGCCTCGTCCACGTATGGAGTCGACACCACGATGGTTATACCGTTCTGTTTCAGCTTCCGCAGCATTTCCCAGAATTCAGTGCGCGACACTGTGTCGACTCCTGTCGTGGGTTCGTCGAGTACAAGCAATCGTGGTTTGTGGATCAGGGCACACGACAGGGCAAGCTTTTGCTTCATCCCGCCCGACAGCCTGCCGGCCAGTCTTTTCCTGAAAGGCTCGATATGAGAGTAGATATCCCTGATAAGCTCATAGTTCTCTTCCACCGTGGTTCCGAATACCGATGCATAAAAGTTCAGGTTTTCCTCAACGGTCAGATCAAGATAAAGACTAAAGCGCCCCGGCATATACCCGATGTTTTCCCTTAACTTTCTGTATCCCTTTGTGCTGTCGAGTCCGAGGATGGTCATTGAACCCCTGTCGGGAAGCATAAGTGTGCTAATGATCCGGAAAAGAGTTGTTTTACCGGCTCCGTCGGGACCAATGAATCCGAATATCTCTCCTTCGTTGACGTCAAAGGTGATGTTCTTCAGAGCCTGCCTGTCCCCGAATGTCTTGCAAATACCTGATGATTCAATTGCTTTTGACATGATCTCAGAAAATAGCTTCCCCGGGCATTCCCGACTTCATTGTACCGTCGTTTACCACCTCGATGGTGACCGCATATACAAGTATCACCCTTTCCTCCCTGGTCTGGATGATTTTGGGAGTGAATTCGGCTTTTTCCGAAATATGGCTTATCCGGCCCGGGAATGTCTTGTAATCCTTGTCGCCGTCATCGACTCTGACCGTGCATTCGCTGCCAACCTTCAGATCGCCAAGCTGAGCCCCGCTGACATACACTTTCAGCTTCATCACCGAGAGATCAGCAATCTTTACCAGCGGCCTGCCCGCTGTTGTTATCTCTCCGGCCTCGGCATACTTTTCAATAACTGTACCTTTGAGCGGACTTCTCACATAAGCTCTCGAGAGTTGTTCGGTCAGGATTGCCTTTTTTGATTCAAACACCGACAACTCCGCCGCAACCGATGCCTTTTCGGTGTTGTTTGCAGCTATCTGCTTTTCGATCACAGCCATCTGTCCGGTCAGATCATCATACTGTTTCCTGGTGGCGGCATCATCCTTCATCATGTTTTCTATCCTCACGATATTTACATTCAGGTTCTGCATCTGCTGCCTGAGGATATCATTCTTTGCATTTATTGAACTGATCTTAGTCCTGATGCCATTCATTCCGGCGTTGATCTCATTAAGCTGAAGCCTGAAGATAGTTGTGTCCGTAAGGGCTATTCCGGCTCCTTTCTCTATCTCCATGCCTTCTGTTACCGGGAATGTCAGGATGCGTCCGCCGGTTTCGGAAGAAACCGTTACCTCAGTGGCTTCAAAAGTACCGTAGGCATCAGCTTCGCCTGATTTGTCCCTGCAGCCCGCAAAAAGAGCAGCGGTGATGATGATCGGCATTAAATACTTCATGATTATATTATTAGATAGTTTAATATTTATATTTGATCCCCTTTTATCTTTCCCCCATATAGGGGGAAATGAAGCTTTCCCGTTGCGGACTCCTTCCCCCGGGGGTATGTCGTATAGTGGTCATTCTATTTCTTTTCCGCTTATATTATAGTAGTCGGCCTGCGCCATTGCCAGGTTTATCCTGTGTATCTCAAGGTTTATAAGGGCCTGTTTTTCCAGGTTGATCTCGTTCAGCAGATCGGTTGCCGTGATAGTTCCGTTTTCATACTGCGATTCGGCGGAGGAGGTTATCCTCTCGCGGAGACTGATCAGTTCAAGGTCGGTTTCGAGGAGAGCCTTCAGGCTTTCTATCTCGGCTCTCTTTGCCTCGAGCATCCTGTTCAGGTTGTCGTTCAGATCGTTCTGCCGGTTTTCTATTATCACATGCTGGAGTCCTACTATCTGTTTTTCGGTCTTTGCCTTGTTCCAGTCGAAGATATTCCACTTTAATCCGGCACCTAATATATAATAAGGAGCGAACTCGTCCTTTAAAAAGTTGTTCCCGGGAGGATTTCCATAGCCAAGTGTGGCAAATCCAAAGGCTTTAGGCAACCTGCGGCTGTTTATTACCTGCAGGTATGCATTAAGCTGATCCTTTCTCAGATCGAAGATCTCCAGCTCGGGCCTGCTAATCACGTCAGTTGAATCGGTATTGAAAACGGGCATCACCAGTTCCGGGGCAGGATCCGTATCAGTTGCAGTAAGCGCCGACAGTATCCTCAGAAACGACTCCCCGCGTATCCTGCTTTCCCTCAACTGCTGCTCAAGTTTTATTTTTTCGGTGGTCATCACATCGATATCGGAACGCGGGATCACACCGTTTTCCACTCCCGAATACATGGATGCTATCCTTTTTGTAATCAGATCGAGATAGTTGTTCAGAAGTTCATCCTGTCTTTCGAGAAGCAACAGATTGAAATAACAGGTGTTGATCTGGCTCCTCAGTTTGTACAAATCAGTTTCCGACTGCTTTTCATTTATAAGCAGATCAGCCTTTTCGATGGCGCGGGCTCCCTTTATGGCTCCCCCGTCGTAAATCACCTGGTTTATGTCGACATTGAGCCTGTATTGCTCATGAGGCATAGGTTTGACAGCATCTGCAATACCCGGTACCGGCAATGAACCAAGTGAATTGCCTATGTCGATCACTTCTGAATTGTAGACAAAGCTGCCGGAAACATCGAGAGTCGGAAGCCAGCCACTCGATATATTCCTGTCTCTGAATTCCCAGATCTGACGGTACGAATCTTTTTCCCCGGCCAGCGCGCTCGCGGCTTCCGCCTTCAGGTAGCATTCCCCTAAAGTAAGCATTGTTCCGTTCTGGCCTGACATTATCCGGGTGATCGCTAGAAAGATGAATGCTAATATTATCCTGTTCATATGATGTACCTTTTATTCTTTAGTCCCTTTACTTTGTTCCTTTGTTTCAGCTTCACAGCCTTTAATAGCCCTTATGACAAAACCGGCCGCGAATTCCTTCCTGTCTTCCAGGTAATCATTGAAGCCCCGACCTGATTTCTCGAGAAGCACCTCCATTATACCACGCGCCGCGAAAGGAAATACGCTTATTGCCGCTATCGATGTCATGACCTGGGGCAATGACTCCCTGGTGATATTGTACCTGATGAGCTCATCATGATGCTGCCTTTCAACGGTATTCCAAAATTCATTGATATTAATCTTCCGGAGAAGTTTCCTGATTCTTGCCGGATTCCTGTTTATTTCATTAATAATGAACGCGGGGAGACGGGGATTTTTCTGAAGGAAGGAAATATGTTCCCTGAAAAAGAACCTGATCTTTTCCTCAAGTGACGCGTTTTCGTCGAACACGGGGGCAAACCTGCTAAAAATTAATTTTGCCATTTTATCAAAAACCGCTTCGAAAAGTTGCTCCTTGGTACGGTAATAGTAATGGAGCAAAGCCTTGTTGATTCCCGCGTGGTTTGCAATATCCTGCATCCTTGCCCCGTCCATGCCCTTCTCTATAAATACCTCGGTGGCTGATTCGAATATCCTGTCTTCGGTTTGTTTTTCAACTTCTGTCATATTTTAACCTTTTAGTTTATCCATCTGGTTTAACCGGATGGTCAAAGTTAAACAGGTTTTTTGAATATGCAATTAATTTTTGATTTTAGTCCTTGTAAGAATGAGAAGAACGGTACGCGGCACGATGTTAAAGGCTAAAAGTCTAAGAAAGCTAAAGCCTCATTGTAAGAGACTTACATGACCAATCACTTCGCCCTGTGCTTTTCTTCCTCACTCTCGCTCTACCAGAACCCACCCCCACCCCTCCAGTGGAGGGGATCCATTCGAAACAACCTTCGCGTCGTCCTGTACTGCGTCTTGCAGTCGTACTGTCTCTTAGTCCCTGTGCTCTGTGCCCTGTGCCCTGTGCCCTGCGCCCTGTGCCCTGTGCCCTGTGCCCTGTGCCCTGTGCCCTGCGCCCTGTGCCCTGTCAATGACCGAAGGCTTGCGACGTAGAAAATACGATTCCTCCCTGCCCCTGTTCAAAATGGCCGGATGGTCTGACATAATCCATAAAACTCCTCTCGACCCCATGGTCAGGGATCAGGCTTGCAATTTGTAAAAAAGAAGCAGGAATGACGATTTGTCATTCCTGCTTCTTTTATCTGATTTCGCCCGGTATCAGGGCGTAAAAAACTGATACATACGGTTTACTGGCACTTCAGGTTGGTCCTTTTTGCCTTTGAGGGTTCGGCAAATGGTCCGAACATCGCGTTTTTAAATGAAGTGCATGCTTCTGCCGTCTGGCCTTTTCCTTCCTGTCCGAGACCAAGCTGGAAATAAAATTTGGCTTTGGCTTCTGCTTCTCCTGTTTCCAGGGCCAGGCCTTTCTGGGCATATTCGATACCGCTGTCAAACGATTTCTTTTTATTGTAAACATCTGCAAAATAGTAGTAAAGATCCTTGTCTTCACCGTATTTGGCAGCTTTGTTAAGAAGTTCCAGGGCCTCATCGGTATTGTCAGCCTGGTTAGCCTGCGATCCGGCAGCACGGAAATACTCAAGAGCAAGAGTAGATGCCTGCTTTATCGCCTGATCATCCTTGCCTGCTTCAAGCTTTCCAAGGAAAAGATCGATGCTTTCCTCAAAAGCGGCATTATTGTTCTGTGCCCTGTAGATCAAAGCCTTGTTGAATATGGCATTGCTGTAATCGGGGTTGATGACCAGAAGACTGTCGAACGCGAGAAGGGCATTATCATAGTCCTTATCTGTAAATAATTCGGTACCCATTTTATTATAGCCCTGAACCAGAATTATCGATGCATTGTTCTTGCCTGTCTCATTGTCGTATTTTTCCGAGACATCTGATGCTAGTTTAGCAGCCTTTATTATTTCAGCGGCCGACTTGTTCTCTTTCATGGCATTGTTTGCCAGCCTCACATACAATCCCGGCAACACTTGCGTAGCTTTGGATTTCAGATCGTTGGCTGATTCGCCAACCTGTTCCGACAGAGTGACCACATTCTCAAACGCGGTAATGGCACCCTGGACGTCGGTCTGGAGCAGCTTTGCACCTTCATTATAAACTTTAATCACATCATTCCTTTCCTGTCCGGAAGCAATGGAAAAGGCCATAAAAACGGCCAGAAGAAATCCTGTTAATTTTTTCATTACGTTCTTGTTTATTTGCTGACAGATTATCAGGTTATTACATTTCATTTTAAATATAAAATGATAAAATTATAAAAAAATCCAAACTTTCACTTAACAAATTGACAAGTATTGGAAATAAATGGACGAACATTAAAATATTGAGCTTTCTCAACAGCTTGCTCAATTACTTATATGCCCGCAAATATTTTGCCATTATTCGCTATAAAAACAAATTTCTTTTATGCGGGACATAACCATTAGGATTACTGCATCATGTTCCCATCACAAAATTTCCCGGATATAACATGCTCCGAAGGAACATCCATCAACCGGCAGCTTCTCTGAAAGAGAAGGATTTTGGTATAAAATTTGATCCCGCGGCTGTAATCGGGATAATTTTACCCTGAGAATTAATGATATGTAGAATCAGGAATTTTATTTAATTTTGTAACTAGTCTATAAATCTGTAAACAATGAAAAGTCTGCAATATTTTTATTTCGCCCTTCTTCTGCTTCTGATGGTTCCCGGAGGATGCAAGAAGGATCCGCAGCCTGTTGTTATCCCTGAAGCAAGTGATGAAAAGAAATTCATCTACAACGGTCTCTCCACCTACTATTTCTGGGAAAAACAGGTGCCCGCGCTGACAAAATCCCTCTATGAAACGAACAAGGACAGCCTTAATGCCTTTCTGAACAAGAGCTCCGACCCCGAAGCCCTGTTCTACAAACTTCTTTATAAGTACGGGGAAGTCGACAAATTCAGCTTTATTGTCGACGATTATGCCGAACTTGACGATTGGCTGGCTGGTGTTTCCAAAACGGTTGGGATTAACTTCCAGCTCTACTACATTGATAATACAAGCAATAAGCTCGTTGGTATAATAAGATATGTTTATGAGGATTCTCCCGCCGACGATGCAGGACTGAAACGCGGGGATATTTTCACCCATATCAACGGTCAGCAACTTACCGATGACAACTACAAGTCGCTTCTCTTTACAAATGTGAATTACACCATGGAATTCTCGGATTACAACGGGACGAGCTTCACGCTGAACGGACGCTCGGCGGCGCTTACACCGATTGAGCTCATGGAGAACCCCATTCTTCTGGATACCATTATGGATGTCGATGGAATAAAAGTGGGCTATCTTGTATACAACGGTTTCATCAACTCCTACGATGTGAGGATTGGCACAACCTACGATATTGAGCTGAACAATATAATGGGAAGGTTCAAGAATGAGAATATCAGCAAACTTATCCTCGACCTCAGGTACAATCCGGGCGGATATATAAATTCTGCAATTTACCTGGCAAGCATGATCCATTCCACGAATACATCCCTGGTTTTTGCCAAAACACAGTTCAATGATCTTCTGACGAGTTATTATCTTACAAACTACGGTCAGGATTATTTCAACGAGTATTTCCAGGATAAGATTGCTGCTACCGAGAATACACCTGAAACAGCTATCAACTCATTGGGAATTGGTGAAATATATGTCATTACATCCTCCGAAACGGCATCTGCTTCCGAAATGCTCATCAATGGCCTGAGGCCTTATATCACAGTAAAGCAGGTCGGTACCAATACCTATGGCAAGAATGTGGGTTCCTTCACGGTTAAGGATTATATCGATAATGCAGGAACTGTTAATCCGAGACATAAATGGGCAATGCAGCCAGTAGTTCTCAAGATTGCAAACTCAGCGGGTTTCAGTGATTTTACCAATGGCCTTACACCCGATATTGAAGCCAATGAATATGCTGTCGACATGCGGCCCTTTGGAGATCCTGAAGAAGATTTGCTGAAAGCCTGTCTTGACGATATCCGTGGAGTGAAATCGGCCGCGGCTGTGAGGCTTTCACCATTCAGGCCTTTCAAATCAACTTCAGACATATCTCCGCTGAACAGGATGATGTACACGGATGAGATTCCTCCGCTGCCTGAAGGCATCCGGTAATCCGCGCTAAGGCCGTGTTCTTCTTTTCATCCCCTGAATCTGCAATATGAAGCAGCTTCAGTTTTTACGAGGCTTGTTTCGCTGAAAGGCAGACTATTGTTCTGCTGCTATATCTATAATCTTGATCTCGAGTGGTTTACTGAACAAGTCTTCAGTCACAGTCCCAAATTCGCCGAAGTAGGGAGCCGCAAAATGAAAGTCAATGGCTGCCTGATTCTTGTATTTCTCCACGAAAATGAAATTTGTCTTTTCATAGGGATCCTGGTACAGCATGTACCCGAGGCATCCTTCTTCCTTGTTTGAACTTTCAATTATCGATTTCGCGGCGTTGATGAAATCAGCTTCCTTGCCTGGCTTTATAAAAGCCTTTGCAATAATCATCTTCGGATAATCAGTTGCAGGGGCAATAGTCTCAGCCTGTGGTGATTCCGACACAACAGGAGCATTTTTCTGTTTGCATGAGAAAGCTGCAAAACCAAGTACGATCGAAAGGATAAGGATTTTTGTCTTCATAAGGATATCATTTTAGTTTGCCAAATTTAGCTTTTTTCCTCCGAATATAATTTATTTTAATGGTCCCCGCTCAAGCGGGGGAACCCACATATTTGAAAATTATATTCACACGTGTTTGTGTATTTGATACATGTGGGTTTCATGAATCAATGCTGCAAGCATCTTAGAAACAACCTGGATATCAGACCTGGTCAGTTTTCCTTCCTCAGATATTGCATCAGGACATTTACTGCCTCATCCATGTCGTGACCGAAAGTAAGGATTCCTTCCCTGTCTCCGGCCATCACAATTATCCTTTTTTCAATCACATCCGATTCGCTGAAAAGTCTGAAGATATCCCTGGCCAGACCCGTCGTCCCGTATTCCATCGAAGGATTCGTGGTGGGTACCTTGTAAATAAGCTCATTCCAGAGGTCAATGCTGTGAACATGGACCACGGCATTTGCTCCCTGATCGGCAAGATAGATGGCAGCATGTGTAAGCGACTCCGACGAAGCTTTCAGCGGTCCGGTGCACTGAACCGCATTTTCGTCGATATTGAATGAATTGACTTTTACATAATGACCCGGCTCAAGTTCTGGAATCTCCCCTGTGGCGGAAGCGGTAATTATGAACTGATTGCTTCTACCTATCCTCATGCTGATATTACCGTAACACACTCCGTTCTCGTAGGCTCCGATAATATCCATATTATAAAGTACTTCCCTCCAGTAATTTATTATTTCGTACGCTTCGTCGGAGATTACAGGTCCCGACTGATTCCAGTGGCAATTGAATTTTACTACGCCTTCCATATTTGTTATTATTGTTTTTCGTAAAATAAACCAGGTATTCTTTCGTCCTCAGGTCTGCAGATGGCTTTTTTCATTACCGGCATGATAATCAACAGCGCCGGGCTGATATCAAATCCCCGGCGGACTGGTTTTTAGTATCAAATTTACAAAATTAACGTCTTATTGCCAGCCATGAGACCATATTTTCGTTATACGGCTGATAATAATGGCTCCCTTTCCGGCAGAATTGCTTCTGTTTTTTAATAATTCGAATTATCGACCGGAAACCTCGAATATTTTGCTAAGAATTTATTATATCCTAAATTTGCAATAATGATGGGAAGTTAACAATAGCACTTACTATATGGTTAATAAGGAAGAGTTTAGAAAAAAGATAATAGAGACTTCCGGACAAATTTTCAGCCGTTACGGTTTCCGCAAGACCACCATGGAGGAAATATCCAAGGCTCTTAAAATGGGGAAAAGCTCTGTATATTACTATTTCAAAAGCAAGGAAGAGATCTTCAAGGCAGTTGTGCTTTACGAAGCCAATATACTTCGAAATGAACTTACTAAAGCAATTAAATCGGTTGAATCTCCCGTCGGCAAGATGAGAAACTATGTTTTTGTAAGAATGACTTCATTCGAAAAACTGTCGAATTACTATAGCGCTATCTTTGATAAGCACCTGGATCACTTTGACTTCATAGAGCAGATACGGGAAAAATACGACCGTGAGGAACTGGCTATTCTGAGGCTGATACTGTATGACGGTGCAAGGAAAAAGGTATTCAATGTGAAGAACAGCGAGTACACTGCACTGGCAGTTCAGACCACCCTTAAGGGACTGGAGGTCCCGCTGTTCTGGAAAAAGCGTGAAATTAACCTTGAGGAAAGGCTGAACGGAATACTGGACGTGCTTTTCAACGGCATACTTATGAAATGATTTCCGGCTTGTCTGCCGTCATCCCGGGGAAGCCTCAGCTAACGAAGGGCGTTACTCCCCTCCCCCTCATTACTTCCTTTTTATCACCAGTCTCTTCTTTTGTTTCAGACTTATATACAGCCACACGAAACCGGCAATAACGAAGGGAATGCTTAGCCACTGACCCATATTCAATGTCATTCCCGATTCGAAATCGACCTGGTCTTCCTTAAGGAATTCTATGAAGAATCTAGCCGTGAATATCAGTATCATCGCGAGGCTGATAAGAAGGCCCTGAATGTGTTCCCCCTTGTTCTTCCAGTAAATCCTTATCAACAGGATGAAAATGAACAGGTAAGTCAGTCCTTCATATATCTGGGTAGGATGCTTGGGAGCATTCTCACCGTTTCTAAGGAAAACAAAGCCCCACGGCATGGTAGTTTCAACTCCGTAGATCTCTGAATTCATAAGGTTTCCCATCCTTATAAAAAACCCTGACAGTGCAACGACAATTGCTACACGGTCGATGATCCAGGTATAGTCCTTTTTTTCCTTTCTCACGAAAAGCCACAGGGCTATAAGTATGCCTATTGCAGCGCCATGACTTGCAAGTCCCCCGTGCCATACCTTTAGTATCTCTCCGGGATTGCTGAGGTAATACTTCGGTTCATAGAAAAAGCAATGCCCCAGGCGCGCCCCTATTATGACTCCGAGTGCCATATATACTGTCAGGCGGTCGAGAGCATCCTGTGAAAGATTCTCATTTTTGAAAATCTTATCCATGATAATGTAACCGAAAAGAAAGGAGGAGGCAAACAGCAGGCCATACCACCGGATGGCAAAAGATCCTATCCGGAATATTTCGGGATTGACATCCCAGGGGATAATTGTTAAATGCATAAGCGGAATAGTAGTAATCAGCAAATTTAGTCATAATCGGCAAAATTGCCCTAAGTTTTATCATTATCATTTATCCCGGGCTCACCCGGTGGTATAAAATATGCTTAAAAAATGTAAGTTTGCAGATGCAAAGGCCGAATTCTTTATGATCCATAACGCGTACCGATACTTTTCCCTCCTTGTCGTGATCAGTTTACTGGCTTTCGGTTGTGCAAAAATGAGTTCTCCTTCGGGCGGACCCAGGGACAGGGAAATACCCGTGATACTCAAAAGCGTACCCGAAAACGGTTCAACCAATTTCACCGGCAGGGAGATTGTCGTAAGCTTCGATGAATATGTTGTGCTCAATCAGATAAATGAGAAACTGATGGTGTCGCCGCCGATGCAGAAGAAACCCGAAATAACTATCCGCGGCAAAAGCATAAGGATAAGGTACGATGACAAACTCCGTGACAGCACCACCTACACTTTCTATTTTCAGGATGCGATTCGCGACCTTAACGAAGGGAACGCGATAAACAATTTCCAGTTTGTCTTCTCTACCGGCCCCACCATCGATTCGCTGTCAGTTACAGGAAACGCGTACACCGGGCTGAACCTAGATCCGCCGGAGAATACCCTGGTGCTTCTTTACAGCAGGCTTGACGACTCAGCTGTTTATAAAACCATCCCGGATTATATCACCCGCACCGCTCCGGACGGTTCTTTCCGTATCGACAATGTACGGTCGGGAAGCTACAGGCTTTATGGCCTGATCGATGCCGACAACAGCAAGAATTACAACCTGAGGGAGGAAGTATTTGCATTCTACGATGATCCGGTAAGAGTGACACCTGAAAAGAATTATCTGCCCGTCGCGAAGGATTCTCTTCCTGCCGCGGCTCCGGCTTCCGGAAATGTACCCGAGAAGCCTCCGGTTACTGGTGAATACCCTCTTATTCTTTTCCAGGCACAGAAACAATTGCACTATCTCGCGTCATCTTCACGAAAACAGGCTTTCCAGCTTTCTTTCGTCCTTTCCCTTCCGCCTGATTCGCTCGGTTTCGGATTTTCAATACCTGGTACAAGCAACGAAGCGTGGTTCATGGAGCAAAGCCGCAAGCGGGATTCCATAACGGTGTGGCTCACCGATTCGGCTATTTATAACAAGCCTACCCTTGAGCCGGTCATCAGTTTTCCATTCACCGACTCAGCAGGGCTCACCACCCTTAAGTATGACACCCTGCAAATGAGGTTCGTGGCACCTGTTCAACGGACGGTGAGGGGGCGGCCTCCGAAGAGAATCCCCTATAAAATTTCCCATTCAATGTCGGGTCAGATCAGGCCCGCGGCCAGGATACCCTTCACTGCTCCTTCTCCGATGCGGGCGCCCGATACTTCGGCAATATATCTTTATGAAATCACGAAGGAACAGAGGACAAGGCTCCCTGTCACTTTCAGCCCCGACAGCATGACCTTGTGCCGCTGGTTCATGAATGCTGAACTGAAATCGGGTAAAAACTATCTTTTCGTAAGCGATTCTGCTGCTTTCAGCAGTATTTACGGAGAATATTCCGATTCAACAGGTACCAAACTCTCGGTACCGGGTCCGGAATCGTATGGGAAACTGATACTCGACATTAAAGGACATTACGGGGGAAAAATCATTCAGCTTCTTAATGAAAAGGAGGAAGTGCTAAGGCAGGCTTATCTTAGCGACACAACCAGGATTGAATTTCCGCTTCTTAGCCAGGGCAAGTATAAATTGCGGGCTGTATTTGATCTTGACGGTAACCGGGAATGGACTACAGGCGACTTCGATTTGCACCGTCAGCCTGAGCCTGTTTCCTATTATCCGGGTTTGATAGAGATCAAGGAAAACTGGGAGGTGATCAATCCATGGGAGCTATCCCCGGTAAATTTCAAGCAATATGAATTACAGGTAAGAAAAACAGCTGCCCGCCGATGATAGGAATTTAAACTAAAACCAATATATTTCAGAAACAATAAACAAGCCTATGCCAATCATGTCGGTTTTAAAACAATATATTAATAATTAAATACTTGTAAATATGAAGAAAGTAGTAGCAGGTGTTGACATTGGCGGAACCAATACCGTTTTCGGCATCGTTGACACAGAAGGCAAGGTTCTTGCTGAGGGTCATTTCAAGACAACCGATTACCCCGATGTTAAAGATTTTGTAAAGGCTCTTGGGGCCGGCGTGAAGAAACTACTGGCCGGAAAGAAGGATCTCGAGCTGGCGGGAATAGGAATCGGAGCTCCGGATGCAAACTATCACAGGGGAACTATTGAACACGCTCCCAACCTGTTATGGAAAGGAATCGTTCCGCTTGGCGACCTTGTAAAAAAGGAACTCAATGTGAAAGTGGCAGTCACCAACGACGCGAACGCGGCAGCAATGGGCGAAATGGTGTTTGGCGGAGCCAAGGGCATGAAGGATTTCATCATCCTCACCCTGGGCACCGGTCTTGGAAGTGGTATCGTGGTCGACGGCAAACTGGTTTACGGGCACACCGGCTTTGCAGGTGAAGTAGGCCATCTTTGCGTGGTTCCCGGAGGAAGGGAATGCGGTTGTGGTCGCAAGGGATGCCTCGAGACCTATGCATCCGCAACAGGCCTTGTAAAAACTGCATCGCTGATGATAAGCGAAATGAGGGCTGACAGTCCGTTGAGAGATATTCCGCCTTCGAAACTGACATCAAAGACTATTGCCGATGCAGCAGCCAAGGGCGACCCCATCGCTGTGAAAGCTATGGAATACACCGCTGAGAAACTTGGCCTGGGAATCATTAATTCAATAGTTTACACCAGCCCCGAAGCCATATTCCTTTTCGGAGGACTTGCCAACGCCGGCGAACTGTTGTTCAAACCGGTAAGGGAATACCTCAAAAAGAACAATTACGTACTGTTCAAGAATACGGTCAAGATACTTCCTTCAGGTATACCTGAATCCAACGGCGCAGTTATGGGCTCAGCAGCTCTTATACTGAACGAACTATAGTAATACATTCAACGGTAAACTCTGACCGGTCGGAAAGCCTTCCATACCGGTCAGGACATACCGGTCATTTATTGTCAATGCCTGTGAAAACCCTGAGTGTCATAAGTATAGATGATAAGTATGATCAGCTTCCCATGGAGGAGATATCCCGCCTGCTCGACAGCAGCTGCGAACTTCATGCTATCGGAGAACTGAACTGGAAGGATTTTGATTACAGGCCTGAAGTGAATTTTGCAGCGGCCCGTTCGCGCAATGAGTTTCTTCTCAAATATCATGTAAGGGAAAGATGGTTCAAGGCTGAAAAGACCCTGCCCAACCAGGAAGTATATGAAGACTCATGTGTCGAGTTTTTCGTTGCTCCTTCAGATGACGGGATTTACTACAATTTTGAGTTCAATGCCATCGGCACCGGCCTTATGGGATCAGGTACCGGCAGGCATGACAGAAAGAGATCTGATCCGTCGGTAATTGCCGGAATCAGGTATCTTGCTTCAGCCGGCAGCCTTCCTCTGCCTGAAAGAGAAGGTGATTTTGAATGGAAGCTGACTCTGGCCATCCCCTTTTCTTCCCTGTTCCTCCATTCTATAGATGTCAGGAAAGGGAATGTACTCAAAGCCAACTTTTACAAATGCGGCGATAAACTTAGCGTACCGCATTATCTCAGCTGGAATCCGGTTGCCACTGAAAAGCCCGATTTCCACAGGCCTGAGTATTTCGGACTGCTTGAATTTGCCTGATCCCGGTCCGGAAAACTTTTCCCGGTCGGGTCAGTGAATAATATTTGTTTTCACCAAAAACTGAAATTCCATGAACCTCAAAGAAGAAAAATACAGTAGTTTTTCCCTTATCCGGGAAATGCTCGAAACACCCGGTATAATCGGCGCTTTTGATCCGAAGATATCTGAACGCTTTGTTAAGCCCATCTCAGCCAAAAAGGGAATATTCCTGGCGGGCGAGGGAAGCAGCAGGCTTTTCCCCGCGAAAAGAGCCATCTGGTCCAATCTGAAGAAAGACTTCATGATTCCGGTGATCACTGAAGGATGTACCCAGTCGATGGAATATAAGCTTGACGACTTTGCCGTTTTCCTGTCATCGAACTCGGGACAGACCAAGGAGGTTATCAGGCTTGCTAACTTTCTCAAGGCAAAAAATCACAAGTCCGTGTTCGGTCTCACTGCAAACCGGAATACAAAGCTCCAGGAGCTTGCCAACGACACTCATGTACTCTCGTGCGGCAAGGAAGAAGCAGTAGCCGCCACCAAATCGGTTGTAGAACAGGGTCTATTCTACGATTCCCTTTTAAGGAATATCCGTGGTGAAAAGATGGAAGGCCTCGGCACTTTGGCCGGGCAGACAGAAGAAGTTCTTACATCCCCGATCGATAAATCGATTACGGAACTGTTAATAAAAACCGACATCATTTATTTTGCAGGACGCGATAACGGAGTAGCCCAGGAGATAGCTCTCAAGGCAAATGAGATCACCAGGAAAAGATCGGCTTTCTATGAGGGAACCTTTGCACTGCATGGCATCGAGGAAATAATGAACAAGGATGAGGTACTGATCTGGGTCGATCCCTTCGATGACGACCAGGATAAATTCATGGAATGCATTGTCAGGGGAGTTGGGGTTCATGTGATAGCGATCTCGACAAAACCGACCATCTTCCCGACAATAGTCATTCCCGACGGAGGTCAGTATGCTGAATACCTCCAGTTGGCTGCCGGATGGAATATTCTTGTTGAAACCGGAGTGGCTCTCGGTATCGACCTCGATCATCCCAAGAGGGCCAGAAAGGTTGGAAATGAATATATTCCGGAATAGTCAGGTAAATCGGGTTAAAACATTCAGACATGTCACGTAAGAAAGCAGTAGCAGGCATTGATATAGGCGGTACGAACACGGCATTCGCGATAGTCGACCGCAAGGGAAACATCATTGCCGAAGACAAAATAAAGACTTCCCAGTATCCCAGGGCCGATGAGTATGTAGCCGCATTGTATGGAAAGATAATGCATATCTACAAAAAATCGGAGGATGATGTGGAACTCATCGGCTTCGGAATCGGAGCTCCTATGGGCAATATAAACAAGGGTACTATCGAACATCCCGCCAACCTTCCCTGGAAGGGGATCACTCCCCTGGCTGAACTTTTCGCCAGGCATTCTGATCTGCCGGTCGTGGTTACAAACGATGCCAACGCGGCAGCCGTGGGTGAAATGGTTTACGGAGGCGCAAAGAACATGAAGGACTTTGTAGTCATCACCCTGGGAACCGGACTGGGAAGCGGTTTTGTCGTAAACGGGAAACTGCTCTACGGACACCAGGGTTTTGCAGGAGAACTCGGCCATACGACCATCAGGCCAGGGCTCTGCAACCGTGAATGCGACTGCGGTAAGAAAGGCTGCCTCGAAACCTATGTCTCGGCAACCGGTTTGAAACGTACCTTGCTCAAGGTGATGGCCGACAGTGTAGCTCCCAGCGAATTAAGAAAAATCAGCTTCGACCGGCTTGATGCTGAAATGATAAACACAGCTGCAAAGAAAGGTGATCCGATAGCCCTGGCAGCATTCGAACGCACCGGCATCATCCTTGGTTTCAAGCTTGCCGATGTTGTTTCACATCTCAACCCCGAGGCAATATTCCTTTTCGGAGGACTTGCCCAGGCAAAGGAGCTTATATTTGAACCTGCACGAAGATCGATGGAAGAGAACCTCCTTCATATCTACAAAAACAAGGTGAAACTTCTTCCTTCGAAGCTCAGCACGAAGAATGCAGCCGTTCTGGGTGCAAGCTCACTGATATGGTCACTCAGGGAATCGTGAAGAAGTATTTATAACCGCAGATATGGCAAATTTCAATCAGATATTAAATCATGTTCTCGGTATAATCTTCATAATTATAATATTTACCGGGGCTTACGCCTGTCTGAAACCCCACCGGCTTCACAAGCGCAGACTTTTATCAACGCTCCTTCTAAAAATCAGCTACCTTTTCTATCTTCTCGTGCTATGTATTATTGTCTACCTTTCTGCCCTCGTGAAGGGAGGTCTCGACAAAGTCTTTTTCGGAATAGAGTTCTTTGCCTTCCTGATAGTACTCTTTGCACCAAACATCGGGATCTTTGCCAGGAAACTGGAGTATTTCAGCAAGAAAAGGGAACAGTACAATTATTTTTTCACTATAGTTAACCTGTTGTCAACGACACTGTTAGTTATCATGTACCTCGTGTAGCATTTCTTCATATCCGGAATTGTATATAAGTTGTAACTTTGTTGTCAACCAATAACCTGAAATTATGATCAAAGAACGACTGATCGGTTATATTGAACAGAGTATAACCCAGAACTGGGAAATAGAAGCCCTGTCGAATTACAGGGAAAAGGGTTTATCATACAAGGAGATCGCCGGTAAGATACTCAAGATGCATATCTTCTTCAGGGAGACCGGCATCAGGGAAGGCGACAAGATAGCCCTTGCAGGAAGAAATTCTGCGAACTGGTGCATCATCTATCTGGCAACCGTAAGCTACGGGGCCGTTATCGTACCCATACTTCCTGATTTCAAACCCGACGATCTGGCAAACCTGATTAATCATTCGGATGCCAGGATATTATTTGCCGACGACAAGATCTACGAAACTATTGATCAGGCTAAAATCCCTCAGATACAGGCTGCCATTTCAGTCGACGACTTCTCGCTGATAACGGCAAAGGACGAGATCTTCAAAGAGATTTTTGCCTCACTGGAGGAGAAATACCGGAAAGCATATCCGGAGCTTAAAAAGGAAGACATTAAATTCTCGGATATAAGCAACGACAAACTGGCGGTGATAAGCTACACCGGGGGAACCACGGGCTTTTCGAAAGGTGTAATGTTATCCCATAATAACCTGGCGGCAAATGTGAGATATGCCCAGGCAAACATGCCCCTCGACCCGGGTGATCCTCTCGTTTCATTTCTGCCGCTTGCCCATACCTACGGTTGCGCTTTCGAATTCCTCTTTCCATTCACCTACGGTTGCCATATTACGATTCTGTCGAAGACCCCTTCACCGCAAATTATAGTTCAGGCATTCAAAGAAATACGCCCGAGGCTAATACTCTCGGTTCCGCTGGTGATAGAAAAGATCTTCAAGAAACAGCTCCTCCCTGTCATATCAAAGCCTCATATGAAGATACTCCTTGCCATTCCCGGAATAAACGGGATCCTTCACAGGAAGATCAATCAGAAACTTACCGAGACTTTCGGCGGGCGTTTCAAGGAAGTAGTGATAGGAGGCGCTGCCTTTAACCCTGAAGCCGAAAGGTTTTTCAAAAAAATCGGCTTTAAGTTCACAGTCGGGTATGGAATGACCGAGTGCGGACCGCTTATCAGCTATGCCTCCTGGGATACCACGAAGCTGGGAGCATCGGGAAGACCGGTCGACACCCTGGAGGTCACCATCGATTCCTCCGACCCGCAAAAGGAGATAGGGGAAATAATCCTCCGCGGCGAGAACGTGATGATGGGTTATTACAAGAATGAAAAGGCCACCGCGGAGATCATCGATGAAAACGGCTGGATGCATACCGGCGACCTCGGAATAATGGACAAGGACAAGAATATCTTTATAAAGGGAAGAAGCAAGAGCATGTTACTGGGTCCTTCCGGAAAGAATATCTTCCCCGAGGAGATCGAAGCTGTCTACAATAACATGGATTATATAGCCGAATCGCTTGTCATTTCTGAGGATAATAAGCTTGTGGTCCTGATATATCCCGATCTTGAGGCAGTTAAAAATGAAAATTTATCAGAGGAGCAGCTTCTGGACATTTTTGAGGCTACCAGGAAATCAGTCAACGAGCGGCTTCCCGATTTCATGGCTGTCAGCAAATTCAAGATCAACCGCGAGGAGTTTGCAAAGACACCCAAGAGAAGCATCAGGAGATTTCTGTATACAAAGGAATAGTTTATAACAGCAAGCCCTCCATTATGCCCCCGGGATGAAGGCCGGGGCTGAACGTTGAATCAACCTGTATGGACCTTTATGCTCTGATAGTTGCCGGAGGTGCCGGCAGAAGAATGGGTACAGCCATCCCGAAACAGTTCCTTGAACTTGCGGGAAAGCCTGTCCTGATGCATACCGCTGAACGCTTTTACTCCTTTGATCCCCTGATCAGAATAATCATAGTGTTGCCGGCTGAACGCTTAAGTTTATGGAATGAGCTGAAAGTGAAGCATTCCTTCAAGCTGCCTCATTCCCTTGCCGAAGGAGGGCAGACAAGGTTTGAATCGGTAAGGAATGGGCTCGCGCTTGTCGACGATGAAAGCCTGGTTGCCATTCACGACGGGGTGAGACCTCTCGTCAGCACAAACACAATAAGAAACTGCTTTGAGACTGCTGCCCTCTACGGAAACGCTATCCCCGCCGTCAGCCCCACCGATTCGGTGCGTATGGTGACGGGAGCCGGCAACATGCCGGTCAACAGGCATTGCCTGAGGCTTGTCCAGACACCACAGGTTTTTAATTCGAGCATGATAAAAAAAGCCTACAGGGCTGATTTCAGTCCCGAATTCACCGACGACGCCATGGTGCTTGAAAAATCCGGGGAAGAGATCCGCGTCGTGGAGGGTAACAGGGAAAATATAAAAATAACCAACCCTGAAGATCTGATCATTGCAGAAACCCTGCTTCCTGGTGTATCATGACTTTAGCTGTAATTTGTATCTTTAGGGAAATTTAAAAAATCAGTCATGAGAATCAGAACAATTGTTCTTATAGTATTGCTTATGATCTCTGCCGCCTGCGCGGAGCTTCTCAATGTGCTTCAGTCCACAGCCGGCGTTCCCCTAACAGAAGAAGAAGTTGTAAAGGGATTGAAGGAAGCCCTTACCATTGGGGCTCGCAATTCGGCTGAGAGGCTTGCGGCAGAGAACGGATACTATGGCGATGCTGCCATCAAAATCCTTCTTCCGGAAGAGGCCGGAGTAATTATTGACAATATCTCCAAGATTCCCGGAGGGGAACAGCTGGTTGAGGATGTCATCCTCAGGATCAACAGGGCTGCAGAGGATGCGGCAAGGGAAGTTGCGCCGATATTCGCCGGCAGCATCAGTTCGATGACCATAGCCGATGCCTTCAATATCCTAAGGGGAGCCGACAACGCCGCAACCACTTATCTTAAGGCCACCACGTCAGAGGCCCTTGTGTCGCTCTATAAACCGAAGATCACTGCTTCGACCGAAAAGAAGATTGTCGCGAATGTCTCCACCAAGGATACCTGGCTTGCCCTTACAGGAAAATGGAATTCCTTTGCCAATACAATCCCGGGAAAACTGGCCGGATTCAAAGCGGTGAACATCGACATCGATGATTACCTTACACGGAAGGCCCTGGACGGGATGTTCTCTAAAGTTGAAAAAGAAGAACTGAAGATAAGAAAGGAAGTGACGGCAAGGGTAACTCCCTTGCTTCAGAGAGTATTTGGCTCCCTCGATGTTAACAAGATATAATTGAAGCGTACAGTATATGTTTGAGAAAACCATAATCAGGCACAAAGATCTGGAGGTCAAAGTCACTGATCATGCAAATGAAGGGATGATTGAAATCCTTAGCAGGGCAGTCCAGGGTTCCGAAGGGGGACTAAGATTTCAGTTGAGGAACATCCCTTCGCGCATTGCCGCGTACGGCGACCAGATAAGATTCATTTCCCTCTACAGGAAAAACAAGGTTACGGGAACAATTGGCTCATGCTACAGGATAACCGGCCAGGGAAAACTGCGTTATCCTTCATCCTACCTTAGATATCTCGCTTTTGATTCTGTTTATCAGGCTGATATCTCCCAAAGAAAAAAGAAGGTAATTATCAAAGCAGAAAAGGACGATTCCTTCAAGAAAAAGACACTCGACATCTTCAGCAAGCCTCACCTGCTTAATTTTAAAGAGATAGGCGAGAACGAGAAGCACATTATGTATGCTTTCGTTGAAAGTATGAACGAAAGGTCGAAGAACCTGATCCACCAGCTTGGATACGAATATATCAGGTCGTTTCTCACGGTTGCTTTCAGCAGGTTCAATCCCAAACCCGATGCCAGGGTCTCTAAAATCAGCAGCGCGGAAGAAAAGGAGAAGGTAAAGGAGTTGCTCCTCGACTATTACCGCGATTACTCCCTGTTCAGTACCGACCATGTCTTTCACGGCGACAAATACTATGTTCTCAGGGAAGGCGGAGAGATAGTAGCAGGGGTCAACGCCATTCCCTCAATGTACAAGGTATACGATATGCCGGGAGTGTGGGGCTGGATCTACATGAAAGTCCTTCCCAGGGCGCCTTTCTTTAAAAGATTGTTCCATCCCGAAGAGTTCAGGCACCTTGTATTCCATGGTATTTACTGTAAAAAGGGAAGGGAGGAACTTATTGCCAGTCTCTTTGAAGCGGTCTGTGCTGCCGAAGGATTCTATACGGGACTTACCTGGCTCGACGATCGCAGCGAGCTGTTTGAAAAGCTGCGCACCGTTGTTAAAATGGGAGCTCTTAACAGAATCTTGAATGCAAAACCGGGGCTGGTATATACCAGGTTCCTGAATTTCACCGATGAAGAGAAGGAAGTTTTCTTCGATGCTCCTGCCTATATTTCGGGATTTGATTTTTCATAATTTCCAAGCTAAGGCAGAGGGATAGCTGATAATAGAAATTAAATATTATTTTCGCGTTGAAAACGGGTTGTTAGCTCAGTTGGTTTAGAGCATTACCTTGACAGGGTAGGGGTCACTGGTTCGAATCCAGTACAACCCACAAAATCATTCATTATAGCGGTAGGTGATACGCGGTGCGCGGTGCGCACTTTTTTTTTGTCACATATTTTCGACGGTTAATCCAAGGCTTTCATCCTGTAATCAAATCCGGGCCATTTTATTTGGAACCGCACCCTCTTAATAATAAATTGGCCTTATAAAGAGCAGGAAAAATGGACGAAGAAAGTGTAAAATGCATTTATCCCTACTGGGAACTGGAGACAGGAAAGATCATTAAAAACGCCTCACTGTTATTCGAATTCTTTGTTAACTGAGAAAAGGAATTTCAGTAGTGTTATTTTGGTCGTGCGGTCGTGCGGTCGTGCAGTCGTGCAGTCGTGCGGCCGCATACCGTATAGAACGGTTAGAACGTGTTGTGGCCTTTGAACACCCTTGAGTTTCCGCTTACCTCAATTTGTCCTTCCCACGTGAGCCTGTCATTCCCTATACCTGAAATGGTTGCTCTTGAATTACCGTCAGGTCTGACCGTAATAGTCACATCATAGTGTCCTATGTTGGTAAGCAGGCTGAACTGCAACGTATGGATCAGTCTTTTCTCATCAGGCCGCAACTGCCATTTCCCTACGCGTCCCTCGGCGGTTACGCCTCCAACCCCGTTCAGGCCGAGACCCATTGTACTTCCGGTCTGCAATACACCTGTCTCGCCTTCTACCTTGATGAAGTTCAGCAGGGGAGTCACGCTTATCCTGTCTCCATACCTGTTCTGCAGATACTGGGCCTTGAGCACAAAGTCCTTCTGCTTAAGAAGAGTGTCTATAATCTTGAAATTTGCCTGAAGCCTTGCTTCTCTTATCTTCTTCATCTCCTGCCTGGTAATCCTGCTGTCCTGAGCACGCGAATCTGTCGGCGCCGGCAGGAGCCCGGCAGAAAGGAGAATAATGACTGTTATATATTTGATCGCTTTCATTTCCAGTAGAATTAAATCAGTTAAAACCAGTACAAAATATGTACCATTTCAGGCTTCCGTGATTATCTACCTAAGATGTTTGAAAATGATATCGTTTCAGGTAAAAAATTTGTCGATATTCATAGTAGAAATTATCGATATTCGATAAAAATTTGTTGTTAATTTTATAATGCCTGATACTGAATCGCGGCCTCAGCTGTTTACAACAAGCATCTGGTAACCGAGAGTAATGTCGCCTGATCCGAACTGGACAATATAAGTGCCTCCCTTGAAACTGACAGGGATCTGAAAATCCTTGAGGCCGGGATTCATTTTTTCTTCATATACCACTTTTCCTGTCATACTGACAATCCTGACAAACTCGGGATTGAATGTTTCGTCATCGATACGCACCTTTATTAATTCCCTGGCAGGATTGGGATAAAGTTTAACAGCTTGTTTCTCAAAACTGGCGTCACTGATATACCTGTACCCGAAAACCCTGAATTCGGAAATATAATTCCAGTTATCCGAGGAGTTGGCATGGCCGACAAGTTTTATGTACTTGTATCCGACCTGCGATTTTGCTTCCGGAAAGTCGAAAACATGAAGATCGCCTGAGAAACCGCATGAGGCTGTTTTGGTCAGAACAGGCTCCCAGTTCACCTTGTCATTCGATCCCAGCACATCAAAATATGCCTCGGCTTTTTGTCCGGGCTTAAACGCGATCCTGACATGCTGAATACTGAATGCTTCTTTGAGTTCCATCACAACCCACTGCTCCTCACCGACAGCCGACCACATGGTTCCTATATTGCCGTCAATTATGTTGTATGGATAATTAGGAGCCTGAAACCCGCTTGCTTCTATTTTGATTACCTCTGCCGATTTCAACTCGGGCTTGTATGGAAAGATTTTCACGGGAATGGCCTTCGACTGGCTTATCTTGCCGTCGCTTACCTTCAGTATGAATTCCACTGTCTGAGCTTCGGTAACCACCGGACTGAGATACCTGATCTTTGAGCCTGAAGAAGATGATACTGAGATATAAGAAGGGACTTGCCACGAGAAACTCAGTTTATCCTTGTTGGCATCGTAACTTGCACTTGCATCGATCTCACCCACGAAACCCGACAAATTTTCGGATGAGTAATTTATCACTATTACCGGAGCCTGGTTTACCGGGGCCGGTGTTGGAGTTGGTGTTGGAGTTGGTGTTGGTGTTGGAGTTGGTGTTGGAGTTGGTGTTGGAGTTGGCGCAGGTGTTGGTGCAGGAGCAGGCGCTGGAGCGGGTTCCGGAGCAGCTGCATAAAGTATTGCCCCGACCTGCCATTTGCCGTTCTGGCTTGTGGTAGCTGGAGTTTGCCCTGCACTCCATACCGCGCCGGTCGATAAACCGGTCGACCATGCCTGTCCAAGGTCGGTGCCGTAATCGAGCCTGGCTGATGGTACAAAGTCTGTCGTATTCTTGAATTTAGGATTTATTACCACCGAATGCCGGTCGTATCCCATAGCCTGCCATTGTTCAAAGGTTTTCCTTGAACCATCGACCGAAAAAACAGGCGTACCCGATTCACAATAGAAAACATTGTAATCGCTTTCAAAACCGGAAAGACACCTGCTTTCAATGCTTATATTGGGAATCTGATAAACGGTATAGAAAATATTGTTCTTGATCTTTGCACCTGTTGAAGGGGCCGGGACAGGCCTGTCGTTGTTGGCATCTATGTATATAAGCGTCCCCGACTGAAGGCTTGAATAAAATGTATTGTTATACACCTGGACTCCATTTATGCCCTTCATCCTTACCGACATCTTCGAGTTTTTGACAATGTTGTACGAAGCGCCGTAACCCGTTGAGTATGTCATGTTTGTACCTGCATCCGATCCCGATTTGAAAAGAATGCCATAGGGAGTCTTGTCGAGGTAGTTGTATTTCACACTAAAATTGATGTTGTATCCCATAAACATCCCGTGAGTTTTAGACGAAGCGTCGCTGCCGTTCCAAATCAGCTTGTTGCCGGTGATAACGCCTCCATCGAGGTTGTTGTTGGTAGTCCTGGGCACTTCATCGCCCGACTGCAGCAGATATCCCGAAGCATTCACTGAAGTTACCTGGTTATTCCTGTATATAAGCGAGGTCTTTAGGTCTCTCGGGATGTTCACTCCCTCCCAGTTACCCGTGACGGTGTTGTTTGTGGTCGTGCCTTCAATGACAAGCGAAACCTGCGACAGCAGCAAATATGGCACAAGCGTAAGAGATATAACTAATATAATTCTTTTCATCCGAATATAATTTATTTTAATGGTCCCCGCTCAAGCGGGGGAACCGCACATGTTTGATAATTATATACATAAATGTTTGTGTATGAAATACATGTGGGTTTCATCCAAATATTTTATGTTTTCACAATAATACTGACCCCTAAAGAACGGCAAAAACACCCCTTTGTTATGCCGATAGGGCAGGATGTCAGTTTCACTTCCGGTAAAAAAGGGGCTAAAATACTATTAATCAAACAGGATACGGATATGATTTATATTATATGTTTTAGCGCTGAAGGAGGTGATCCGGACTGTTAATTCTGTCGTTTTTCCTAATCTGTTAGTCATTTTTATTTCTTTATTCTTGCACAACTATTGTGGTAGTTGTATATTTGCATATAGAGGAAATTTTAAGAGTTCCCCGGCTTGGAATCCTGTTTTTGAAAATGATTTTAACCAAACCTAACCGATTATGAGAAGATTAGCGAAAAACCAATCCCTGACAAGAGCAGAGGAAGAGATCATGCAGATAATCTGGGACATGAAAAATGCGATTGTAAAGGATATCCGCATGAGGTTCGATGAACCGCGGCCTGCCCGCAACACGGTATCCACCGTAGTACGTGTGCTTGAAAAAAAGGGCTTCGTGGGGCATAAAGCCTATGGAAACACACATCTCTACCATCCTCTGGTATCAAAGGAAGAGTATTCAAAACGTCAGCTTAACAAGCTTCTTACCGGTTATTTCGATAATTCCTTTTCCGCTCTTGCTTCATTCTTCGCGAGGGAACAAGACTTGTCGGTAAGCGAACTCGAGGAGTTGCTCGAGGATACAAAAAAAGAGCTTGCCAAAAAGAAAAAGAAGAAGTAAAATCTAACAGAAACAATTGCCTTGTACCTGCTCAGTTCAGATTCATGACCGGCAGGTTGTGCAATTGTTTACTTTCTGTTTCCGCAATACCTGGTTGAGGCGGGGGATCAATCCTCCGCCTCTGTTGTCAGGAAAGCCGCTCTTACCGACGGGGGACAAGGGGAATCAAGCCCTTTAACAGCCCTCCATATCACTTCATTGAAATCGAAATCGTTCACTCTGTCCTCGACGCTGAAATCAAAGGTTTCGCTCAAAGCCTGCCATTTGTTTTTAGCTGTGTTCTTTTCATTCAGGTCAATATTTGCAGGCCTGCATTTGTACGGAGGATGCCCCGCCGTGGTATTGAAACATCTCCACAGCGAATTGGCAGCTGCATCATACTGAGTCATGGGCGGCAAGCCCAGCACCAGTTCCATGGTTCTCAGCAGTGATGTTGTTGTATAGGGTGTATGATCAACAAATCCCTGCTTTACAAATCCTCCCGCCAGAAGAGCGATGCTTCTGTGGGCATCCACATGATCGGGTCCGTTCTGGGCATCATCCTCAACCGATATGATAAGGGTCTCGTTCCAGATGGGACTGTGGCTCAGATACTCAACAAACAAGCCCAGAGCAAGATCGTTGTCGGCAACATGTGCAAAAGGAGTGGGCTTGCCAAGACTCAATCCCTGTGTGTGATCGTTGATAAACCTGATCGTGTTGAACCGCGGCACTGCATTCATGGTTAGCAGGGAGTCGAAATCGCGTTTCCATTGGTAAAAACGTACAGTGTCCCTTACCGATTCATCCCATTCAGTAAAGGAAGGGCAGTAATTATCCTTCAGTACTTCAAGAGTCGGTTTACCTCCGCTCACAAACTCTCCGTAGGTGCGGAAACTCACCCCGTTCTGTTTGCACAAGTCCCAGAAGAATACCTTGTTGTTGGCAACTTCACGGGCTCCTTCACCGGGATAGGAACCGCCTCTTCCCCCATAACTCGTGGGCCAGTTCTTCTCAAGATAATCTGTGGCATAGGCTCCCATTGTCCAGTTGTGGCCGTCGGCGCTCACTTCACCGTTAACATAGAAATTATCAAGCAGAACAAATTCCCTGGCTATGGCATGATGATTAGGAGTGACCTCCTCTCCGAAGAGTACCAGGTCGGTATCACCGTTGCCTTCCGGCATATCGCCCAATACCTGGTCGTAGGTGCGGTTTTCCTTGATTATATAAAACACATATTTGATCGGTGAGGGGTCCCCAACCTTGCGGGGAATGGGATTACCTTCCTCACCTTCTGCAATAAGCTCATTTTCCTTTGAATAAGGAGTATTGTCATAAACGGCTTTTGAATATAGGCCGGCAGTTTTTTCATCGGGAACATCAATTATACTCATGGTTCCCCTGAAGAGTCCTCCACCGATATACTGAACCTGTATTACCTGATCGCGGCCTCCTTCGTGGTGAATAACAACATCGCCGCTCCGTGTAGGATTGGGACCATAGGGATTGGGCAGTGATGTCATCCCCTTGCCGTTGGCAACAAGGATCTTTTCACCCGACACTCTTACACATGCAGGATACCATCCTGTGGGGATAAATCCTTTTCCCTTGCTTCTTCCGGGTAAACTTACGTCAAACACGGCAAGGCAGTTGTTATCGGCATTGGCGACATAAAGGGTCTTCTGGTCGCGGCTCAGGGCCAGCCCGTTTGTAGTCGACCCGCTCGGGGCATCGGGATAAAGGGCTGAATTGAGAGTCTCGATAACTCTTCCGGCCCTGGTGTCGATAACGGAGACATTGTTATCATTTGCATTTGCAACAAATAGCCAGATACCATCCCGGGTAATGCACATGTCGTTGGGATTGTCCCCGACGTCAATGCTGCCTCTTATTGTCCGGGAATAGGTGTCAAACACCACTACCTTGTCGCAGCCCCAGCAAGATGCATACAGCGTTTTTCTGTCGGGCGACAGGATGCAGGTATAGCCCTCGCCTCCAAGGGGCGTCTGTGATAGTATGCTTTTTGTCACCAGGTCGATACAATAAAGCATATTATTCTCCTTGGTAACAGCATAGATGACTTTCTTCCTGCCGTCGAGGGCAAGGCCGGCTATGGATATTTTTTCAGGCCAGGGTTTGCCTATTCTGATCGTGTCGGCGTTGATGAGTTTTTTACGGCGGACCTTGTATTTTATTATCCAGTTGTCGTTACCTCCGGAAGCATAGAGTTCTTTCCCGTTATCAGAGAAAACAAGTCCCAGCCACGATTTGCCAATTACTACCGAATCGGAAACAGTCTCTTTTCTGACATCCACCAGGTGGATCATCTGTGTGCTCTGCCCGTTGTTTGTAACGGCAGCCAGTTTTCCGTTGGGCGACAAGGCAATGTTAAGAGGAAGATCCCCGAGTTGCAGGACTTTTCCAGCAGGAGTCAGGTACCATCCGTTGGGAAGAGCGACACGGCGCGAGCTTAAGTCACCTGAAATCTGGGCAGAGATGCTGATTGCAATCCCGGCCAACATCATTATCAAAACAGTTTTCTTCATGATCAGCTTATTTCGTTGTTTAAAAGTTATCCGGCAAGTTCCCATCCGGCCGCATGAAACAAGATTCCGTCCGCATGGGTCTTCAGGCAAATTTATTCTTTCTTGTCTTCAACACCTTAAGTGCATTCTTCCTGATATTTATCCTCACATCTTCCTCCAGAATAACCGGCTCGCCGTCGATATGAAACCTATTCTCATCTGTTCTTATTATTACCTCGCGATCGGTCTTGATATGTTTGTAATACCTTGATCTTCCAAGTTTTTTTGAAAACAATCTGAAGATGATAAGCGGGAAAAGGTATTTCGGGAAAGGTTTCAGCATCACAATGTCAAGCATTCCGTCGTTTGGAACCGCGGCGGGGGCAATGAAGGCACAGTTCCCAAACTGCCTTGTATTTGCCGCGACAAGAACGAAAAGGTCTTCCCTTAGTGTCTCTTTACCTTCAATAATGATTTCAGCGCTGAATGGGCGGAGCCGGATGAAATTTCCGATGGTTACCCATATGTACGACCCGAAACCGCGTGTACCCAGCTTATCGAAGGAGTGGGCGACAAAACTGTCGAGACCGACTCCGGCAACGTTAAGGCAGGGTTCGCCGTTGACTGTGAGCATATCAATGTCGAAGCTCTCATTTCTTTCAATATCCTTCAGAAGCGTCCTGACATTGGTCCTGAAGCCCATTTCCCTGGCAAATCCATTGCCCGATCCGATGGGAAGCACTCCCAGGAGTTTGTCAGTTCCCACCAGCCTGGCTGCAATGGTGTGAACGGTTCCGTCGCCTCCGGCGGCTATGAAGATTTTGTATTTGTCGAAATTGTTATTGATCAGGTCACCCGATTCATCAACGCTCAGCGACTTGTAATATGCCAGTTCGTCCCGTCGTCTTTTCAGTTCTTCGCTTACGAAAAACTTTATGGGAGGGATCCCTGCATTCGGGTTCAGGATGAAAAGGGCTTTGCTGGATGCAGAGTCAGGCATGATGCTCAGAGGTCATTAGAGGGTAAATGTAATAAAAAAACAAGTTCCCCTTAAATTCCCTTATATCCTATTTTGTTGTAATTTGGATTCCGGATTGGGACGAAGCTGCCTGATAGAGGTTTTAATAATTAACAACTTAATAAATGTCAGAATCGAAATTTTATCATTTTTCACAGTCGGGCCTGTTCTACGGGGTGGAATCAATCGCCGAAGCTGTCACTGCCATGAGGGAGGGAGGTTTCATATGGCTTAACTACTTTCGCCCTGAGAAAGATGAACTGAACAATCTGATCGACCTCCTGGGAATTCATCCTCTGTCGGTTGAGGATTGTTTCGACGACAAACAGATCCCGAAGATCGAACACTTCCGCAATAATACCTTTATCCTTTTCAATGCTTTCAGCTACGAGGATAAAACCCTTTTCACCGATGAGGTTAACTTCTTCATAGGGAAAAACTTTCTTATCACCGTCAGCGGACATAAATCGGAAAACAGGAAGCCTCTGAGGAACATTGCCGAACTGGTGGAGCATGATACCCTTAATGCCAGGACAAGCCCGGCAATGCTGCTTCACAAGGTTCTCGACTTTCTTGTCGACCAGAAGTACAGTGCATTCGACACGATGGAGGATGAACTGGAGGAGTTGGAAGACCTTCTAATGGAAGATGTCACAAGTTTCAGGCCCATGGAACTGATCCATCTGCGCCGGAACCTGGTGACGCTGAGGAAAAGTCTTTACCACGAAAGGGAGATCCTGGTAAAGATAAGCCGGCTCGACTGTCCTTTCATCCCCGAAAATGCGGTAGTTCCTTTCAGGGACATCTACGACCACCTTTCAAAATTCTTCGAGCTTACCGAGACCTACCGTGAAATCGAGACAAGTCTTATGGAACTCTATACATCCCTGCTCAACAATAAAATGACGCAGATGTCGAACGAGACCAATTCCACCGTCAAGAGGCTGACTCTCATTACCACGGTTTTCATGCCTCTGACTCTTATTGCAAGCATAGGCGGAATGTCGGAATGGACAATGATGACCGGAGGCGAAGGCAACTGGAAAAGTGCCTATGCCTGGCTGATTGCTGGGATGGTTATGATAGCGTTTGTAAACCTTCTTCTTATCAGGGGACTTGAAAAGGGTGTCTTCGCGGGAAAAAGGAAAAAAACGGATGAGGATCAGTCTTCCGGATGAGCTTCCTCATCATGGTGCATCCCTTCAGACAACGACATCTCCTCGTAGATTTTAAGAATTTCATCCCTGTATTCTTCGGGAGCATCAAGCCGGCCCCAGCCGGAATGGAACTGAAACAACCCGTCGTAGGCTGAGTCGTGGAATGATCTTACCAGATGCGGAATACCTTTTTCCTTAAGAAGTTCGTCTATAAGTCTGGCTTCTATTTCATTTTCCAGAATAAGTATTTTTTCGGTTTTACTCATGTTCCCATGTTGTTTTATTTTCTTTTCACTGTAATTGTTCCGGTTATATTGGCTGCCGGATCGCTTTCGGACGTGATTGTCAGGCTGATCCTGGCCTTCCGTGATGCCTCTCCCTTGAATGAAACATATACCGGCACTTCCCCTGTTTCACCTGGAAGCAATGATATGAATCCGTTAAACAGTTTTAGCGTACACTCTTCCCCCCTGCATGTGGCTGTGAGCCGGAAGATATCGCTGTTCAACCACCGTGAGCTGTTCTGTTCATGCAGCGCAGGATCGATAGCAGAGGGTTCCCCCGTGTTCCTGACCTTAAAGATCACATAAGCTGAGCCGCCCTTGATTTTCCTTTCCCGCGGCAGGGAGATGATCACTCCTCTCCTTTGAGGGCCTGAGCCGTCCAGCGACCTGACACCCAGTTCATACGACAGTATCCCGTCTTTATTTTCAATGTCAATTACATAGAAATGAAGCCTGTTATGTTCATCTGACCATTCCGGGAAGCTGCCCGAACCGAGTCCTGCATGAAACAAGGCATCATTGAGTTGCCTGTAATCGGCTATCGTTCTCATAACTTTCTGTCCGTCGGGCCTCACATAATCGACCATATTGATATCCTCCGGATGGGCATCGATCACCCAGTTGAAGCAGTTGAATCCGTTAGGACCACCGTTGCTGCTCTCTTTGTCCTTGTTTTTCGCCAGCAGAACACCGTTGTCGGGGCAAAATGAATCATAACCTATCCTTTGGACAACCTCAAGCGAATAATTATCAAAATTCGGAATGCCGGGCGACAGTGGGTTTATCGCGGGATCGTCGGCAGGGGTTCTGTCACGAGGTTCAGCACCGTCGAGTCTGACAACTATTCCGGCGAAAGTTCCAGGCAGGGGTTCCACGGCCCTCGAAGTCACCCTTGCCACGACAGGGCCTGATTTTGCCAGATCCTCCCTGCTCAGAATAAGTACCTGTTCCTTATCGAGAAACCCGTTTATCATTCTGTTCCTGAGCATCAGTCCGGCAGGCATCGCGGCTCCCATCGACGGAGGGACCACCCATCTCATATGGGGTCCGCCCGGACCGTTGAAACAGCCGCGATCCATCATGTCCCAGGTTCCCGATCCTACTCTCCTGTAGGGTTTCACATAAGGGTTATTGTTATTGTCGCCTATTGAAAAAGCATAATGCCCAAGCTCATGGGTAATGGTGCCGGAATTTTCTCCCTGGCGTATCGATGACAGTCCCCACTGCATCTGAGCAGCCTTCCACGATGTCCACGGAACATAGCGTGTGGCTGCCCAGCGGGGTTTTGTCGTATCGGGGTTACCCCATTCAGCAGGAATGTCTTCCTTCGAAAGGAATTTCATTTCACCGAATTCCTGCCACACCCCTGTTTCATCATATCCTGCATAGATCCTGAGTATTGCATCGTACTGCGATTTGAGATCTCCCTTATCGGCCCTCCACAGCGAATCGACATGCCGCTCCATCCTCTTTGACGGACGCCTGCCGTCGGGAGTAAAATCGTGCTGCCCCCATTCGTTGAGGCCGTACTCCCAGAGATTTGCCGGCATTCTGTAAGGACCGAAAGCCTCAAGAGCAGTGATACCGAACCTGCCTCGCGACTGCTCCATCCAGTAACCGTTGATGGTTTGACCATGATTCACTTCTGATGGTCTGAGCCAGAAATCGGAATAGAACTTCGGAACATCTTCCCTGGGAATAGGATCGATTTGAGGATTGCCGAAGAGGTCTGATTTCCTGGGCAGGGTGATCACGAAGGGCTGATCGGGAAAATCAACCGCAACCAGAGCCATCCTGAACTTACGCTTAGGCTCGAGCGAGGGATCAGCCCAGTTTTTCCCCGGTATCGGTCGGTAATCATCCCAGGTCATGTCGTCCTGATCCTGAACGATCTGCGGATCGATCGGACGTGGCGGAAGCGAAAGATCATAGGAGTTCTTTTTCAGTCCGGCCTGATTAGTCCCGGCAAACTGTGAAACAGAAATAAGACTGAATGAAGCCAGAAGGATAATAAGAAGGAAATTTTTCATTGAAGTTAGCATATGGATGCAAATTAGGAAAAAATGATTTAAACCCGAATAAAATGCTCCTTATGTTAATAGCATTTCATCCTGATATTTCACAATTACCCTCCGGGCACCTACTTTGCGGTCCTGCGGTCCTGCGGTCTTGCAGTCTTGCGGTCCTGCGGTCCTGCGGTCTCTTCCTATGTATTTAGCTGTCAGGAGGAAACTTCTAACATTCAACCAAATTATCTTCCGGACATTATCGTAAATGAAGTGGCTGCCATATTACCGCTTTCATCAACAATGGTCAGCCTGTGATTGCCGGGTGATGCAAGTATCTCTGTCTGATGAATGAACTTTGTGGATGTGATGTATTTATCATCAAGATGCCAGAATAACTTCCCGGAAGGATTCCTGTGAACCGCTTCTGCAATGACAGTTGTCATTTCCCCTGTATGGTCGCGCGGGATAAAGATCCTTATCCCGTTTGTAGGATATATGAACTCCATTTCGGGCCGTGCTCTGTCGGGTGCGCATCCAGGGGCAAAGGGAGGAAGCGGCTTGTAAGCGGGATGTTTCTGCCTGTAGAAATATTCCATGGCGGGAGGCAGCACGAACCACGGTTCACTTATTATTTCAGAAGCCGGGAAGCATCCGGCATTGACCTGCCTGCTCCGGGTGCTGTCAAGATGTACCATAGTATGCCAGGGACAGGTTTCCGCCCTCAGACCATTAATATGAGCAAAGACTTCAAGTTTATCGGGGCAGTCCGGTCCGGCCCTGAAGCCGCTTTTCCTGCAGACTTCTATCGCGGTGAGTGATTCCCAGGGAGGTGAGAACCATTCGCCCTGCCTCATCATCCCGGCAAGATCGAACATAATAGGAGCAGCTGCCGACACCCCTGTCAGACCGGGTCTTCCTTCACCATCGGCATTGCCTGCCCATACTGCAATAACATAGGAGGGCGTTGCACCTACTGCCCAGGCATCCCTGAAGCCGAAGCTTGTTCCCGTTTTCCACGCCAGTCCGGGTGTTGAAGCGAAATACTGCCATCCGGCTTCCGTTTCCGGACGGTTAACCTTTCTCAATGCCTCGTAGGTGAGCCATATGGATGCGGCAGAAAGCGGAGGATTTTCATCTTCCTCAACAGACTTCTGCTTCGTTTCTTCACGGAGCAGCATGGGAGGATGATAATCTCCGGCAAGATATTTCCTTTCCTTTGAATATCTTCCGAGTACCCTCGACAGGGATGCATAAACGCCGGCAAGCTCCCACAGCGAGGTTTCGCCGCCCCCGAGTATCAGCGAAAGACCGTAGTGATCAGCCGGCAGACTGAAGCTGGTAAAACCGGTCAGTCTGAGAAGTTCAAGGAAGCGACCGGGAGTATATTTTCTCAACATGCTCACAGCCGGGATATTCAGTGATTGAGAAAGAGCTTCGTCAGCAGGAACGGCTCCGCTGTAGCTTTCATCGAAATTTTTGGGAGTAAAACCGGGAAACCTTGTCGGGATATCGGGAACCAGTGAAGTGGGAAGAAGTTCTCCCGATTCCTGCATCCCGGCATAAAGCAGGGGTTTAAGGATGCTCCCCGTGCTTCTTAGAGAGCGTATTATGTCGACGCTTCCTCCGTGCAGCTCCAATCCTTCATTCGTGCTGTTCCCGGCATAAGCGAGAACCTCGCCCGTGGGGACATCCACAATAAGAGCTGCAGCATTGAAGATCATATTGCCTGAAAGTTCCTTCTGGTGATTATTGATTATTGCTGCCATCCTTTCCTGCATCGCCGGATCAATGGTTGTCCTGATTCTCTCTCCGCGTCTGGATGAGTAGTAAAAATCTGTTAGATGTGGCGATGCTGAAGGCAGCGGCTTTGGTTCACCGGGAAGCGGCTCATCCATGGAAAGGATAAGGGTAAGCGAATCAATGTATTTCCTTTGATAAAGCTTTTTCAGCAGTTCATTCCTTTTTCTTTCGAGTATCTCCTGGTTTTTGCCGGGATACACGAGTGAAGGTGAATTGGGAAGCACTGCAAGCGCCGCGGCTTCAGCCCAGGTGATGTCAACCGGCGATTTCCCGGCATACCTCCAGGTTGCAGCATCCAGTCCCACGATATTCCCTCCGAAGGGGGCATTGGCGGCGTAGATTCTCAGTATGGCCTTTTTCGAACGGAACAGTTCCATCTTTAAGGCCTGTAATATCTCTAATATCTTTTTCCCGTATGTCCTTCGGCTGTTTCCACCCGACAGCCTGGCGACCTGCATGGTGATGGTGCTGCCGCCGCTCACTATCTCGCCCGTCCTTATATTATCCTTCAGTGCACGGAAGATCGCAACAGGGTTTATTCCCGGATGAAAATAAAAATACCTGTCCTCAAAGCTAAGCAGGGCTTTCCTGAATTTTTCAGGCACTTCGTCACCGGGAGGGAATCTCCACTGCCCGTCATCCGCTATCCTTGCCCCGAGAAGACTTCCGTCGCGGGCCTCCACCACGGTCGACAGGGCTGCATTGAACCTGGGCATGGGGGCAGCCAACACTGCCATCATGGCCGCAACGGCAATGACCAGCGCTATTTTAGCAGCTTTCTTCAAATCACTGTCCGGTGACAACAACTTTTGTTCCCGGTATCCTCGAGCGGCAGTCGGGGGTGTACATCGCCTCGCAAACTATTGCCGGCTGGTTATATTCTCCCTTGTATGCCGCGTTGAGGATAATGACAAAGGTCTTCGACTCGCCGCGGTTCAGCGAAAAATAAGTGTTCACCCTGTCATCTCTGATGTCGCGGTAGTCATAAGCGCTTTCCTCTATTCCGTAACTGGTCTCGAACATCCTGGTGTTCAGTATCTCCCAGCCCGAAGGAAGCATTTGTGTCAGTGCGATGTTATCAAGCCTGTCGAAGGAAGTGTTTGTAACCTTTGTCACCATCATGAAGTCGGTGCCCTGAACAAGGCTGCGGTGATCAACCGGTTTCAGCCCTGTATCTGTGTAATCTACCCTGAGGCTCAATCCGTTTTCAGCTGCTGACTGATCGGAAATCAAAGGTATGCCTTTTCTTACAAGGTTGAAATAAAGGGGCTTGTCTGACAGGTTCTCGGCAACAAGCTTCCCCGGAACATCTGCCTTAAGGCTTCTCGTGATCAGCTTACCTGGCAAGGCTTTCTCATCATATCCCTGCGCGTTGTAAGTGACCCGGAATGCTGCCTCGCCGGTTGTGCCGGGCGATACCAGTTCAGCATACTTCATATAGGCAAACAGTCCCCAGGCAACCGACTGGGTACTGAACCACGATTCAGAGTTCAGCTCATCGCACACCTGTCTAAGCAGCGGAAGCGCTTCCTCTTCCTTCTTCAGTGTCGCCAGTGTATAAAGTATTATCGACTTGTCACGTAACTGGCTTCCATAGTACCAGCCGTAGTATTCAGTTTCAGTCTCAAGCTTTCTCATGTCGAGCAGTTCCGCCGAGGCCTCCGGCCGGCCTGATACGGCGTAAGCTGCAGCAAGAAGCCATCGTGCAAGCTGCGGTATATCCCGCGACTCCCTCAGCCTGTTCATGGCGCCCCGTTCGGGCGATCCGGCAAGCGCGAGGGAGAACAGCCTGTATGCCTGATCATTGGCAGTGTGCCTGAATTTGGGATCATATTTCCATCCCTGGGCCTCGTTCTTCTGGTAACTTGTCCATTTTCTCCTGAAATCCTGGGGTATAGTATATCCTTTGCGTTCTGCCTCGGCCATGAAGTGCCCGGCATAGGATGTCACCCAGTTGTCGGGCTGGTAATTTCCCGGCCACACTGCAAGTCCCCCGCTGCCCATCTGCCTGGTAACTATCTTGTTGATGGCTTCATTGATGTAATCCTGTGCCCTGGCTGCATCAGCATCGCCTGACCCGGAAAGCTCGTTCAGCCATATCTGCGGGAAGGCGGCGGAAATTACCTGTTCGGTGCATCCGTGGGGATATTCAATCAGGTATGAAAGCCTTTTCCCGAGGTTGACCGATGGAAGAAGGGATGTTTCGAGTGTGGCTGAATTAGTGCCGGCCATTCCGAAAGGCGTGAATGATGTTTCCCATTTTTCCCCGGGTTTCAGTATCCTCAGCTCCGCTCTTGTCTCGGGCGGATTGGGACTTCTGACATCGAGCGAGATATCGTAAACGGCCGTCTCTCCTCCCCCGGAAGCTTTCAGTTTAATTGTAGCAGTTCCTGTCTTTTCGCCGGCAGTGAACAGGAAATCAACATCCTTCTCACCACTTCCCGCGACGGCAATGCTCTTGGAGCTCTCGCTGAAACTTACAAGTTCGTTGCTTTCAACGCTCAGGTTTACGTTTCTTATATTTTCTATCTGGACGAAGAGAGTGACAGGCAGTGCAACCTTTTCTCCCGGGCTCACAACTCTCGGTGCAGTTGCAAGTATCATAAGAGGATCCTTTACAGGGACGCTTGTCTCAGTGAATCCGTAAGCCCTGTCGTTGCCTGCCACCACCATTGCCCTAACCGATCCCGTGTACTGCGGAAGGGTAATAAGATGAGTTTCCGTTTTTCCCTGTCCCAGGGTAAATGGACCGAGGAACTTCACTACCGGTGTGAAGCGCTGGGCTTTATTGGCTGTCCTGTCGATCAGCATTTCATCGCCTCCGGTGGCAAGAAGCCTGTCGAGGGTCCCGCCGAAAGCTCCCAGCACCATGTCGTAAAGATCCCATGTCCTCACTCCCAGTGCTTCACGGGCATAAAAATACTTCCATGGATCGGGTGTCCTGAATCCAGTAATATTCAGAAGTCCTTCGTCGACAATTGCCAGGGTGTAGCTCATGGGTTTCTTTCCGGCTTCATGTACCTTAAGCTCAAACTGCTGACCGGACCTGAGCTGGTTTGGCATTGTTATCACCGGTTCAAGCCGGGTTGCCGGATCCTCAACCATCACCGGAACAACCCCGTAGAGCCTCATAGGCATGTCGTTAAAAGTCTGGGCATGGGGCTGAATAACGGTAACATTGGCGTAGACGTTCGGAGCCATTTCGGGTTTGGCTTTGAAAGTCACCACGTTGTTGCCCTTCTGCCCTATTGCGCGGATCTCCTCAAGCACCGAACTTGAGTTTTCAAGAGTTACTATTATCCTTGAGTTCTCGGGTGCAGGGAAGCTGAGTTTCACTTCATCACCGGGATTGTATTTTTCTTTGTCGGTGCTTACTGAAAGAAGTGTCGCACCTTCGGCGTTTCTCTTCATTCCATATTCCCAGGGCCAGTCAATCAGTACGATTTTCCCGGTCGAATGTCCTCCGGGAATGGAAACTCTTATCAGGTACCTTCCCCAGTCGTTCCTCGGGATGCTGAAGCTGAAAGAACCCTTGCCGCCGCTGGTTACTATCTTCGAACTGACAACGGGCTTGTAAATATTATTTGAAATGTAGGCTGCAAGATCCTCCCTGTCCGATTCCCACCACCAGCTGTATGAAATACGGTATACGTTGATGTCTGCTTCCGTGTTTACAGGATTTCCAAGCGGATCGACAGTAGCTATGTTGACCTTGTTTTCCCTGTCGGTGAATAGCATCCTGTCATTTTCCTTCATGCCGGGAAGTTCGATCCCTGCAAAAATCCTGTACGGGGCATATTTGTACACTGACTGGGTTATGCTTTCATCGCCGCCTTTCTCCGCAACTCTCGAGGTAAATACGGCATTCATCATGCCCGGGGCCCGGATCTCATTACCCGGGTTGAATATCACCGATGCATTGCCGCCATCATCAACCGAGCCTTCGAACATGCCGGTGGTTTCGGAATAGAACTGTATTGAAGGATCGTCAAAATTGTAGTTCGGGAACGACTTAAAAGTTGTAACTGCCGGCTTGAGCATGTATTCAACCGACGATTTCAGGTTTCCAGCCGTTGCCCCGTTAAGCCATTTCACCTTTAGAGTACCCTTTGCCGAACCTCCCGTTCCGCCAAGCATCTCTCCCGGAAATTTCAGATCGATATGCAGCCTGTTGGGCTTGATGGTCTCTACTCTTACCCTCTTTGTAAATCTTGCTCCTCCTATGCTGAATCTTGCCGTATAATCGCCGGTCACTGCATCGGGCGAAGTTGTCGTCCTGAAGGTGAGAAGCTTCTTACCACCCGGGATCTGTACCTGGTGATCGATTTTCTGGGAAAGCGGGTTGGAGAGTTCAAACTGTACCGGATGATCGGGAGGAAGGCTCTGATTCATATCCCTTATGAAAACGGAGAGGAATATTGAATCGCCCGGCCGCCATACATCCCTTTCTCCAAAGATAAATGCCTTGATACCATTTTCCGGAGTCACTCCCGATACATCGAATGAGCTCATCGAAAGGGCCGACCCGTCGGTAATCTTAAGATAATTGCGGTCACGGTCCTTCCGGGCAATGACAAGGAAAGGATTCCCGTCGCACCGTAGCTTTACCGAACCGTCCTTTCCCGTCATGCCTGAGGCAATCTGCTGGATCTGCATGTTATAAACCGTGATATCCACCTCGCTGAGAGGCAAAGCAGTAAGCAGATCGCTTACGACGACATTCAGGTCATTGCCGCTTCCTTTTTTTGCCATGATCCCGAAATTGGATGCAAGAATGTTACGCCTTATCTTCCTGTCGGGATTGAAATATGAAACCTTGCATGGGTTGTCCCTTTCGCGCCAGTTGAATCCGAATGAATAGTAGATGTAGTCATCACTTTCGGAGTAGAAATTGTCGGGATCGTCCCATGACGAACGGCTCATTTCTTCCGTCATCCTTATCATCTCTTCATATTTCCCGAGTTCCAGGGGATCGGAACATGGATAAAGTGAATATGAAGGCTGCATTGACAGTTCCACCCTGTACAGGATACCCGGCTCTATATCAATATACTCAGAAAGATCTACCGTGTAAAGGTTCCATCCCGATGTACCGCTTCCGGCAGGGTTCACCAGATCCAGCTTCCCTGAATAAACCGGACGGCCGAACCTCTTCACCGAGTAAGCGGTATTGATGTCATTTTCCTGGAGAAACCAGGGCAGGTTGTTATCAAATATCTTGATAATCTTAAGGTCGACAGCTTTCAGGTTTGCCGCCTTGAACGGGAAGATCAGTTCCTTAGACGAGGGCACAATGACTCCATTGCCTGTGAGTTCTATCGATGGCGGGATGGGAGAAAGGTCGATCTGCTTCCTGAAAGCCGAGGACAGGGAAGCTCCCTTATTGTTCTTCAGCGATGTTTCCACATTGAGTTCAAACGGACCTTCAGGCGCTGAGACGGGAAAGAGGCTGACAATGTTTGAACTGATGCTGACCGACATTTCCAAAGACGGGGAGAGCCATATAATCCCTTCAGTGTCCTGCGACTGATCAAGCGGATCAGAGAACACTATGTCGATGTTCCTGTTTCCTCCCGGAGCTATTATTATATCCCTTACCGAGAAATCGTCCAGTGCCGGAATCTGAACAATGGCATTTCCCTTCTGCCTTACCTTCGCCGCGGATCCGTCCCATGAGAGTTCCAGTTTCCGGGGACTGTCGGTTCTGTTCAGGCCGGTAACGGTAAATCTGTGGATCAGCATATCGGAGTGATCCCATACCACCGGCATCTTTTTTCTCCCGATCTTCGCCTGGAGATAGGACTCCACCTCCTGTGAGGTTATGTAGTCTGAAGCCGTGATCTGTCCGTGAAGCGTATAACTGTCGCCTTCCCGCGAGCTCTCAAGCATTCCGGTGGTGACAATGAAATCTTTTCTTATAGTCTGGATCCAGATCGGGAATGTCTTAAGGTTTTCTTTTACCTGGCCAAGGCGATCGAGATTTAGTTTTCCCGAATACAGCGTTCCCGGATCGAGCGGCTTAGCCGGCCTGAAGACAAGAGTGAGCTCATCAGTCCATTCGGCATTTCCCTTGATTGCCGGTTCAAATATGAAAAGCCCAGTAGGATTCTTTCTTTTGATACCGGCAGCGAATTCAGGTGTGAAACGGATCTCCACGGCCGCGTTGACCGACACGATCCCTGAGGTGTACCCGGCAATGTAATCACTGAATCCCTTATCGACAGGAACCACGACTTCAGAAATATCCCTTGGTCTTTTGAGCGACAGCTTCAATGCTGTTTTTTCGGTTCTGCCGCATGAAAAGATTATCATTGTTGTCAGAACCGGCAAAATAAAGCGAAGTGACTTCATAAGGAGTATATTGAGATTAAATCAAAGCCTAAAATTACGAAATTTTAATCCTTGGCAGAAAACTTTCAGAACTCGCGAAAGATGGTTTATCTCCTTTTTGTTTTACTCCCAAAGTTTTACTCCCAGAAGTTTTACTCCCAGAAGTTTTACTCCCCATCCCGAAAGCTCCCGATAGCTATCGGGACGGGATGGGGGTAAAGCACAGGGGGAAGAACGGCATGCGGCTAGCGGCGTGCAGCACGCGGCGAAAGACGAAGAGACGGGGAGACGGGGAGACAAGGGAATGGGGGGTTAGGGGGTGGGTTTTGACTTAGAGCGCATACCGATCTGTTATAACATTGTTATAACATATTCCGGGTCTCATTTCTGATAGCTAAATACATAGGAAGAGACCGCAGGACCGCAAGACCGCAGGACCGCAAGACTGCAAGACCGCAAGACTGCAAGACTGCAAGACCGAAGGACCATTTAAAGTAGTATCCTGTTCCCAAGCTGCCTTGAGATTATTCCCAGTGCAGAGTTCAGGCTGTTGTACCTTTGCTGAAGCTTAAGCACTTTCTCCTGATCCCCTTCATTGACAGCTTCCTCGAGCTGAGCCATTACCTCCTTTCTGACCGCAATTATTTTATCGCTCTTGAACTTTAGAACGGCATCCGGAACAATATCACGGAGTTTCATGTCCTCAGTCTCGACAAAGGTCTGCCTGTTTTTCCATATACTGCTAAGCTCATGCGACTCTGCTAGCAGGTCGGCAGAAAACTTCGATATTTCGGGATCCTCATGCTTCACGAAATGCTTGTCGCCCGGGAACAGTCCCTGTGAGGTGTAAAACCTGAAGTCGGCAAATATCCTGGCGCATATCCCGTCGTCGAATGACAGATCGTCGTTAGTGATTTCCCTGACGATATAATCTGAGACAGTATTGATTTCCTCCTTTCCATCCTCCTCGCTTATATCGCGTTCAAACTCGATACTCCCGTATTTAAGAAGAAGGCGGATGATTTCCCTCTCGGAGAAGAAGGAGGTAATCTTGTGAACTAAAGGTTTAACCGTTTGAACAGGAGGTACCGGAAGAACTTCCGGTCCTGGGTATTTGTTTCTTTCCTGAAAGGATTTCTGCTGACGCAGCTTGTTGACCTCATGGTAAAGTACCGGCTCCGTCACATCCATCACCATGCTGCACTCCTTTATGTATACGGTGCGGGTTATTGCCTCGGGTATGACGGCTATCGACTTCACTATGTCTTTTATCAGCTCTGCCTTCCGCACAGGGTCGTTGTTCGACTCGGCAAGTAGAAGCTGAGTTTTGAACCTGATAAAGTCGGTTTCCTTTTCCTTTATATAATTTGAAAAGTCCTTGTTGCTTACTTTTTTGGAATATGAGTCGGGATCTTCTCCGTCGGGAAGGAGAACGATTTTCACGTTCATTCCTTCCTCGAGCACAAGGTCGATTCCCCTCAGGGATGCTTTTATCCCTGCCGGGTCGCCGTCGTATAATATGGTGATGTTTGGGGTAAACCGTTTGATAAGTCTTACCTGTTCCTGGGTAAGCGATGTACCTGATGAAGCCACCACGTTTTCGATGCCTGCCTCATGCATCGACATCACATCGGTGTATCCTTCGACCATGTAGCACTTGTTTTGGCGGCTTATTGCCTTCCTGGCCTGATAGATCCCGTAAACGATGCGGCTCTTGTGGTAAATTTCCGACTCGGGCGAATTGAGATATTTAGCTGTCTTTTGATCCGATTTCAGTATCCTTCCACCGAATCCGAGAACCTGTCCGGAGAGCGAGTGGATAGGGAACATCACCCTTCCGCTGAACCTGTCGTATATCCTTTCTTCATTCTGGATGGTCAGACCGGCTTTTACAAGCAGTTCTGTGCGATATCCATCCTCGATTGCTTTTTTCGAGAAGGCATCGCGCTGCTCGAAACTGTAACCCACCTCGAATTTCTTAAGGGTATCCTGTCTGAAGCCCCTTTCCCTGAAATAGCCCAGGCCGACAGAGATGCCCTCATTGGTATTATACAGGTTTTCGGAAAACTGTCGCGATGCGTAGGCGGTAATCACCAACAGGCTTTCCCTCTCGTTTTCCTTTTCAACTTCCTCCTGTGTTCTTTCTTTCTCGACAATCTCGATGTGGTATTTTTTTGCAAGGTATTTAAGGGCTTCGGGATACTTGAGGTGCTCATGTTCCATGATGAAGTTCACGGCATTGCCCGCCTTGCCGCAGCCGAAGCACTTGAATATCTCTTTCGACGGCGACACCGTGAACGAAGGCGTCTTCTCATTGTGGAACGGGCACAGGCCAAGATAATTAAGGCCTCTTTTCTTCAGCGGCACAAAGTCCTGTACTACCTCCACTATATCGGCAGCATCGAGTATCCTGTCTATGGTCTGGCGGTCGATCATGATGTAAAGATATCAGTATTACGGGTGCGGTAGCCCCGGGATCTGACAATTAGTGTACAGACTTTTCTTATTTTAACGCCAGAAGCCTTTCAGTCAGAACCTCTACTCCTTTACTTGCCGGCTCCTTAATCACTGTGACCTTGCGGTCGCCCGGAACATACACATAGTTGGGATCGATAAGCCACAGAGAGGCTCTATCCGGAACATATTCAATAAGTCCGGCTGCCGGATAGACATTCAGCGAAGTTCCGATCACTGCAAAAATATCAGCTTCGGAAGTGATTTTAACAGCCTCCTCAATCATAGGCACGGCCTCCCCGAACCACACGATATGGGGACGCAACTGACTTCCCAATTCGCATTTGTCTCCCTCGTTGACATCCTTGTAGCCTATGTCGTATATCAGATCAGGATCCTTTGTGCTTCTTGCCTTTGTCAGTTCCCCGTGAAGGTGGACTACATCGGTGCTGCCTGCCTTTTCGTGCAGATTATCGATATTCTGGGTTATGATGTGTACGTTGAAATGCTTTTCTAGCGCGGCCAGACCAAGGTGTCCGGCATTGGGCTCACATCGGGCCAGCTCCCTGCGCCTGTCATTGTAAAACTTAAGGACCAGCTTCCTGTTGAGGGCCCAACCCATTGGGGAAGCCACATCCTCAACCCTGTGCTCTTCCCACAGGCCACCTGAATCACGGAAGGTTTTTATTCCACTTTCGGCGCTCATACCGGCTCCGGTGAGTATTACAAGTTTCTTCATCATAATTTATTTGATTTTAATACTATTAGACCTGCCCCGCTCAAGCGGGGGAAGCCAAATAACCGAGAATCATATAAATATGTATTTGTGCATTTGATACATGCAGGTTTCATAACAAAGTTTTTGTAAGACCTAAATGTACATGAAATTTCGATTGACACACAAACGAATAAAAATCCAGTCCGTTGCTTGTGGCTCCTGCATGTTCGTGACACATTCGTATATTGGAGCAAACAAATTTTTACATTATGCTCAAAACATGCGGACTGGACGTACACAAAGTTAGCAAAAAAAACGTCCTTTCCCGGAAAAGCTTAAACACGGCATCCATATATGCCGGTATAATACTAATTTTGATTCCTGACTGTTAATTGTATATGACTGATTCAAAACGCGAAATAATAGTGGCTGTTACCGGGGCAAGCGGTTCGGTATATGCACGTAAGCTGATAGACAGATTATGTAGCCTGAAACAGCCTCCTTCCGAAGTTGCGGTGGTTTTTTCCGATACTGCCATGGATATCTGGAAGCACGAGATTGGAAGTCCCTTTGAGCCCCATCCTCCCGCGAAGAGTTACGAAAACAACAATTTTTTTTCGCCATTCGCATCCGGTTCGTCTGCCTTCGATACCATGATAATCTGTCCCTCGTCGATGGGCACGCTGGGCCGTATTGCAGGCGGCATATCCGACAATCTCATCTGCAGGGCGGCTGATGTTATGCTGAAGGAGCGCCGCAGACTGATAATAGTACCCAGGGAGACTCCCTATAACCTTATTCATATCAGGAATATGGAGATGCTCACCCAGGCCGGGGCAATAATATGCCCTGCCAGTCCTTCATTTTACAGCAAGCCGGCAACGATCGCCGATCTGGTGATGACAGTGGTTGATCGCGTTCTGACTCTTGCCGGATTCGTGGAAGACAGCTATCACTGGATGGAAGATGATTGACGAAAGGATAAAAAAGTTCTTCAGGAAGCACCATGTCCTGACCATAGCTACATCGACTGATGCCGGACCATGGTGCGCAAATTGTTTTTATGTATACATCGAGGAAGAAAACGCCCTGGTCTTCACCACCGATCCCGATACACGACACGGAAAGGAATTCCTTATCAATAAACAGGTCGCCGGATCGGTAGTCCTTGAAACCAATGTAATCGGCAAGATAAGAGGCATTCAGTTCCAGGGAATCGTTTCCGAACCTGAAGGCGAACTGGCCTCTTCAGCCCGTAATGCCTACCTCCGTCGTTTCCCGGTCGCGATGCTTATGGATACGCGTCCGTGGATAGTTAAGCTGAGCTATATTAAAATGACGGATAACAGGCTGGGATTTGGGAGGAAATTGATATGGGAGAATAGTAAATGACGCAAGGCGCAGGATGGAAAAGCGTCATTCACCCTGCGTCTTGCGCCCTGTGTCCTGCGCCTCAAATATCTGTCGTACAATTTTAGCAATATATTTCCCCAGTATATCAAATTCCAGATTGACCACCGTACCCTTTTTTATCTGATGAAAATTGGTCACTTCCCAGGTGAAGGGAATGATCGCGACCTGGAAGGATTTTGCTTGTGAATTGACTACGGTGAGGCTTACTCCGTTAACTGACACCGATCCTTTCTCGACGGTGATGTAATCCTCCCTGGCGGGCTCGTATTCAAAGGTGTAGTACCAGCTTCCGCCGCTTTCGGAGACATCGGTGCAGACAGCAGTCTGGTCGACATGTCCCTGTACCATATGTCCGTCGAGACGGCCATCAAGCCTGGTGCTTCGCTCGAGGTTCACCTTGTCGCCCGGTTTCAAAAGCCCGAGATTTGATTTCTCAAGCGTCTCCTTTATGGCAGTAACTGTGTAGGTGTCCTTGTCTTTCCTTACCACCGTAAGGCAAACACCGTTATGCGAAATGCTCTGGTCTATCCGGAGCTCATCGGCAAATGAGCAGCGCATCGTAATGTGCAGATTGTCTTTCTCCTTCTCGAGACTGACGACCGGCGCAGCTTCTTCCACTATTCCTGAAAACATATCTATGTCTGAATATTTATTTACAAAGGTATTCAATTATTTCAAGCCGTCCCTAGTCTCTAAGTCTCCTCTTCTCCCATTCCCCTCTTCTCCCATTCCCCCATCGTCCCTTAGTCCCTCCGTCTCTTCTTCCACCTCGTCACCGGCATATTCTCCTTCCTCCATGCCACGATACCACCCTCAAGATTATAAAGTTTACGGAAGCCCTGGTCGTACAACTGTTCCGCGGCCTTGCGGCTTCTGTCGTCCGTGGTGCAGTAAAGCAAAAGAGGACGATCCTTTGTGATTGTATCGGTCAGCCTCTTCATCTCCCTTGAGGAGGGAATATTGACTGCATTTTTAATTATCCTGCCCCTGAATTCGAAGGGCAGTCTAACATCTATCAGAATTGCAGAATCTTCTTTAAGATACTGTAAATGAAAATAATAAGGATCGAGGGAAATGTATTTCAGTGAATCGGTCACTTGTCCCGCGGCCGGGAAAAGGTTTATAAACAAAACTATAACAAGCACCCAGAGCCTCATTCTATCTGTTTTTATACAAAGAAAAGGATTTTCTTCTTTTATTATAATTTACATTTCTCACAAGGCAAAAATGCCTGTTAATTCGCCGCTTACCGCACGCCGCGAGCCGCATGCCGTTCTTTTGCCCTGTGCTCTGTGCAAGAACCCACCCCCACCCCTCCGAGGAGGGGATTCATCCGATGCAACCTTCGTTTTGTCCTGCAGTGTGTCTTGCAGTCTTGCAGTCTTGCAGTCTTGCGGTCTCTCCGTCTCCCATTCTCCCATTCATCTTCTTCACATCTTGTATCCTTTCCACCTTTTTCCTATCTTTGTGCGATTTTTTCAAAACGGTTTTGGAACATTAACTTATTGATCCGATGGGGAAACGGTTTCCGGAATATAAGAATCTGGACCTCTCGCAGGTAAACAGGGACATTCTGAAGGTATGGGATGACAATGACACATTCCGCAGGAGTGTGCGTCAGCTTAACGGTAAAGGCGAATTCGTGTTCTACGAGGGCCCTCCTTCGGCTAACGGCATGCCGGGGATCCATCATGTTCTCTCACGCTCAATAAAGGATGCGATCTGCCGCTTCAAGGCTCAGTGCGGCTACGAGGTGAAACGCAAGGCAGGATGGGATACACACGGTCTTCCCGTCGAACTGGGTGTGGAAAAGGCTCTTGGCATCACGAAGGAAGATATCGGTGCGAAGATATCCATCGAGGACTTTAACAAGGCCTGCAAGATCGATGTGATGAAATACACCGACACGTGGGAAGAACTGACCCGCAAGATGGGTTACTGGGTAAACATGGATGATCCGTACATAACTTACGACAACCGCTATATTGAAACCCTCTGGTGGCTCCTTAAGCAGCTTTACGACAAAGGGGTTCTCTACCAGGGATACACCATTCAGCCGTACTCACCTGCAGCCGGCACCGGACTGAGTTCCCATGAGCTTAACCTCCCGGGCTGTTACAGGGATGTAAGGGATACCACTTGTATCGCCCAGTTCAGGGTAATAAGAAATGAAAAATCGGAATTCCTTTACACGAACACCGACACCGCCGATGTCCATATTATGGCCTGGACAACCACCCCGTGGACACTTCCTTCAAACACTGCACTGGCAGTAGGTAAGGACATTATCTATGTCAGGGTACGCAGTTTCAATCCTTATTCGGGAACCCCGATAACGGTCATCATTGCAAAAGACCTTTTAAATTCGATGTTCCCCGCGGAGAACAAGGCCCTGGATTTTTCCGAATACAAACAGGGTGACAAAAAGATTCCTTTCAGGGTGCTGGATGAATTTCCGGGAAGTTCTCTTGAGGGAACAGACTACGAACAGCTTATCGACTGGGTGAAACCCGACGCGGGCGCCTTCAGGGTGATAATCGGCGATTTCGTAACAACCGAGGATGGTACGGGCATTGTTCACATAGCTCCCACCTTTGGAGCCGACGACTACCGGGCAGGCAAGGAAAACGGCATCCCCGGGATGATCCTGAAGAGAAAAGACGGCACCATGGGTCCGATGGTCGACAAGAAAGGTTATATGGTTCCCATCAGGGATCTCGACATACAGTTTGTGAGGGAAAGGGTTAACACCGCTTCCTACACGGGATTTGAGGGAAGACCTGTCAAGAATGAGTATGACGACACCATTCATCAGGATGCCGACACTCTAGATATCGACATTGCTGTAAGCCTCAAACAGCAGGGCAAGGTTTTCAGAATAGAGAAGCAGCTCCACAGCTACCCGCATTGCTGGAGGACCGACAAACCGGTTCTTTACTATCCGCTGAATGCCTGGTTTATCCGGACTACCAGCTTCCGGGATAGACTGATCGAGCTTAACAACACCATTAACTGGAATCCGCGGTCGACAGGCAGCGGCCGCTTTGGCAAATGGCTTGAGAACCTGGTCGACTGGAACCTTTCACGCTCCAGGTTCTGGGGCACACCGCTGCCTATATGGATCACGGAGGACAGAACAGAAGAAATATGCATAGGTTCCGCGGCCGAACTGAAAGCTGAGATCGATAAATCAATTGCTGCCGGATTTATGGACAAGAACCCTCTCGGGGCTTTCACCGAGGGCGACAATTCAGCTGAGAACTACATGAAATTTGATCTTCACAGGCCCTTCGTCGACGAGATCATTCTGGTCAGCCCGACGGGAAAGAAGATGTTCCGTGAGCCAGACCTGATCGACGTGTGGTTCGACTCCGGTGCGATGCCCTATGCCCAGGCTCACTATCCCTTCGAGAACAGGGAGAATTTCAGCGAGATGTTCCCTGCCGATTTTATTGCAGAAGGTGTAGACCAGACAAGAGGCTGGTTCTTCACCCTCCATGCAATAGCCACAATGATATCGGATTCGGTTTCATTCAAAAACATCATATCAAACGGACTGGTTCTTGACAAAAACGGCAACAAGATGTCGAAACGTCTTGGTAATGCCGCCGATCCTTTTGAAATTATCAACGAATACGGATCCGATCCCCTCAGATGGTATCTTCTCACCAATGCCCAACCCTGGGACAACCTGAAATTCGATGCTTCGGGGATCGATGAGGTGAAAAGGAAGTTCTTCGGAACCCTTTACAACACATATTCCTTCTTCGCGCTCTATGCCAATATCGACAATTTCAGGCATGCCGAGGATGAGATACCAATTGAAACCAGGCCCGAGATCGACCGCTGGATCATATCCCTGCTGAACTCACTTGTGAAAGAAGTCGGGAATTGCTATGAGAATTATGATCTTACCCGTGCCGGAAGGGCAATTCAGGATTTTGTCACAGAGAACCTGAGCAACTGGTACGTCCGCCTTAACAGGAAGCGTTTCTGGGGCGGTGACTATGACAACGACAAGATAGCTGCCTACCAGACTCTCTACAGCTGTCTTGAAACGGTCAGCCGGCTTGCTGCACCCATTGCTCCGTTCTACATGGACCAACTGTTCCGCGATTTGAATTTAACCACCGGGAAAGCCGTTGAGGACTCGGTGCACCTGGCTCCTTTCCCCGCTTATGACGAAGCTCTTATAAACAGCGATCTTGAGGAGAGAATGTCGATAGCCCAGGCTATTTCATCAATGATACTCGGTCTCAGGCGAAAGGTAAGCATAAAGGTTCGCCAACCCCTGGCCAGAATAATTGTTCCCCTTACCGAGAAAGATTTCAGGGAGAAGTTCGAGGCTGTGAAGGATCTGATACTTGCCGAGGTCAACGTGAAAGATGTTGAGTATATCGACGATACCTCGTCCATTCTGGTGAAAAAGGTGAAACCCGATTTCAGGACACTCGGTCCGAGGTACGGCAAGATGATGAAGGACATCAGCAAAGCCATCGCTTCAATGACGCGCCAGGATATTGCATCGCTTGAGACGACCGGCAGTCATACGCTTCTGATCGGAGGTAAAGAAGTCATTCTCACCAGGGACGATGTTGAGATCATTTCAGAGGATATCCCCGGTTGGCAGGTTGCAAACGAAGGCAAACTTACCGTTGCTCTCGACGTCACCGTTACCGATGAATTGCGTTACGAAGGCATTGCGCGCGAGTTTGTCAACCGGATCCAGAACATACGCAAGGAAAGCGGTTTTGATGTCACCGACAAGATTACCGTCCTTATAGAGAATCATGATCTTATCAGCAAAGCAGTGAACCGTCATGCAGACTATATCGGATCGCAAACGCTCGCCACTAAGGTGGCTGTTGTAAGCGACTTCTCCAGGGGCAATGTACGGGAGGTGGAGATAGACGATATGAATATAAGGATTTCCGTGATCAAGAATGGTTGAACATCTCTTCTTCATCTTAAATTACCTTCTTCAAAATGAACGACTAATATGATTTTTTTATTCCGTTAAAAAAAGTACCTTTGCGCCATAAACAAAACACTTACTGCCATGGCTGTGAAGACGAGATATACGGATGAGGAACTTGATGAATTCAGGCAGATCATCCTGGCAAAGCTTGATAAAGCCAAGAAAGATTACGATATTCTTAAATCAAGTATTACACACGAAGAGAGCAACGATACCATGGATACTTCCCCCACTTTCAAGGTGCTTGAGGAAGGAGCCACCACGCTCAGCAAGGAAGAAGCCGGCAGGCTTGCCCAGCGTCAGCTGAAATTCATCCAGCACCTGCAGGCTGCTCTGATCAGGATTGAGAACAAGACCTACGGTGTCTGCCGTGAAACCGGCAAGCTTATCTCAAAGGAAAGACTGAGGGCTGTACCTCATGCCACCCTGTCGATGGAAGCAAAGATGAAACAGAAATAAGAACCGTGCGCGGTAAGCGGTGCACGGAAGAAACAAGAAATACAAAAACTTGATAGCCGTCCTGAACAAGGGCGGTTTTTTTGCAACAGACATGGACTCTAAAAAGAACGGAAATACTGTTACGAAAAACCATTTCCTCAAACAACATGAACCTAAATGGTTTGCTGTTTATACCAATCCGAGAGCCGAGAAACAGGTCCGCGACAGACTGTTGGAGGTGGGAGTGAATGTATTCCTTCCCCTACAGAAGACTTACCGGATCTGGAGCGACAGGAAAAAATTGGTTGAAGTCCCTCTTCTTTCGTCCTATATATTCGTAAAAGTTACCCCCCTGGAATTCCTGAAAGTATACCAGGCTCCGGGCGTAGTACGTTTCGTTACATTTGAAGGTCAGCCGGCTCCGATCCCGGAAAAACAGATTGACAACCTGCGTCTTCTAATTGACAGCGATGCTGAAATAGAGGTCAGCTCAGAAAAATTCGATCCGGGCGACAACGTGGAGGTGGTTCGGGGATCACTCATCGGACTTACCGGCGAACTGATCAAGATTGGCAAGCACAGCAGGGTGGTAGTCCGCATTGACCGGCTTGATCAAAACGTTATAATCAACATACCGATGACCTTTCTCAGAAAGCTGTAATGGTCTGGCTCCCTTCGGTCGCGGTCTTACTCCCTTCGGTCGTTGTCTTGCAGTCCTGCGGTCTTGCGGTCCTGCGGTCCTGCAGTCTTGCAGTCTTGCAGTCCTGCAGTCCTGCGGTCGTGCGGTCGTGCGGACAGAAAATCCTGAAGAATTGTGGTGAATAATTGCTATTTTAGTGGTGGATAAATATGTCTTACATTAAAAGCTGCAAAATGGCAACAATAAAAAATTTTGAAGACTTGGATATCTGGAAGATGTCCAGGGAGTTGGTTAATCTGATTTATACTGATTTTAGAAATTGTGAAGATTTTGCTTTTAGGAATCAGGTTATAAGTGCTGGGATTTCTATAATGAACAATATTTCTGAAGGTTTTTGCAGAAATAGTGATGCTGAATTCCGTAATTTTCTAAATATTTCCAAGGGATCTTCTGGTGAAGTCAAGAACATGTATTATATCGCAGAGGACCAATCCTATGTTATCTCTGAGACAGCTCTTTTACGAAGAGAAAAATGCCAAAACCTGATCAATAGCATCAGCGTTCTCATGAAATACCTCAAACCCCGCAAATAAATGGTTGATGGACTGCAACCTCACAACTTCCACGAGCGCACAACTTGCAAGACCGCAAGACCGCAAGACCGCAAGACCGCAAGACCGCAAGACTTTTCATCTGTACTTCAAGTACTCCTCATAAGTTTTCCTAATGCCCTGATCCAGACTGATTTTATGCTTGTACCCCAGTCCCTTCAGTGCAGTAGTATCCGTTGCCTTTCGCATGGTGCCGTCGGGCTTGCTGCTGTCAAAGGCAACTTCGCCGCTAAAGCCGGTAAGAGCCTTTATCTTGTATGCAAGGTCCCTGATGCTTATTTCCTCTCCTGTTCCAATATTAAGGAAATGAGGGGGATGATATTCAGGATCGCTGACACCGGCAGTGTGTATTGCAGTTATATCTTTTACATCGATGTTTTCCATTATAAAAACACAGGCTTCCGCCATGTCCTTGGAGTTCATGAATTCCCTGAGCGGTGTTCCGGTGCCCCATATACCCACTTCCACCTTACCCCGGTCATTTTTCCTGACTCCGTATTTACTCAGTATCCTGACTATGCTTTCCTGATCGGAACTTCCACTGATCTTTTCGACAGGATACTTGTCGAGGTCCTTCCTGATAGCCTCGAAATTGCCATCTTCCAGACACTTGCCAAGATGAAACTTCCTCAACAGCGCCGGGAGCACATGCGATGCTTCGAGATTGTAGTTGTCACCATGACCGTACAGGTTGGTTGGCATCACGGCGATGTAGTTGGTCCCATACTGAATATTGAATGACTCGCACATCTTGAGTCCGGCTATCTTGGCGATTGCATAGGGTTCGTTTGTGTATTCCAGCTGACTGGTCAATAGATAGTCTTCTTTCAGGGGTTGGGGAGCATTCCTGGGATATATGCATGTGGATCCAAGGAAAAGAATCTTTTTTACTCCGTATTTCCAGGCTGCATGTATAATGTTGTTCTGGATCATCAGGTTCACATAGATAAAATCGGCTCTCAGGGTGTTGTTTGCAACTATCCCTCCAACCTTGGCAGCAGCAATAAGCACATATTCCGGCTTTTGTTCCGCGAAAAAAGCATCCACCGTGTTCTGACCTGTCAGATCAAGTTCCTCAATTGTTCTCAGGATAAGGTTATTATAACCTTTTTCCCTGAGCGTAAGAGTCAGGGCTGAACCAACCAGGCCGGTATGACCTGCAACATATATTTTTGAGTCTTTATTCATGATGTTTTAGCTTCCATTGTTTAACCCCCGGCTCCCATGAACTCAGGGGCTATGTCAAAATTAAGAATTCTACTCCTTTTTCCTGGCCTGCAGCATTTTCATTTTTTCTTCTTTTCTTCTTTTCCCTCTTGCCGGCTTTTTCGAAAGGGCTGAAATATTCCCGGAGCAAGGTTGAACTATTCAAAATAATTCAGAGTCCTGTATCCTCCATTTTTGATATGAGTTTCCTTCTTCATGAGCTGAATATCGGAAATGCTCATATCCTTGATCAGGCCGTTAAGATCATATTTCGGCTTCCATCCCAGTTTTGTCCGGGCTTTGGTAGAGTCGCCAATCAGCAGATCCACCTCGGTGGGTCTGTAGTAGTTTTTATCAATTCTCACCAGGACCGGATCATGCTTCATCCTCTTCCTCATTGCATCAAGGAAATCCCTGCCTATCCTTTCAATGAACATATCCTCGTCGATATTGACCAGTTTCCCTGTTTCGTTTTCCATTTCTCCCAAGAACTCCAGTTTAAGACCTGCAAAATCAAAGGTTTTCAGAATGAATTCACGGATAGAAGTAGTTACTCCGGTAGATATCACATAATCGTCTGGCTTCTCCTGCTGGAGTATAAGGTACATTGCCCTGATATAGTCCTTTGCATGTCCCCAGTCGCGGCGCGACGAAAGGTTGCCCATGTAAAGGCATTCCTGAAGTCCGAGGGCTATCCTTGCCATTGCTCTTGTTATCTTCCTTGTAACGAAAGTCTCACCCCTGATGGGAGATTCATGGTTAAAGAGTATCCCGTTGCTGGCATGCATTCCATAGGCCTCACGGTAGTTTACCGTGATCCAGTAGGCGTAGAGCTTGGCAACTCCGTATGGGCTTCTTGGATAGAAAGGTGTTTTTTCGGTCTGGGGCACTTCCTGTACCAATCCGTATAGTTCGCTGGTCGAAGCCTGGTAGATCCGGGTGTGTTTCTCCATCCCCAGCAGTCTGACAGCCTCAAGTATCCTGAGGGTTCCGATACCGTCGGCATTGGCTGTGTATTCGGGAGTATCGAAACTGACCTTTACATGGCTCATTGCCGCGAGATTGTATATCTCATCAGGCTTACATTCCTGAATTACCTTGGTCACGTTCATCGAATCAGTCAGGTCACCGTAATGAAGAATAAAATCCCTTTTATCTACATGCGGGTCCTGATACAGGTGATCGATCCTTTCGGTGTTAAACAGCGAACTGCGCCTCTTGATCCCGTGAACTATATATCCCTTCTTCAGAAGGTATTCCGCGAGATACGCGCCATCCTGTCCTGTTACTCCTGTTATTAAAGCTGTTTTTGGCATATTCTTCGTTGTCTGATTGGTTATCTATGTTTACTTCAATAGTGGATTTTCATTCTTTTGCTAACGGTTCACGGTCATTTATCTGCCTTTTGCCCTGCACTCTGAGCCCTGAGCTCTGTGCCTTGTGCCCCGTTCCCCGTGCTCTGCGCCCTGAGCCTTTCACAACCCCAGTTCTTTCACCCTCACCTTTATCCTGATCGTATTCGGTATCTCTATTTCGCTTACCATCAGGAGATAGCCTCCACCGCCTGCTCCCGTAAGCTTCCAGGCATCAGCGATGCCGCTGTACTTACTGATGATCTTTTCTATTTCCGGGTTGATCATCTTCGGGAACATCCTGATCTGGGAGTGGAACGATTCGAGGAATCCTTCGGAGAATTTTCCGTAATCCCCCGATTTAAGTCCTTCCCAGGTCAGATCGGCCGCTTCCGCGAGGCTCTTCACGTTTTCAGTGTTGATATGTGTATCGCTGAGAACATTGTATCCATCCGGACGCGGCCATAGCGTCAGCATATACAACCTGTCCTCAAGCCATTTTATTGTTTCAGGATCGGATATTATTTCAAAAACCGAAGGCCAGTAATTCCCCCTGTCGAACCAGAACCTGTTGATCCCAGGCATTGTAATGCCTATCGAATCCTGCGATCCGCTCACTTCCTTTGTTCCCGGGTCATTGTCGTACCTAAAGAGGGTTTTTGCAAGTTTCTCGGGTTTCTCGAGAGGGAGATGGTTGTTCCACAGCTCGATTGCTTTTTTCCGGGTTGAGGTGGCCATTCCCGAGCGTTCGTTGAATTCTATTGTGGGTTCGATCGAGGCGGTGATCGCTGCCCCGGGATGGTAGATCGAAACATAGGGCTGATCGATCCAGGTTCCTGCAATGTCGATCCTGTAAGGTATTGGCTTGAATGCCCTGAGGGCAGTGGTCGACCTTGCCGGCAGGCTGGCATGTGGAATCCTTTTCAGCACCTTGTACTCTATCCCGAGATCCTTGCAGAGTTTTTCCTTGTCGGGAGTATGGCCGTCCTCATTTACAATGAAGATATCCGGAGAGAGCTTCTTCATCTCCTCCACAAAATCGAGGAGTCCGCTTCCGTTGTTGACGACCACCTTATGAACACATCTGAGGGCGCTCAGGATATACATCCTTTCATCTTCGGAATTAATTGTATCGCGGCCCTTCAACTCCCTGATGGTTTTGTCCGATCCCAGACCAATATACAGATCGCCGTATTGCGAAGCTTCCTGTAAAAATGCTATATGTCCGGAATGAACCATGTCGAAACAGCCGGATACGAAAACCTTCTTATTATTACCGCTCATTGATTAGTAGTTGGATGATTATATCTATCAAATATAACGGAAATAGGTTAGAAATATTCGATAGGCGTTACGGGTTACGGGGTGTGCGGTGTTTCCAAATGATCGGGATGCACATGACTTGCAGGAGCTGCACGACAAAAATCCTTACCTTAGCATTTTAATTATTACAGAAATGACCGGATATTCAAAGACCACCAACTACACCAGCTTTAAGAGATACTGCAAGGTCCTCACCCTTCGCGACGACAAAGAACTGATTGAAAAGTACAAGGAGGTTCATAAACCTGAAAACGCGTGGCCTGAAATATCACAGGGCATACGTGAAGTTGGTATCCTCGATATGGAGATCTATATACATGGAACCAGCCTGTTCATGATAATGGACACTGTTCCCGATTTCGACCACGACAAGGCTATGAAGAAGCTTGCAACATTACCACGGCAGGCGGAATGGGAACAATATGTTTCGAAATTTCAACAGGCAGGGGACAAGGAGGCAACACCGGAGAAGTGGCTGTTGGTTGAAAGGATGTTTGAATTGGGATAGAATGACTAGGTTTGGGGTTCGAGGTTCCAAGTTCAAGCAAAAAAAGCAAGCACACACATCAAATTGTTAATTGTTCATTGATAATTGATAATTTTCAGCGTTTAGCGTGATCAAAAGTCAATGCCTTGTAAAAGACCTGCATGACCTGCAAGATCCCTCGGAGCGGGACTTCGTCGTTTCACTCCTCAGCTTGCACGACCTGCAAGACCTGTCACTGCCCCCCGTGCCCCGTGCTTTTGCCACCAGCCGCATGCCGCTCGCCGCAAGCCGTTCCTCCGCCCTGTGCCCTTCTTTACCTGCTTCTCGCATGTTTGAACAAAATATTCCCCACCGACTTAAAAAAATACCTTATATCGGTAAGTGCCGGACTCTTTTCATACGAATCCAGATAGCGGTTCTCTGATGCTTGTATCTCATCGAGGTTCTTCGGCATGTCGGCATAGAAAGGCGGGATCAGGCCGGGTTTGTACCTGATACGGCGCTCGCGGAGGTCGGGATTGTATAGTTCGAAGTAGTGTCTGCTCAGGGGCCTGACACCAACCAGCTTCATGTTTCCCTTGAATAAGTTGATAAGCATCGGCAGTTCATCAAGCCATATTTTCCTGCTCAGACCTCCCCATGAGGTTATCCTGAAATCGTCCTGGAACTTACCTCCTTCCTGAAGATCATACTGTTTGTACACATAATCCTGGATGTACTCCGAATAGGGATGCATGGTCCGCATCTTGTAAACCTTGATGGTTTCGCCACCTTTTCCTATTCTGGGCAGTGCTATCAGCGGTCCGTAGTTTATGCCGTTCATGGGCATGGGCTCTGCTATCTTCGTTGCCTCTATGTACAGCATGTCGCCGATGAATGTTTCCTGGTCTATCATGAACCCTGCCCTTGAAAGCCTTCCCAGGGCTTCCGCCCTCGAGTAAACCTTATTCAGGTCGTGAGTTATCATCTTGTACAGGCCCCGGGTAAACTTGAGCTTAGGCATTATTCGTTTCAATACGAAATCTAAAGAATAATAGATATAATTCAGAACGGGGGGATACTTTCTCAGTATCCTGGCTTTTCTCCGATCCTTTGTCTCGACACAGCAAAGGAAATTTCCTTCATCCCTCAGTTTAAGGTTAACCTCGTCGAGGAAGTCGTTCAGTTTAATTATATCATTTATCCTTTTGAGGTTAATGATATAATCGTATTCTTCTTCCGGCAGGTTTGAGATATTGAAAATGGTTGTTGTAGAAAGAACTGCCGTTATACCGTTTAGTTTTCCACCGCACATTTTGATTATTGCCCTTGCTGCATCTACACCGCTTTCCCTTTCAATGGCAATCAGCACCCTCAGATTTATGATCTCTGGTTTGTGAATTTTTTTGCCATTTCCTGCCGCCTTTTCCACGAGTTCCTGTTCCGATTTCTTTATTGTTACCCTATAGTCGGCATAATTCTCGTAATCCTGTATGTGGGCTTTTTTGTAGGCTATGTAAACCGCTCCTACAATGAGTTCTATAAGGGTAGCTATCAGTACCGTACCAAGAACCACCGTTCTTGAATAGGCATATTCCCTGATGGTGTACATCAGCAGGGCTATAATGGCAAGCGAGATTATATTGCTCGTCAGGACCCGCTCGGTCATTGAAGAGTAGTCGACGACTTTTCCCCTGAATATTTTCCCGTTCAGGATGGACACGATGATCCAGATAAGGGTCAGACCTATAAAAAAAAGCAAATGTGAGGGAAGATAGCCTTTCAATCCGGATGGTTTGAATGATACTGCTATCAGGAATGAGATTACAAGTATAACAATATCAACCAAGAGCGTAAGTGCCCTAAATCTGAGGATCTTCATTTAACTTTTCAATATGGATTATCAAATTAAGGAATTTTTAATGAATCTGTAAAGAATATTTGAGGAAAAAAATGAAGTTAGCGATACGCGACCAGCGGTTTGTGGTTCGCCGTTTTATTATCCGCGAGAAAGCCATTTTCTGCTAAAATCCAAATGTTGTGCCAACATTGATGGTGTTTTTATTCCCATAGAAATACGGCGAACTCCAGCTCTGATCCCCTAATACATCCGAACTGACGAAGCTCCCCCACAGATACAAGTCATTAATAACCTGATACGAGGCTCTTAGTCCGTAAACCCTGCTCTGCCATTCAACCGATTCCAGCGGCGGATTGCCCACTCTCGGCGTGCCAAGCCCCGTGTAATCCGGTCCTCTTACGGCATCTGTGAGCCACGCCCTGATATTGAGAGTACGGATTGGCTTGTATTCGAGCGCCATATACCATTCCCTGGAGTTATCCCTGAGATAATGCCCAAGATTGAAATGCTGGGTATCAAAAGTCAGAGTGGGAACATAATGCTGATATGTTAGAGGATAGGAATATGTAAACTCTGTGGTCAGCGAAAGGTTTTGGACGGGGAAATTGCCCAGTCTGAAGCCTGTCTTCCAGCTAAAAAAGTTCCATTCATCATCGCGGGTGAATCTGGCCACCGACAGTTCATCGATGAACAGTGTGGCATATAGATGAAGGTTCCGGATATTTCTCGAACTGATGTCGATAAAGGTCTGGGAATTCATGTTGTCAATTCCGGAAGTCATGGAATGGTCGACCGATTTGTAAAAGAACAGGGGGAACATGTAAACCGGACTGAAGTGCCTGTCGGTGTAAACTATGCTGTTTCCCGCGGAAATATTCAGGTTCCTCACGGGAGTAAAAGTGAACATGTTTGCAGCTATGTATTTCTTATGGTATACCTCGCGGTAATCCTGGCCATAGCTGTTATTCACCCAGTACGACCGGGAGCTGTCGACCACCATTGAATTGAGCCAGGCATGGAAATAGTTGAACTCAAACCACTTTACCGGTTTCAGATTAAGCTTGAATGTGAAAAATGAAGGGTTATTTCCTCCGAAGATATTTGCACCGTTGTAATTGGTACCCCATTGCAGACGATCCTTTACAAATCCTGCATAGCCCCAGCTCCATGATCTCGTGATTCCTGCCTGCATGTCGCTCCAGTCGGTGCTGCCCTTTACATGTCCACCTTCGCGTTTTGTCAGGTATTCCGGACGTCCGAGCAGTGGTTTCTCATGGTTGTCGCGCAGCGAGGCGAAGAATCCCCATTTGCCGATGTATGCACGCGCCTCTGCCCCGTTGCGGATATATGTTGCCTTACCGCCGGAACTACTGAACAGCTCCCCCCCGAGTATCGGGTTTACCGTGAGTGAGAAAAGTGAATCCCTGTAGTAGAAAAGGTCTCGCCTCAACCGTGTGATCGTTTCTCTGGCCGGGTTAGTTTTCAGTCCGTTATGCCATAGCATCGACAATCCGTTGCATCCCGTTTCTATTATCTCCTTGCCGAAGTCGGTAAGGTAGAAGTCGAGTTCCTTCTGTTGCCTCGAGTTAAGAACTTCGCGTTGCCTGTCAACCTCATTTAGTTTATTAGCAATGTAAAGCCGTGAGTATGGCTTTACAGCCGAATTGATCTCGATGATCTGCATTGACGCCAGCTCATCCAGAAACTCATATACTCCCGTATTGGCAATCTGGTGGGGAAGCTCCTGAGAGTATACATATACTGAAAGGACGAATATATGGAAGAGCAGTATAAACTTTTTCATGGATTCAGTTCAATGTGACAAAGATATGATTTCCTGATAAAGGTTTATGGAGTTTTAAAAGTTATGCGGGTTTCTTTTTAATCGAAAAATTTTTTCGGGATGAACACAGAATTATGAAGTTTCCGATACTCCGGTTCCGGCAATTATGTACATCGAAGCGAAAGCGAAAAAGTGTTTTGCCGGCAATTGTCAACAGAAACTGCTGCAAGACCGGCACGACTCATTATTTCTCACCCTCTTACACTGAGATTTTATTATGACAACTTTTGGGGATGAAATTATTAAATTTGCCGGAAAACACTGTTTATGAAATTCTACAAGCTCTTTGTCAGACTTTCCCATTCCTGCTTCACATTTCTAAAGAAACTTACAAGCTTTCTCGATGCTTTTCACTCCGGTTTCTGGCTTGGCGCCCTCGGCAAAAAGGGTATCGCGTATTCGGATGAATTGCATTACAGAACAAATACGATCTATGTTGAAGACGAGTACAATGAGAAAGGATTATATGACTGGGAACAATATATTGTCAAAAATCATTTTGCTGAGGTTAAAACCATTATGCTTATCGCGGCAGGTGGCGGCAGGGAAGTTATCGGACTTAGCAGGATGGGTTTCAGGGTAGATGCCTTTGAATGCAATTCTGCGCTTGTTGAATATGGAAATAACCTTCTGAAGAAGAATAAAATAGAAAGCAGTATAATCCATCTTCCCAGGAACACGGTTCCTTCACAAACAAAGACTTACGATGCCGTCATTATTGGCTGGGGGGCATATTCGCATATTAAGGGGAGGCCGTCAAGAATTAAATTCCTTAAGGATCTGCAAGCCTTTATGCATCCGGGAAGCAGGCTTATGATTTCATTTATATGGGTGAAGGGTAGAAACTGTCGCGACAAAATGATACAGCGTGTATCGGGATTTGTTGGTTTTTTCACTCGCAACGAGAGATCAGAGTTGGGAGATAAGCTTGTTCCGAATTTTATTCACTATTTCTGTGAAGATGAAATCAAGGCTGAACTTATTCAGACCGGATATAGAGTAATAGAATATGATGAAATCAAACATGGATTTATTATAGCTGAGATCTCTTAGGCAATTAAATAAAAAAGAGCGCCATGGTGCGCTCTCTTTTATATCTTCTCAGTTGATTCCCCCGATGTGATGTTCTAGCTGAATGGTTTTTCATCGAAAGGACTGGTAAATGGCGTATCTGTTCCCTTGTTACTGCTACCCCTTGGCATCATGGGGTTTGGAGGAACATTTGTCATCATGACAAGCGAAATCGAATTATCAATGTTAACAACATTGATTTCGGGTTTCATATAGGTCTTTTTAGAAGCCATTTATATAATTTGTTTCAACATGGAAACAAAAAACCATAATTTAAAACAGGTTACAAATATAATTTATTATTCAACATTAGCAAAAAATCTTTAAAACAGCAAAAAATCTAAAGTTTTTTAAGTCACTGGTTAAAGATCACTTATGTATTAAATCCCAGCAAGCTCATTTAAAGATCATTCACTTTTTACAGGTAAAAGTCATTTGACCACAACCTTAGCGGTAAAGCGCTTTTGTCCCGAACTTATCTCCAATAAATAGATACCTGGCCTGTCCGGCTCCCCGATCTGTATTGGCGAGTCTTTACTGAACAAGCAGTCGCGATGAATACTTAAGGGCCTTCCGGTAATACTTAACAGTCTGACTGTTCCCGACAGTCCTTCCCATTCATCAGCAATGGTTTTGATGTTGATAAGGTCCATCGCGTTGTAGATCATGAACTGATCTTCCCTGATTACAGGGATCTCTTCACTCTGATCAGCTTTCTTAACTGTCAGCACAAACCTGCCATATGCCGGTTCTCCCGGGGCATCGAAACTGTAATCTCCGGTGGTTCTAAGATTGACAGTCTTGTTTATCAATTTGTCGGACAGCAGTACAATATAATCTTCCAGTCCTTCAATCTGACGGGCGCTGATGGTGAGTTTACCGGGAGCATTTCTGCCGGAGATCACGCGTAGGGGAATTTCAACCGAGGTCTCCGGGAAAGGAAGACCATTGATGATCATATTGACTTTACCGTTCAGTGATGTGATTGAAGGAACGCCGGATTTGAAATTTAACTTCAGTGCATCAAAATCATAGTCAATTCCTTCCTTTGCGTTATTGTCAAAACGTACAACCGTTTCGTCTGATCCGCCGGTTCCAGTCAATGATAACCTGATAAGTGGTATTGTCTCTCCTGATCCCTTGTATCTCGGTGTCAAGTTGTGTTCCCTTGCCTGCAATGGAATCTTGAATGCATTTCCTGAAGCGGATGTTTTCACGAAAAATCCCTGCATAGGCGGTATATGTCCGCTCGCACCTTCGGGAGTACCCACACCGTTGACATAAGTATACTGGATGTTGTCTTTGGTAAAGTAGACAGCCTTACTGGTATTAAGCGGATAATCCGGAAGATTCACGATAACATCCCATGACAATCCGCTTGTAAATGGATTCCCAAGCAGATTGAATCCATAGTTTTCCGATCCCGGTTCGGTACCGGAATAAGCAAGCGGGATGTTTTCAAGACCGGAGGTATTCAAAGTTCCGCCGAAAGAGAAGGTGTAGTCGGTATCACTGTAATAATCATATCCTTTACCCAATACAAGGTTGGAGAAAGGTTCCCCATAGGTTCCGGTAGCGTAGTTGTAACCGTCGGATGCAATCCATCCCTCATCGGAAGTGCCTTCGTAGTTCCCCTCAACGAATTGTGCCAGATCCTTTGTGTGAGCTTCAAATATGGCAGCAGGAATTGAAGGTGTTACAGGCACTGATATATAATGCCACCTGTATGCTTCGTCCCCGGCTTGTCCACCTGTGAGGAACAGCTCTATGTTTTCAGCTCCGTTATCGGTGTAAGAATCCAGGATAAGCGATGCTGTACCTGAAGCATCCGATTTAAGGTTTATAGTACCATTGTTGTTCAGTGAAGCAAAGGTAGCCGATCCCCGCGGAGCTATAGTCAGTGAGGCAGACTGACCTATTGTTACTGAATATGCCAGTGCTGTTACCGGACCTGAGATTATGGGTTGGTTGGGAACGGTGGATCTTATCATCACGTCGGTTGTTTCCGTGGGAATCCCTCCGCTCCAGTTGGAGGCCTGATTCCAATCTGTCGTTATTCCCAACCATGTACCATCAGAACTGGTATTATTCACTACCCCCGTGGCATTAGCAAAATATGTATCATTCTTGAATAATGCATCCGAACTTGTATGACCATAGGTACCCGGCTGCTGGCCGATTCCTCCGAGGACAAGGGAACCAGTGTTATGGGTGAAAGATCCAAGATTGGCTATGGATCCGGCTCCGATTGAAAAGACTTCGGCAGCATTTAGGGTTGATGTCAGGCTAACTACCAATCCTGCCTTGTTGATAATAAAGCGGTTTACAATCGCCGGCAAACCATCTCCTGTATTCTGGTTACCTGATCCGTTATATACATAATTTGCCTGTTCACTGAAAGTCCGAAGACCTTCAGTTCGTATATTACCGCCGATTGAACTTATTACGGACTTAGTTATTCCGTAACGGTCGGTAATACCAAGAGTGGCTGTTCCGGCGAGAGTGAAAGAACCTTTTGTTCCTTTGATATACGAAGGAGTTTCTCCTGTACCCATCTGGAGCCATGATCCGTTATCAACCCTGAAGTCGATGGTATTGCTTAATGTCCCTGTACCTGAATATATTTGCATGTTTCCTCCGCCGTTGAATACAACGGTACCCCTGCCGGCAGATGTTTCAGTGATTTTACCGCCTGTAAATGAAAAATTGCCTGCAATGTAAAGGTATGATGTTGCAGTACTGCTTGAACCGGCATTAAAATTCAGAGTCCCTCCATCCTGATAATAATTCCCGTTGATCGACAGAGTTCCGGAATTATTATTGGTAATGGCAAAACTTCCGGTTCCGCTGCTTACGAGCCTGAAATCACCCTGCACGGTCATGTCGGTATTTACAGGCGCGGTGATCTGCTGTGCCGGACAATTCCATGTAAAATTGCCGAAAGTTTGTCCCAGACCAGTTGGAGCTGAATTAACAACACCCTGTATCAGACATCTTGTATTGGCATTCCAGTCTGCAGACGGTACGCTGCCTCCATCTGAATTATGAATATACTCTGAACCTTCTGTGAATGAAAGCATACCGATAGCGGAAATACTGCCTGAATTGTTTAAACTTCCCCTGATCAGCATGTCAAATTCATCTGCTTCATCATTGATTGTCAAAGTTATGCCCTGGTTTACAGTGAGACGGGCTGAAGCGTCGACAAGCAACTGGTCTGCAGTTACGTTAACATCCAAACTGACAGTATGACCTGTCCGGATAGTTATAATGCCGTTGGCTGATGAAGGTGCGGCGGACGCGTTGATCCAGGCGGAACCGTCATAGGTGTCCCATGTCGTCAGAGCACTCCAGTTCCCCGATGTCTTAGTGCGGTAATCACCAAGCTGAGCTGTCTCATTAAGAGTTAACTGACTACCGGTGGCAGGATTGACGGTTAGATAGTCCTGCGCTCCGATTGGTCCGCTGAACTCGAAAACAGAGACATAATAAGTAGTGTTGCCGTCGAGATTAGTAACATTGACATTGTTGCCCAGACCGTTGTAAACCACGTAATTCCCGGATCCTATCTGTGATCCGTTACCGAAGGAAGCGCTTGCCGTATAGGCACTTCCGTCAGCGGGAGAGCCGTCAACCGCGCTTCCGGCCTTAACAAGCACCAGCCTGTGGGTTCCATTTCCGGGAGTCCAGCTGATAGTGAATGAATTTGATGTCACATCACTGAAAATCAAATTGCCGGCCGGTATTGTCGGAGGAGGTGGGTAATCATAATTAAGGCTGACCGCGGTCATTGACACTGATGCATTGGGATTGACAGAAGTTGGAGAGGCGTCAGATACCTCTGACAGCGGCACTGCCCTTAACGCACAGGCATTCCTGATACTGAAAGAAGACATTCCGACACTGTAGGTGTTGGTTCTCTCAGCGATTTCAGTCCATTCAGGAGCATACGTTATTACGCTGGGATGATTATTTACATTATTAACCGTGCTGATGACCTCCACGGCCTGATGATAGGCTTTTACCGTAAGAGCTGTAGCGAAAGAAAAATTGGCGACTAAGGACGCCAGGCTGTTGTAATTACATCCGCTCTTTATGGGTTCTGCCTGCCTGACCTGGTCAAATACCGCCACCCACACGTCTATGCTTCTAACACTATTTCCGCCGATCGTGAACGACAAGTTAGAATCTGTCGCTGCATCAAGTCCGGCTTCATCAAGATAGTAAATGGCTGAATGCTGCTTTGTATTTGTCATTCCCATATCTCCCTGCGCGTGGGACAGAATCTGACCTCCATATGATATGCTGGCAGTCATTGATCCATTTTTTGCCATGACAGAAGTAACTGCCACTACAAGTATCCTGCGGGCATCACTACCTGTTTCCACAGGGTACACGACATTATGCTGATCTGGTGATTTGCCGTGATAAACATTGCTCCAGTTCTGCAATACAGTCACCTGAGACTTTACAGCCTGAAGTGACATGCTGACAGCTACTGCAAGAATAATTGCTGTCTTCAGGATTTTCATTTTTATCAGATTATTTGTTCAGACCAAAATAATTCAAGACCTGGTGATAATTACCCGGATCGACTCCGGCCAGGCTTAGTTTTTCAAGTATGTTGTCAGCCGGGTTTTCTCCCTTTGTTCCCATGACGGTATTATCGGTGATAAGCATGAACCTGTACTCGGTTATCTCTCCCGGGTCAAACACATCGTCTGTCTGAAACGCGTATAGGGTTATTGTATTCGGGGAATAGCTATGCAGGACATACTGGCGTATCAACCCTTCAACATCTTCCCATATAAGAGGAAGACTTCGCCATTCTTCAAACATATAGCAAAATCCGAGAACTGTTCCATGATCAATGATATCATCATTTACCAGGGCGTTTGTAAAAGAAAAGACATTAGAGATACGGCCAAGATATTCACCTTCGATCCAGGTTATTTCTGTGGCAGGCAGACTGATTATACTGACATTGGCATTTCCGTTGTTGCCATCCTGTCCTGCAGGGCCGGCAGCTCCAGTAGCTCCTGTAGCTCCTGTGTCTCCTTTGGGTCCCTGCGGCCCAGCGGGTCCTTCAGGTCCTTCACATGCAACGAGCCCGGCTATGGCTATCAGAATCATCAGAATTCTGGTTTTAAAAAGAATTGTTTTCATTTCTGTGACTTTTTTAGATTGTTAATTTGTTTTACATGCATCATACTTCTTGTGCACATTTTACGGGAAGCAATTAAAAGCTTTATCATACTGAAAACAATACAAATTTAAGATATAAATAAACAATGTTAATTATTTATTCACATCATTGCATAATCGGAAGATCGTTTTTGTGACAGGCATTTTATAAAATCCACTGAATTTTGGCAATTCTTCCGGGATAGTGCATCATTGCTTCCAGGTTGCTGCAATTGTACCTTTTTTTCATCCACTTCAGCGAGGGAAAAATATCACCTATCAGGTAAGGCAATCTGACTGACATTGGCATTGAATAAAAGCGCTTCCGGAAATTATCTCTTCTTTGGCCCGGTTTTGAGCCAGAATTTGGATTTCCAATCATTCCGGCAGTGAACTCCGGTGCACTCCCGGGTGAGAGCAGTTCCATATCGAGCCAGAGTCTGAGCTGGATGCCCCCGACTGAACCGTGATCCTCAAAATGGCACTTAAGGAATTCAAGATGAATATCATTTCCCGGGATGAATGCCGGCGATCCTTCTATGCTTATCTCAACTGCATTGTCGATTGCTTTGTCAAGCAGCTTGTTCCTGTCGGATGATATGAACAGCCTGTGGTGAAGTTCGACGGGAAATCCGTCTTTTCTGAGTGTTGGCATGTGCTTGCCCGTTTCGGTTAATATTTTCCTGTGAAGGGGCGATTTGATCATGTCGGATATAAAACCGTGCGCCTGAAGCAGCTGCCAGGCTTTAAGGATTTCATCCTTCTTTACCAGGATATCCACGTCGTTCATTTGCCTCAGTCCGGTTGATCCGTAAACGGAGTGTTCCAGCGCCATTCCCTTCAGAAGAAGATGCTTTATACCGGCTTCGGAAAGAATCGAATTTACTTCTTTCCATCTGCCGGCAAGCCAGGCATTTCTGATCATGCTTTGCATCCTTCCTCCATCAAGAAGCTTCAGTTTCTCCGCTGGAATCCGGTCATCAATGTTGAGATGATGAATATTCCTGGCAACAAGAGCAGTTATACCATGGCCGGTGACCAGATGGACAAAACGATTCCAGTCGCTTATTTCAGCTGTCAGTTCCCGGATATCATTTTTGATTATATCATCGAACTCAAGCCTGCACAGCGCGAAGACCAGTTTTTCTTCCGGGGATAATATGCCTGCCGGATAATTCATTTATCAAGTGATCAGCGTTCAAAGTTAAGAAAAATCATATGGCGCCTGTTTCCGCTGCAAAAGATTAGCAGACAATCGACGCGCGGCACGCGGCGGCTAAAATAATAAATCCGGAATCAGTTTTTTGATTCCGGATTTACAGAGTCGCGATCCTTAACTTAAAGGATTAGTCGTCATCATCATCGTCGTCGTCGTCATCGTGCAGATAGAAAGATTTAAAGATTGCCCTGAAGAATTGACGGGCATAAAACTGATTCCCGTCAACATTATTAGGTCCGATCTCTATGATTCCATTCCCATTCCCGTCTTTTGCCCCGCTAAAATCAATTGAATTAAGGGTTTCAAGCATTTTATCCATACGGAAATCGATAAATATTTTGAGATCATCTCCCGAAAGAACAATATTTTGTTTGGTTTCGGGGAATTCTATTTCAAAACTATAGTCAGAACTGTACCACATTTCCATATCATCCCCGTTGATCTTTCCCTCGATGAAGACAGTGCGGTTATACATTTTGCTTCCGGGATCCCTTTTGTATCTGTCGAGTTCAATTTCGATTTCTTCGTAAACACCATTTGGCATTTTTCCGGTTGCTATTGTCAGACCACGGGCAAGCTCATCTGAAAGCATATCTACCAGAATCGGCCCCTTGATCGTGAAATCATCATCGTCGAAATCGTCATCGTCATCGTCAGTAATACCTTTATCGTCGTCATCGTCATCAAAATCGCCATCATCAAAATCATCATCATCATCGAAATCATCATCAAGTTCAAATTCGATTTCCTTAATGTTAATCATGAATGTTTCAAGAGCAATTTGAGCTGTCGCTTCGGCACTTTTGGTTTCAGCCATATCACTTTTGACTAGTGCGCTTCCGGTAAATGCAGATTTGGTAAATCCACTCTTCACGATGATACTCAGGTTAGTATGCAAAGGATCATCTTGTTTTGTGCATGAGAAGACAGTCAAAGCTATTAAGCCAATTAAAATCAGCATCAGATTCTTAATTTTTTTCATAACCATTGTTTTTAGTTTTTACTGTGTTCATATATAAGACGGGAGAATCGTAAAAGGTTGTAAGGGGATACAACTTTTTATTGTAAAAACCTGTAAGAAACAGCTATGTTTAAACCTGCAGCAAAATTATTGGTGTATTTAAAGTGGCCGGGTACTATGGCATCTCCTTTAAAAATATTGATAAAACTATAGTTAAACCTAAAGCCCGGCCTGACGGTCAGCTTATCTATTATAGGTATAGTGAACTGATGACCTATGAGTAAACCATAGTCTAAATCGCGGTAGTTCCCGTTAATGTCAAACATATCATTCCCCTGAATTTCCTGAGCCATATTTAATCCTGCAATATATCCTCCGACTATTGTCATACCCGGGATTTTTTTATGTTCCCGGATATAAAAAGCCTGTAGTTTCAAATAATTCAGGGTTATATTTCTATGCACGTAGTTTGCATTAATATACTGTTGATAGTTCTGACCCGTTTCGGATCGCCACAGAAACTCAATCCCGATACGATGATTCTTTTTAAATGCCAATGTTGACAGTACCCCCATTTCCTGATGGAAGGTAGGTAAAGAATTTCCTAATTTTTTGGGATTTAAACCGTTTATGGTTTCATAGTTAAGTAACCAGGTATTTTTATAACCATAAACAAGCCCTATATCAACAACATCCAAAAATGATCCTGATGTTTTAACTGGTTCGGCGATATTAATATTTTGGGGGGCGATCAGAGCGGATACATCATTCAGATCGATGACTGCAAGTTTTTCCGCTTCAAATTGTATATTTTGAATCCTATCCCTCTCATCTGCTCCGGCTGCTCCGGTTGCTTCTGCTCCTTCTGCTCCTTCTGCTCCTTCTGCTCCTTCTGCTTCTGCCCCTTCTATAGTCTCCCGATCTTCTTTGGTTTCAGGCAATGCCGATTCATTTTTGGCGATAAAAACAGGTTTTTCCTCCTGCCGGGATTCGCTTGCAGAATCAGGCTCCGGAGATTGATATTGTGAAATACGTGGAATATCCACTTCCTGATTTACCCCGGAGGCAATATTGCTTTCTTTATCAACAAAGGTTTCGCTGGTCAAATTCCGGTCGGAAGGGATAGTTGGGTGATTGGTTTTCTGATTCAGGAAAAATGTTAAAGCAAGAATTATAAATATTACTGCTGCCGCCGCGCTTATAATTTTTGGATACGGCAATTTAACTATCCTTCGACGCTGTGGTTTAATTCTGTCTAATTCGCGGTTTATATAATCCCAGGTTTCATCAAAATCAAGTTCATTCTGTATCTCTTCCCATACAGAATCATCCTCTTCCACATCAATCTGTCGAAGCCATTTCAAATAGTCAATATCAAATTTGCTTCTTTTCATTGCATGCTTTGTTCAAATTCACAAAGCCACTTTTTCAGAAGATGTCTGGCTCTTTTGTACTGAGATTTTGATGTTCCTTCTGTAATTTGCAACTTTTTTGCAATTTCTTTATGAGTTAATCCATCAACGGCAAATAAGTTAAATACAACTCTGGCCCCATCGGGAAGTTGTTTTATATAGTGTAATATTATATCCATAGTGAATCCTTCAAATGATAAACCGCTTCTTTCTTCATCATCCGGAACATCCGGGAAGTCATATTCAAAAACAAGTCTTTTCTTTTTTCTGAAATAGTCAATGGCTGTATTTGAAACAATCCGCCTTATCCAGCCTTCAAGTGAACCTTTTCCATTATAAGTTTCGAGATTTGTAAAGACCTTTATGAATGATTCCTGGATAATATCCTTTGCTTCAACCCTATCGCCACTATATGAAAGACAGATTTGAAACATTGTTTTAAAATACTTTTTATATAATTGTTTTTGCAGATTCCTGTCATTCCGCAAGCAACCTTGTAGCAATATCTGATCTTCGTCGTGTGAATTTCCAACCATTTAATAAATATCTTATTCATTTATTATTAATGAGGTTGATTCCTCCATTCTGTTGAAAATCGAATTGTAAATCTTACTGTTCACATATTTATTCAGAAAAATGTATTGTTTTCCATCAATTACACCCATGAATGCATCGTTTAACATTGCCGGTGTAATAATTGAGAACCAATAAGATGGATCGAAGATCAGATTGCCGTTATTTATATTGTTTCTATCAAGAATTACTTCCGATTCCTCATTTCTGTTTTTTGATATAATCTTAAAAGTTAAAGGGTCATTAACCGCGAGGATTACATATTTAGTCGTTGAATTATTAACAAACTTAGCTTTAACCATTATGCATGGTTCAATATTCTCCAGGTAATCTTCAATTATTTCTCCCAGCTCTTCCTGTAATTCATCCAGATCATCGTCATCGTCATCATCTTCTTCCTCAAGCTCTTCATACCACTCTTCAATATCATCGATCAAATCGATCTCATTCCCATCAGGTTGGTAAACCAGTGAAAACATTATCGGATTGTAAACACCCTGAGGTATGTCAAATTGAATTGTTTTGCCTGATGAACGCGGACTTATCTCAAATATATTTCCACTGTTAAAATCTCTTGTTAAAAAAACATCCCCGCCTGTCTCTCTATAGCCATGAATATCAATAGATTTTAAAGCCAGTGTGATATTATCAATTGTAAGAGTGCCCTGCATTACAGGAGTTTCACTAACAGAGAAATTCATCCTGAAATCGACCGGAAGAGTATAATCCTCTTTTTGGCAACCCCCGGTTAAAAGAAAAAGTGATATCAGGATGATTTCAGTCCATATACTCTTTCCTTTCATGTTTTCTGCTAATTCAGATAGTTTTCCATAAATAAGACGAGAAGATAGTTAAAAGGTTGTATCAAAAGATAAAGATTTATATGATTTTAATGCACTTCCGGTACAGTTTCTGGTTTTTTCCATATTTCAATGCAAAATACTGAGAAATATTGTGAATTAAGGTCATTTCTCCGGGAATAATATATTCTGCCGGTTTTAACTTCTGACATTTAGCGCGGCAGCATATCTTTAATTATTTCGCATTTGAAATCTAAGACTTCTGAGAATTACATAAATACAAACATAATTATCAGATATTTCATTGAACGATTCTCACCTGAATTATTCATAAATACTCAAAAAAGGGGGGCTTTATATATAGTTTAAATAGCTATACTTAAAGTGCTTACAGCAAAAACATCTCTTTATAAAATGATAGACAAAAACTGACATTTTCACACTGTAACTTGACCTTTTCCGATACATGGTAAAATATTGAAAACAGATTTTCACAGTAAATGATCGGATGTTATTTTGAATAATAGTTCGCTCCCTTAAAGAAGAAGTTTCCAATATATTGAAAGAGGAAGAGCAAAAGCGAGGACACAAGAAACTCTTTCCCCAACAATTTTGTCCAGTCTCTTATTTCCACATCACCCATTGCCAGGGCTCTGATCATCAGGGTTGCCGATTGAGAACCGGCATTTCCGCCACAACCTATCAGCAAAGGCAGAAAAAACACAAGCGACAGGGTTCTTTCAAGCACATTTTCAAAATTCTGAATGATAGCACCCGAAAACACATTTACAAAAACCAAAGCTGTTAACCAAAGCATCCGCTTATTGTACAAAAATGAAACAGAGGCCTGCAAAGGACTGATAATAGCATCCTGAAGCGCACCGAACTTGTGAAAGTCTTCTGTTTCTTCCTCTTCGGCAATTTCAAAAACATCGTCGATAGTAACAATTCCCAAAAGTGTTCCCGCCGTATCCAAAACAGGAAGTACTACCCTATCGTACATTTTAAAAGTTAAAAGCACTTACAGCCGTTTCCTGATCGTCGAAAGCATTCAGTGAAGTGAACTTGTAATCAATAAGGTCGCTTATACGCTGATCGGGAGATGCTAAAATAACTTCACGTATGCGGATATCATCTATCAATTTCCAATTGCTAATTGTTTAAACAAAGAACCCACCCCTAGCCCCCCGCTGAGCGGGGCAGGCTCTCCGGCGGAGGGGATCCATCCTATGCAACCTTCGCTAAATCCTCATGAT
>JAXDBC010000075.1:0-14010 GCA_034679225.1 Bacteroidales bacterium | reverse complement strand
GGCCCGAATGGATTTCTATTCCCACCTGTGTCTTGTCCTCAATGTCGGCATAGGCAATCGCGTCGGCAGCAACTATTTCACCGCCGATATCCACTCCTCCTGCTATCTGGTCAAGGTCGGCTTTGGTGACAGCCCTGTCGAGAAAGACATGGTATATCTTTTTCCTTTTATACCTGGGGTGAGTCAGTTTTCCGGTAAGTTCACCGTCGTTGGTAAGAAGCAGCACTCCGGTTGTTGATTTATCGAGACGTCCTACAGGATACACTCTCTGGGGGCAAGCGTCACGAATCAGGTCAAGCACCGTCTGGTCGGCATGTGGATCTTCAACCGTTGTGACATAGCCTTTTGGCTTGTTCAGCAGAATATAAACCTTTTTTTCAGCGCTCAGTTTCTTCCTGCCATATCTGACATCATCACCGGGCGCTACTTTGGTGCCAAGGTCCGTTACCACCTTCCCGTTTACGGTTATGAGACCCCGTGCAATCAGTTCATCAGCTTCGCGCCGCGAACAGATGCCGCTGTGCGCGATAAACCTGTTAAGCCGCATTTCGCTCTTGTCATCAGTGACTTTGTCTGCTCCGGATTTTTTATTCTTCGGACGGGAACCCCGGCGATTTCTCCTTTCTTCCATACGGATTTTATTCAGGCTGCAAAGGTACAATTATTTGACAATATTACGATTTAGGCTTATTTTTGCATTCTTCAAAACAAAAAAGGAATTATATGTCATTAATAAAATCAATTTCGGGGATCAGGGGTACAATAGGAGGGAGGCCGGGTGAAGGTCTTACTCCGGTCGACATTGTGAAATTTGCATCAGCCTACGGAACCTGGCTTAGTCGCCGGCACCGGGGAAAGAAGCTGATGGTTGTTATCGGCCGCGATGCCCGCAGGTCGGGGCGAGTAGTCAGTTCTCTTGTTTCCAACACCCTGAAGAGCCTGGGTATTGATGTTACCGATATAGGCATGGCTTCAACCCCCACGGTTGAAATTGCCGTGACCGGAACAGGGGCGGACGGAGGTATTATAATAACCGCCAGTCATAACCCTGCCGAATGGAATGCTCTGAAGCTTCTCAATGAGAAGGGTGAATTCCTTTCCGGTGCCGACGGAAAGGAACTGCTTGCCATTGCAGGATCGGAGGATTTTCTTTATGCTCCTCTTGGCGAGTTGGGCTCCTATGTTCATGATGATTCATGGGGCAGTATTCATATTGAGCAGGTTCTTGCCCTGGAACTGGTGGACAGGGAGGCTGTTTCGAAAGCTGATTTTACCGTGGCAATTGACTGTGTGAACTCGGTTGGAGGAATAATTGTTCCTGCCCTTCTGAAGTCGCTCGGCGTTAAAAGGATCGTGGAGCTGAACACCACGCCCGACGGGCATTTTGCACATAACCCGGAGCCACTTCCCGCTAACCTGACGGAGATATCGGCTCTTACTGCCTCATCAGGAGCGGATGTCGGTTTTGTTGTTGATCCCGATGTCGACCGTCTGGCAATAATCTGCGAGGATGGCTCGATGTTCGGGGAGGAATACACGCTTGTTGCTGTTTCGGATTATGTTCTTTCAGCCACTCCGGGCAATACCGTATCCAACCTTTCCAGCACCAGGGCTCTGAAGGATGTAACGGAAAAGCATGGAGGACAGTACTTTACTGCTGCCGTGGGAGAGATTAATGTAGTTGAGGAGATGAAGGAGCGCGGAGCTGTCATCGGGGGAGAGGGCAACGGAGGCGTAATCTATCCGGAGTTACACTATGGCCGCGACGCCATTGTTGGCATTGCTCTTTTCCTGTCGCATCTGGCAAGAAGCGGTATGAGCTGTTCGGAACTGAGAAAAACATATCCCGATTATTTCATGGCAAAAAAGAGGTTGGATCTTCCTGAAGGAGTGAGTTTTGCACGGATGCTCGACTCGGTTAGGGAAGATTTTGCAGGGCATGATATCGATGAACGGGACGGAATGAGAATCGAATACGCCAATGGATGGGTACAGATTCGTAAATCGAACACCGAACCCATCATGAGGATATACGCGGAGGGACCAACGATCGAGGATGCAGAAAACCTGGCTGATAGAGTAATCGGAATTGTTAAAAAAGTCAAATAGAAATCTTTTTTATATTCCCCGTGGAATAAATTGAAGCCGATGACTGTCTTTAAACCGGAGGAAACAATCTTTTAACAATTAAAAGATGTTAAATCTAATTATGATAGTAAGCAGATGAATATTTTTGCACAGTTGTTAAAAAAGAAATTATAAATAATTGTTGCAGGTTCAATGAAATCTTTCCCGTTCAAAAACAAAGATACCGCGGAAGTAATCCCGGATCGGAAAGATTAAAGACGAAGCAATCAACTTACAAAAAACAGTAATATAATTCTCGTATGAAAAAGACAGTTGTCATAATAGGGGCAGTTGCAGTTGCTGCAATAATAGCCCTGATAATGATCGGAAAGGCTGCAAAGAGGAAAGACCTGGCCAATCTGTACGTGGAGGTAAAGCACGGACAATTTGAGATAGTTGTATCCACCACAGGGGAGCTTCAGGCTGAGAATTCGATGGATATCACAGGTCCCGATTTCACGCAGAGCAGGCAGATAAGGGCTGCAGAGATCAAGATTACCGACCTGGTCCCGGAAGGTACCCAGGTTAAGAAAGGTGATTATGTCTGCACCCTCGACAGGACAACCTTCGACAACACACTAAAGGATGAGCTTGAAAGGCTGACGACTCAGGAAGCAAATCTGGAAGTAAAGATGCTCGACACTGCTGTTACCCTGAGTGACCTTCGTGACAACATCAAGAACCTCAGGTTTTCAGTTGAGGAAGCCGAGATAACACTGGAACAGTCGAAATTCGAGCCGCCCACAACTATCAGGCAGGCCGAGATCTCGCTCGACAAGGCAAAGCGTTCGCTCGATCAGGCAATAAAGGGCTATTCGCTCAAGGTGGAACAGGCAAGGTCGGATATGAGGACTTTGAAATTCAACCTTTCGGAACAGCGTGAAAGGGTAGGAGATCTTCAGAAGGTACTGTCAAATTTCATCATCTATGCTCCGGCGGACGGGATGGTTATTTACAAGAGAGACAGGACTAATGTGAAAAGAAAAGTTGGTTCGTCCATTTCTCCCTGGGACAATGTTGTGGCAACTCTTCCTGATATGTCGTCGATGATATCCAAGACTTATGTAAACGAGATTGATGTAAGCAAGGTAGCAGTAGGGCAGAAAGTAAACATACTTGTCGATGCATTTCCGGAGAAGTCATACACCGGCTCGGTGATTTCCGTGGCGAATATTGGAGAACAGCTTCCCAATGCAGATGCAAAGGTTTTTGAGGTGGTCGTCAAACTCGATGGATCGGATCCGATACTCAAGCCTTCGATGACCACGGGCAACCAGATAGTCACCAAAACGCTGGATGATGTCACTTATATTCCTATCGAGAGCGTCCAGCTCGGAGCCGACAGCATACCTTTTGTCTATACCCGCAAGGGAGTCAGGCAGATAATTGTTCTGGGCGTAGAGAATGAGAACAATGTAGTTGTGGAGCAGGGAATTGAACCGGGTACCCTTATTTATCTCAGTACTCCTGAAAAACCTGACAAGTTCAAGGTAGCCGGTGAGGATCTGATTGCAATCAATCAGGAAAAGGCCAGGCTTAAGAAAGAGCAGGAAGAGAAGGCCAGGGAAAATGCTGCCAGGTCAAGGGAGAGAGGAAACATGGGCCCGGGCGGCAGGATGATGCCCGGAGGTCAGGGTGGACAGAGAGACACTGCAGCTTTCAGGAGAATGATGGAAAACAATCCTGAGATGCGTCAGAGGATGGAACAGATGAGAAATAATCCTCCCGCGACGAGGGAAGGGATGTAGAATATGCGCGGGGATACCTTTGCCCGCGGAAGGCACAGGGATCCCGGCAGCACGAATCAGAATTAATCCACAAACACTAAGGATATGTTTAAATTCTTCTTCAGATATTTTCACGACATAGAAATTGCAATTGAATCAATAGTTTCCAACAAGCTGAAGTCAATGCTTACGGCACTTGGGATCATATTCGGGGTTGCCGCGGTTATCGCGATGCTTGCCATCGGAAGAGGAGCCAAGCAGGAGATCATGGATCAGATGAAGATGGTAGGGGTGAACAACATTCTTATCAATCCAATAATCCAGGAAACATCATCTTCCGGTTCGGAAGACACGGAGAAACAGACCAAGAAATTTTCACGCGGGCTCAGCATGCTCGATGTCGAAGCAATATATGAAACGCTTCCGTCGGTAAAAAGGATCAGCCCCGAGATATCATTTAACTCTGTTGCCATGATGAACGGGGTAAAATACACTGCAAAGCTGGTGGGCGTGTCGAATGATTATTTTCACCTGTACAACCTGCCGCTTGTCCACGGTACGTTTTTCAATGAATACCAGGAGAAAAATGGTATTCAGGTCTGCATTATCGGGGCCAACATCAGGGCGAAGTTCTTCAGCAAGGTTGATCCCCTGGGTCAGTATATCAAATTCAACGGGATATGGCTCAAGGTAATAGGTGTTCTTCAGAAAACTAATGTCAGTCTCACCGGTTTTGAGGAAAAGGGAGTAAATGTCTACAACGACAACATTTACATACCTATTCAGACCATGCTCCTGAGGTTTCAGAACAGGGCTCTGGTGAACACCAAGCTTGTTTCGGAAGCCTCTTCCAACATGATGATCATGGGCGGCCCGGGCGGAATGGGGGGAATGGGCCGCGTTATAGTAAGCAGTTCCGATGCCTCCAATGTGGAAACGAATTATAACCAGCTCGACAGGATAGTGGTTCAGGTAAACGAAACGGAACAGCTCAATCCCAGCACGGAGATACTCAGCCGCATGCTAACCCGCCGTCACTCGAACGTCAAGGATTTTGAGATAACGGTTCCCGAGCTACTGCTCAAGCAGCAGGAGAGGACAAAGGATATCTTCAACATTGTTCTGGGGGTAATCGCGAGCATCTCGCTCCTTGTGGGTGGTATTGGTATAATGAACATTATGTATGCCTCGGTTATGGAGAGGATAAAGGAGATTGGCACCAGGATGGCGATAGGTGCCAAGAAGATGGACATTGTGGTTCAGTTCCTCGCGGAGGCTGTTCTGATAAGTGTTATAGGTGGCTTCATCGGTATATTCCTTGGAGTCATCATGGCCAAACTCATAGAACAGGTTGCAGGTATTATGACCATTGTATCCTTCTTTTCAATATTTATCGCTTTCGGAGTATCAGCTGCAGTGGGTGTTATTTTCGGATACCGCCCGGCCAAGAATGCATCCGAGAAAGATCCCATAGAATCATTAAGATACGAATAAAACACGAAAGATGAAGAAGTTATTTATGCTGACGGCAGCTGTTCTGCTGCTGTTCCCGCTAAAGAATTCCTTTTCTCAGGAACTTAAGAGACTTACCCTTGACGAGGTGATGAGGCTCTCCGAGGAGCAGTCTCCCAATGCCCTGATGGCAAAGAACAGGTTCCGTGCAAGCTACTGGCGTTACCGCACTTTCAAGGCTGAGTACAGACCGTCCCTGACTTTTACCGGTACCACACCGTATTACAGTACTGCATTTGAAAGGGTATGGAACTCTAATACTGAAAGCTGGGATTACAAGTCCACCAATGTAATGCGTAACCTTGGGTCGCTTTCGCTGTCACAGAATATCGGTCTTACCGGGGGTACATTATCGCTTCAGTCGGACCTTACCCTTGAAAATGACTTTGAAAGAGATCGCAGGAACTATATTACAGTGCCTGTAAGTATAGGGCTTACACAACCTCTTTTCAGATACAATTCCCTTAAATGGCAGAAAAAAACCGAGCCTCTTCAGTATGAAACTGCAAAGCAGAATTACCTGTCAAACATAGAGGGTGTGCATTCCCAGGCTGTTATGTACTTCTTCGGACTTGCTCTTGCGCAGACCAACAAGCAGATCGCGGAGATGAACTATGCCAATGCCGACACCCTGTATAAAATTGCCCAGGGCAGGTATGAACTGGGTACGATTGCCGAGAACGAACTGCTTGAACTGCAGCTTACATGGCTTAACACTGAAACGCAGAGAAAGGAAGCGGAAATGAACCTTCGCGACAGGGAGATCAGGTTGAAGTCTTTTCTCGGGTTCAATGAGAATGTCAGAATAGAACTCATACTTCCGACAGATATTCCCGAACTGCAGGTCAGTCCCGACGAAGTACTTGAAATGGCCATGGCAAATAACCCCGAAATACTTCAGCAGCAGCTGACAGTTCTGACAGCACAGAGCAATGTTGCTCAGGCAAAAGCCGAAAAGGGGCTGAATGCAAACCTCATTGCCTCATTCGGGACAAGGGATCAGGACCAGGAGTTCAGGCAAGCCTATGCGAAAGTGAACCAGCAGCAGAACATAAGGTTGGGACTCACTATTCCGATACTTGACTGGGGTCTTGGCAAGGGAAGGTACAGGATGGCCGTTTCGAACCTGGAACTTGCCCAGGTTACTTCCGACCAGGCATTGGTTGACTTCCAGCAGAACCTTGTACTCGATGTTGAGCAGTTTAACCTACAGAAGACACAGGTTGAGGTTGCTGCCAAATCCGATACGGTGGCAATGAAAATGTATGATGTTACGAAACAGAGGTTCCTAATCGGCAAGATATCGATACTTGAACTGAACAATGCCGACACCAAGAAGGACCAGAACAGAAGGCAGTTTATACAGGCGCTGCAGAACTATTGGAGCTATTTCTACAATATACGTTCCCTGGCTCTGTACGACTTCGTGAACAGGAAGCCGCTCGAGACTGAATTTGAGAAATTGCTCGAGTAGAAATAAATACAATCTCTTAAATTAACAGGGACACGGCAATGCTATGTCCCTGTTAATTTTTAATGTTTTTATAAAAAATTAATATCTTTGCGCCTCAATATAGGAATATTCGGAAAAAGACCTAAAAAATCCAAATTAGAGAGAAATGCAAAATAAAGCAGCTATTATCGTTCTGGCAATTGCACTGGCTCTGGTGTCTATATACCAGCTTTCATTTACCGGGGCAACATGGAAAGTCAGGAAAGATGCGAGGGATTACGCGCAAGGCGACCTTGTAAAGCAACGCAACTACCTCGATTCAATATCGGCATTGCCTAAAGAAAAGTGGAGTTACCTGGGATATACCTTCAAGGAAGTTCAGAAAAAGGAAATGAACCTCGGTCTCGACCTTAAGGGCGGGATGAACGTTATCCTCGAAGTATCGGTTGAAGACATTCTCAAGGCTCTCTCTAATTATTCTCCCGACAAGACCTTCAATGAGGCTCTTGCCATTGCAAAGGAACAATACCGGACTCAGGGGGGAGCTGATTTTCTGAGTCTTTTCGGCAGGGCTTTTGAAGATATCGATCCTAATGCCAGGCTCGCCGCGATTTTCGGAACTGTTGAGCTTCGCGACAGGATAAACTTCAATTCCACCAATGCCGAAGTTCTGAAGGTTCTCGATACTGAAATAGAAAGCGCCATAACAAATGCATTCAATATTCTCCGTACCAGGATCGACCGCTTTGGTGTTGTTCAGCCCAATATAACACGTCTTTCCAAAAGAGGCAATATCCTTATAGAGCTTCCCGGGCAGGACGACCCGCAGAGGGTCAGGGAACTGTTGCAGGGAACTGCAAACCTTGAATTCTGGGAAACCTATGATAATCCCGAGGTAATCAATTATCTGATCCAGGCAAACAACCTGCTCAGGGAAATTGTAGCCGCCGAGCGCAAGGCTGATACTACCCTGGCAACATCAACCGTAACATCAGAGCTTCCTGCCGATACAACCACGACATCGAAGTCGCTCGAGGAACTTATCAGCAGCGACAGTTCGCGGCCGGAAGCCGCTACGCGTGAGGAGTTCAATCTTCAGAATCCGCTTTTCGGGATTCTCAATCCCAGGGTGACTGAACAGGGACAACCTTTACCCTCGAGTATGGTCGGACTCGCGGCTGGCCTCGACACTGCACTGGTAAACAGCTATCTGTCGATGAACCAGGTAAGGGCGCTTTTCCCCCGCGACCTTTTCTTTCGCTGGAGTCAGAGTCCGCACAAATATGACCCGACCGGTACACTTTATGAACTTCATGCCCTCAAGGTTACAACCCGCGACGGGAGAGCACCGCTTACGGGTGATGTGATCACCGGTGCAAGGCCCACCACCGGAGTGACCGGATCGGAAGTGAAGGTTGATTTCACAATGAGTGCTGAAGGCGCAAAGACATGGGCAAGGATGACACGCGACAATATCGACCGCTGTATAGCTGTGGTTCTCGACGGCTACGTGCGTTCCTACCCCAGGGTAGTAAATGAAATCACCGGAGGAAATACCGAGATAACAGGCGACTTCACCATTGAGGAGGCAAACGACCTTGCCAATATCCTCAAATCGGGAAAGATGCCTGCACCGGCCAGAATCGTATCGGATACCATCGTTGGACCGTCACTTGGAAAAGAAGCCATCAACGCGGGAATGGTGTCGTTCGTCATTTCATTCTTTATAGTTCTGGCTTACATGATATTCTACTATAGCCGGAGTGCAGGAACAATCGCTGATATTGCCCTTGTCGGGAACATATTCCTTATCATGGGTATTCTTGCTTCACTTGGATCCATCCTGACACTTCCCGGTATTGCCGGTATGGTGCTTAGCATGGGTATGTCGGTTGACGCCAACGTTCTGATATTCGAGAGAATCAGGGAGGAACTCCGTGCCGGCAAGGGGATGAAGCTAGCCATAGCCGACGGCTACAAGGGAGCTCTCTCGGCAATCATCGACTCAAACCTTACAACCCTTTTGACCGGTATCATCCTGTACGTGTTCGGACCGGGCCCGATCAGGGGATTCGCAACAACTCTCGTTATAGGTATCTTTACCTCCCTTTTCTGTTCGATCTACATCACAAGGCTTATTTATGAATGGAAGCTCAAGAAGAATGCAAAGCTTACCTTCTCTATAAAGATAACTGAAAATATCCTGAAGAACACCAAGATAGATTTTATTGGAAACAGGAGGATATTTTACACGATATCCATTGTCATTACAGTTATAGGCATTATATCTCTTGCTGTGAAGGGATTGAACCCGGGGATTGATTTTTCGGGCGGACGAACCTATGTGATCAGGTTTGACGATGAGGTTAGCACACAGGAGGTAGCATCCCTTCTTACCGATGCATTCGGGGAAGCCCCTCAGGTTGTTACCTTTGGTTCGGATAATCAGGTCAGGATAACCACTCAGTATAAGATAGATGAAACGGGAGTGGATGATGAGGTGGAAACACTTCTGTACGAAGGGCTTAAAGATCTGGTGGGCAGTGATGTCACCAGGGAGGAATTTTTGTCGGATTACAGGCAGAGTTCGGAAACGGTAGGCCCGACAATAGCCGCGGACATAAAATCGAAGGCTGTCATGGCCGTCATACTGGCCACGATAATGATGTTCCTTTATATCATCTTCAGGTTCAAGAACTGGCAATATGGTATTGGTGCAGTTGTTTCCACTGTTCATGACACTTTTATTGTTATTGGTATTTACTCACTGTTCTGGGGCATATTGCCCTTTTCAATGGAGATCGACCAGTCGTTCATTGCAGCCATTCTGACAGTGATCGGTTATTCAATAAACGATACGGTTGTTGTATTCGACCGTCTCAGGGAATTCCTGCCCATATACAGGAAACGGCCGATAAAAGAGGTACTGAACATTGCGTTGAATGACACACTCAGCCGTACCTTGAACACAGGTGTTGCATCATTGCTCGTACTGTTTATCATGTTCTTCTTTGGAGGGACTACGATCAGGGGCTTCCTCTTTGCCATGATAGTCGGGATCATAGTCGGAACCTATTCGTCGATATTCGTTGCAACCGCGCTGGTTTATGATACCACAAAGAAAAAAGGAATGAAACTCTGACAGATACCCGGAGTTCCACGACTTTGAAAGATACAAGCGCCTCCCCGCTATACCGGCAGGGAGGCGCCTTGCTTTTAAAGAGCCATATATGCTTCCTGCCATAAGGGATTAATCTGTTTTTTTTCTACCTTTGTGTCTGCATTAACAGAATCACGGATCAGATGAGCGGCCAGGAAATTTTAGTAATCATAATAGTAGCTCTTCTGCTTTTCGGTGCAGACAAGCTGCCCGAGATAGCCAGGGGGATAGGGAAGGGTATGCGCGATTTCCGTAAAGCTACCGACGATATAAAAAGGGAGTTTGAAGAAAGCACCAGCGAGATCCGTAGGGATTTCCAGGAGGTTACCAATACTATATCGGGTGATATAAGGGATATCTCGGATAATATCCAGAAGGATGTGAATGAAATAACCGACAACCTGCAGAAGGAAGTGGACAGTTTCAAAACCGATCTGGAAAATGGGGCAAATGAAGTAGCGACAAATCTGGAGAGCGGGTTGAATGAAGTAGCGACCGATCTGGAGAGCGGGATAAATGAAGTAACAACCGATTTGGAGGGCGGGGTGAATGAAGTAGCTGCAAATCCGGAAAGCGGAATGGATGAAGTTACGACAAATCTGGAATCCGGTGCTGAAGAGATAAATGACAACCTTGAGCAGCAGAGCACTTACAAACGGACCATCAACGAACCCGACGACAACTATTACAATTACCACAATACGGATTGATGGAATTTCTGTTATGATACAAACCCGGGGTATAACAAAATCATACGGGGATCTTAAAGTCCTTAAGGGAATCGATATTGAAATCAGGGAACGCGAAGTTGTATCGATAGTTGGTGCCAGCGGCGCCGGCAAAACAACTCTTCTTCAGATCATAGGAACACTTGATAAGCCCGACAGCGGCACGGTAACCTTCAACGGAACCGATATCTCCAGGCTTAAAGGCAAGGCGATCTCGGCATTCAGGAACAGCCATATCGGCTTTGTCTTTCAGTTTCACCAGCTGCTTCCCGAATTCACGGCGCTCGAAAATGTATGCATTCCTGCATATATTGCAGGCAAGGGCAGGAATGAGGCCGAAGCAAGGGCGGCTGAAATACTTGGTTTCCTTAGTCTTTCAGACAGGCTTGGACACAAGCCCTCGGAACTGAGCGGAGGTGAACAACAGAGGGTGGCTGTAGCCAGGGCACTTATAAACAATCCATCTGTCATACTTGCAGATGAACCTTCGGGAAACCTCGATTCGGAAAACAAGGACGAACTGCATAAGCTTTTTTTTAGGCTGAGGGATTCATTCGGCCAGACAATTGTTATTGTGACGCACGACACCCGGCTTGCCGACATGTCCGACCGGATTCTGCGGATAAAGGACGGACTGATAATAAACGGGTCATGAGCTGAGGCATTGCTGTTATTATTGTATAAAACAACTAATTCAATATCAAATCTTCCCGCGGACCTTCACAGGAGAGTCCGGGAATTAAAAACCTGCTGATCATACCATTAAAATCAAAATTATATTATGATGAAAAAGATCCTAATCCTTTTGATCCTCTTGCTTCCGGGTGTGATGCTTACATCACAGAGTCTTCCCGAATGGGAAAACCCCCGTGTTTTCCGTATAAACAACGAACCGGCCCATGCAACTCTTATGCCTTTCGCCGACAAGGCAACGGCACTTACATTTGATAAATCTAAATCCTCATTTTACAAATCGCTTAACGGTACATGGAGGTTCAGGTATTTGACCAATCCTTCGATGACACCGGATGATTTCCCTGCCGATTCGATCAATGAATCGAGGTGGACAAATATCGAAGTACCGGGTAACTGGCAGCTGCAGGGGGATTTTGATCCTCCCGTATTTACAAATATAATTCATCCTTTCAGGGCCGATCCTCCCCGTGTGCCCCAGGATTACAATCCAACAGGGCTTTACAGGAAGACCTTCACCGTTCCCGATGAATGGAAAGACAGGCAGGTTTTTCTTCATTTTGCAGGTGTTCAGTCGAATGCCACCGTATACCTTAACGGCAAAAAAGTAGGATACAACGAAGACGGGATGTTACCGGCCGAATACAACATCACAGGAATGCTCAGGCCCGGGGAGAACCTGCTGGCAGTGCAGGTTATTAACTGGTCGGACGGAAGCTGGCTGGAAGATCAGGATTTCTGGAGGCTCAGCGGTATTTACAGGGATGTATTCATCTTTTCAACCCCTTCGCAGCATATCAGGGATTACTATGTAACAACCGACCTTGACGAAATGTACAGGGATGCGACCTTCAACCTGAGGGTTTCACTAAAGAATTACGCCGCCTCTGCTGCCAAAAACCTTTCGGTGAAAATGACACTCAGCGATGCATCGTCAAAGCCCGTTCTGGAAAAAGTTCTTAAGGCAGGATCGGTTGGCGCGAAGAAAGAGACTCTTTTAAAGGTGAATGAACTTATCAGGAATCCCCTGAAATGGACAGCCGAAACGCCAAATTTGTATACGCTCACCATGGAGCTTGTCGCTTCGTCGGGAGAGGTTCTGGAGGTCATTTCATCGCGGGTCGGATTCCGTGAAGTGGAGATCAAAAACGGACAGCTTCTCTTCAACGGCAAAGCCATAGATATTAAAGGTACCAACCGTCATGAGTTCGATCCCGACAGGGGAAGAGCCGTGTCGCGTGAATCGATGATACGCGACATCATCCTGATGAAAAGGCTTAATGTAAATGCAGTCCGCACAAGTCACTATCCAAACGATCCCGAATTTTATTCACTATGTGATGAATACGGCCTTTATGTAATGGATGAGGCCAACATCGAGAGCCATGAGCTCTGGGCCGTCCGCAGATATTACATTGCCGAGAAGCCCGAGTGGAAGGATGCCTGGGTCGACCGCGGTGTTAGGTTGGTGCTGCGCGACAGAAACCATCCGAGCATATTCTCCTGGTCGATGGGCAACGAGACCGGGTGGGGACCGAATTTCGACGCGATGTACAAGGCAATGAAAGCCCTCGACCCTACAAGGCCTATTCATTACGAAAGCAAAACACCGGCTTATGCCAATGTTCTCTCGAGGTACGATATCATTTCAACCATGTACCCGACGCTTGACAATATTGTCTCCCTGATGAACCAGGATCCCTCGAGGCCTGTAATCATTTGTGAATATGCTCATACAATGGGAAACGGCCTTGGCAATTTTAAAAAATACTGGGACCTCTTCTACAAGTATCCGAGGCTTCAGGGCGGTTTCAACTGGGACTGGGTTGACCAGGGTCTGAGATCTGACGGCAGGGGTGACGGTTACTGGAATATCGTGAATTATATTGACGGCGCGAATGCCAATGACGGGCTTATCAATCCCGACAGGATCCCCCAGCCTGAGACACATGAGTTCAAGAAGATCATGCAGAACATCAGTGTTAAGGATGTCGATGGTAAGGGAAGGCTTCGCATCAGCAACCTTTTCTTCTTCACCGATCTGAAGGATGTGAAGATGGACTGGGAGCTTATCCGAAACGGATATCCTGTAAGCTCGGGTTCTGTTGAAGACCTTGATGTTAATCCACAGGATTCAGCCGAGCTAAGTCTGCCGCTCACCGCGGATATGCTTGGCCGTGATGGAGAATACTACCTGAACCTGGTGTTTCGTACAAAGACCGATCTGCCATGGGCTGTAAAGGGTTTTGACATCGCAAAGGAGCAGATACTGATGAAAGCTTATAAACCTGTTATCCCGGAAGTGAATGTTAAAGGCAGGCCACTTCAGGTAACTGAGGGAGATATCGTCACGATCAGCGGAAAAGAAATCTCGATAAAGGTCAGCAAGGCGACCGGAGCGATAATATCTTATGTTTTCAGGGGTTCGGAGCTTGTCACCGATCCGCTGCAGCCCTGTTTCTGGAGAGTACCCACCGATAATGATGAAGGAGGCGGGAGCAGGAGTTTTGCCGCAAGATGGAGAAAAGCCGGCCTCGACCGTTATAGTGTCAGGGTGAAAGCCCTCGATTTCAAGGCACAGGATAACGGGGATGTGATTATGAATGTTTC
>JAXDBC010000074.1:0-68821 GCA_034679225.1 Bacteroidales bacterium | reverse complement strand
AAAGTATTATTCACATTGATTCTTAGTCTGTTCTTTCTGCAAAGCAACGGGCAGCAATACTCTAAGAACTGGAAGGATATAAACTATGCCGGAGACACAACAGTGAGCCACAGACTCGATATTTATCTTCCTCTTTCAGAACAGAGTTCTTACCCAGTTGTTATGGCTATCTGCGGAAGCGCATGGTTTGGAAATAATACCAAGGATGAAGCTTTCAGGATTATGGCTAAACCATTGCTCGATGCAGGTTTCGCGGTGGTTACGGTAAATCACCGGTCAAGCAGGCAAGCCATTTTCCCGGCACAAATAAATGATATCAAGGCAGCTGTACGCTTTGTAAGGGCGAATGCTGAAAAATATCAGTTAAATCCCTCATTTATTGGAATAACCGGTTTTTCATCGGGAGGTCATCTTTCAGCATTGGCAGGAACTTCAGGAGCTATCGGAAAGCACACTGTAAAAACAGCGGAAGCTGACCTTGAAGGTAATATCGGAAGCTATAAGAAGCATAGCAGCAGTGTAGATGCAGTTGTCGATTTCTTTGGACCTACAAATTTCCTGATAATGGATTCCTGTGCCGGAGGAAGCTCGTCGCACAATGCGGCTGATTCACCAGAATCGACCCTGATAGGAGAACCTGTTCAAAACAACCCCGACAAATGTGCATTGGCTGATCCCATTACCTATGTTGATGCCGGCGACCCTCATTTCCTGATCATCCATGGGGATAATGATCCTCTTGTCCCGCATTGTCAAAGTGAAGTTCTTTTCAAAGCTTTACAAAAGGCAGGTGTCGGAAGCAGGTTTGTAACGGTTCCGGGAGGAGGCCATGGACCCGGAGTTTTTGAAGAAAAATATTTTAAAATGATGACTGACTTCTTCCTGAAGGAATCAGCTGATAAAATAGCCCGTTATTAAAGAACCTGAAGGCATAAAAGAATGTATATGAACAGGAAAGGACTTCGGGCTGAATGATCTTGAAATCATCCGGTGTTTGTTTATCGGGAAAGAAGAACTATTTCCCCTTCATCCAGTCATCATTTCAAATGCCAACAGTGATTTTTCCAAAGCAATTAAATTAAGTATATTGTTCGCTGTCATAAAATGAGGTTATGAAACCAAGGGATCGGTACGCGGTCTGCGAAAAGAACGGCATGCGGCGCACGGCATGCGGGCTGCTCCTTGAGTTGCTCTGTGCCCTGTAAAATAAAAACTATATCCTGATGAAAAGAGTATTTCTGATAATGATTATGATTTCAACCTGGATTATTTATGCTTCATCCCAGGAAGCTACCAGGTGGAGGGGGCCTTCTGCCGATGGTATTTATCCTGACAAGGGATTACTCAAAAGCTGGCCGGCAAGCGGACCCGAAGTACTGTGGTCATTTGAACAACTGGGAGTGGGTTTTGCATCTCCCTCCTTTTACGGTGGACACATATATATCCCTACCATGCTGGAAGGCCAGGGCTATATATTTAAGCTTGACATGTCGGGCAAACTGATATGGAAAGTAAGATACGGCACCGAATATACTGACAGATATCCGGGTACCCGGTGTTCGGTAACAATTTCCGGGGATCTGTTGTACATGCTCAGCGGTATCGGGAAGCTTGTATGCATGAACACGAAAGACGGTTCTGTCAGATGGAGCAAAGAGCTTACACGGGATTTTGACGGAGTGATTAACCGTTATGGCTATAACGAGACAATTGTTGTTGACGGCGACAGGTTATACGCTACTCCCGGCGGGAAAAAGAACAATGTTGTGGCATTGAACCGTTTTACAGGCAACCTGATCTGGACTTGCCCGGGCAAGGGGGAAAAGGCCGCTTATTGCACACCGCAGCTGATAAGGCTTCCTGCACGCCGCCTCCTTGTTACACATACCGAATCACATATAATGGGTATTGACATAAGTAACGGGAATCTCCTCTGGTCTTACCCCTGGGCAAACCTTCGCCTCGAACATCAGAACACTCCTATTTACAAAGACGGTCTACTTTTCTGTTTGAGCGGTTATGGCATGGGAGCAATAATGCTCAACTTAAGTCCTGACGGAACTTCAGTTACGAAACGTTGGTTCAACCAATCCTTCGACTGTCGCATGGGGGCCGCTGTCCTCCAGAATGGCTACATATACGGTTCGGGGCATAACGATCCTTCATGGCAGTGCTACAACTGGGACACCGGCGAAAAAATGTACTCCTCACGCGACCTGTTTATGGGTGCTGTGATCGCTGCCGACGGGATGCTTTATTGCTGCAGCGAGAAGGGCGAGATAGCTCTTGTTAAACCGGACCCATCAGGATTTAAAATCATTAGCCGGACGACAATCCAAAAAGGAACCGGAACACATTGGGCACATCCCGTTATTCATGAGGGTGTGCTGTATGTACCGCGAGGAGAGGCACTGATTGCCTACAAGATCCGATAAATATTAATTCCCGGCTAAATCAGCGGAAACTGCATCAGCCGGTCGCCTTAAGCACATTCGCCGGGTAATTAGGTACTTATAGCAAGATCATTTAACGATGGGAGTAAGCACGATATTCCTGTATGATACCTTACCGTGATCACCCTGCAGGTAAATGGGACCGGGAGCGAAAACATCAGAATGCAGGGCTCCTCCGGTCGGTCCGTGTACAGGCTGATTATCTATGATTTTCACACCGTTAAGTATTACAGTTATATGCCTTTCGCAAAGGGTAACGTCGAGTGACTGCCACTCACCGGCCGGTTTCTCGGCAGCAGACGAAGGTGTAATACGACTGTAAACCGCCCCCATATTGTGAGGATCGACCGGGCGACCGTATGAATCCACAACCTGTATTTCATAAATTCCCCTTAGATAAACGCCGCTGTTGCTGCCGGCCGGAACATTGACTTCATATTTTATGTTGAAGTCGCTGAATTCCTTTTCGGTCCGGAGGTTTCCGTAGCTAACACGTTCACCTTCCTTCTGAACCGGATCATTGACAAGAGTCCCGTCAACAACAGTGAATCCGTTAGTCTGTTTTTCATTGACAAGCTTCCATCCTGTCAGGTCTTTCCCGTTGAATAGCTGTTCCGGCTCACCGAATTTGACCGCGGCAAGGTCAGGAGCAGATGGTACCGGCGGGAGCTTTACCCCGCTGAAAGTTGTTGTATCAACACTTAGACCATCCCTTCCCGGGGTTAACAGGATGCCATTTATCTTTTCCCCGTCCCTGACGATCTCGAGCCAGCTGGTTACTGTTTGGGATTTTACGGGATTTCTTTCTTCATCTCTCTTTCTCACAACGTTATTTGATCTCTGTATTGTAAGTACATAATCTTTTGCAAGAAACACCGATGACACCGGCAACACGCTTCCTCCTCCCCACAGGATATCGGCATCAAGGTAGCCGTCTTCCTGGCGGACTTCGATCCAGCCGACGGATCCGTTTTCAATATCGATAGTCCACTGACCGAGGAATTCCGTAATGTCGGTTTTGACCACGGTGGTCTTTTCGGCATTTGAGCTGCAGGCACTCAAAAAGGCAACAATTGCACAAAGCAGGATGACAGGCAGGATTTTTTTCATGACAGAATCTGTTTAATGTTAATTATAAGGCTTGATAAAATTTCAAAACATATAAAAATATGAAATTAATCTGAAGATATCTTTCAAGAACAAGGGATTAAATAAATCATACCTCTAAAATCAAAATTATATTATGATGGAAAAAAATACGAAAATTTATCGATAAACGATAAGCAGCTTATTGTTATTCGATAAATTTTTTACCTAAAACGATATGTTTTTCAGACCCCTGAGCCTGATTCTCAGGCAAATCAGGCTGCCAGGGCATACATTGATATACTCAAGCGGTTAAAATCCTTATGAGTGTTGTGAATAGATAGAAGAAGGTCGGTTTGTAATTAACTTATATGCGGCTCACGATATTTTAGGATCTGATTTTATTAATGGCAATTTTTTTGCAATCTTTGGTTTAAATTTTTTTAGAATCAAATACATCATAAATTTCAGGCATTAATCAACAGAAATCAGATGAACAGAACGGTACGCGGAAAGAACAGCGCGCGGCATGCGGTCTGCTCCTTGAGTTGCCCTGCGTCCTGTGCTCTGTGCCCTGCGCCCTGTGCCCTGAGTCATCCCATTAAAATCAAAATTATATTATGATGAAAAAGCTGAGTATTCCGGTAGTTTTGGTGCTGTTCACCGCTACAGTTCTGCTGGTGATATCATGTGCGGTCAATCCTGTAACCGGCAAGAAACAGATAATGCTTATGTCGGAACAACAGGAAATCGCACTTGGAGTGTCTTATGATCCGCAGGTTCTTGCAACTTTTGGAGTCTATAACGATAATAATCTTCAATCTTTTGTACAGGCCAAGGGCAATGAAATGGGAAAGATATCCCATCGTCCGAATCTTGCTTACCATGTAAAGGTTGTGGATTCACCTGTTGTCAACGCCTTTGCCGTTCCGGGCGGGTATATTTATCTCACCCGTGGCATTCTTGCACAGCTTAACAGTGAAGCTGAACTGATAGGTGTTCTGGCTCATGAGATGGGTCATATCACAGCCCGGCATACAGTTGCAACCCAGAGCAAGCAGCAGCTTGCACAGATTGCTCTGATCGGCGGTATGATTGCCTCCGATAAGTTTGCCCAGTACGCCCAGTATGCCATGCAGGGGCTTGAGCTCCTGTTCCTCAGTTTCAGCCGCGACGATGAAAGGCAGGCTGATGCCCTTGGTGTCGAGTATTCATCGAAGCTTGGGTATGATGCCCATAAAATGGCAGAATTCTTCAAGGTGCTGAAGAAGATGAGTCTTGCAGAAAGTGAGGGAGGAATACCCACATTCCTGTCGACACATCCCGATCCGGGCGACAGGTATAACGACGTGAACAGGCAGGCGGCGGAATGGCAGACCCGGCTGAACCTGGGGGCATACAAAGTAAACCAGGATCAGTATCTTCAGATGATTAACGGGATTATTTACGGTGATGATCCCAGGCAGGGCTATGTCGAGAACAATGTATTCTATCATCCCGAGTTGAAATTCAAATTTGGATATCCCATGGGCTGGAAGCTTGAGAACTCACCCCTCCAGGTAACAATGAGCCCTTCTGATGGAAAGGCCCTGATTCTTTTCATGCTGTCGGATCAGAAGACTCTTGAAGCCGCTGTTGACACCACCATGGCAAGATACGGGCTGACTCCCACGGGAAGCAGGAGAACGACTGTTAACGGTTTGCAGGCTATCATGACACAGGCAAAACAGGTTTATCAGAACCAGTCGACCGGTGCAACGTCAACAAACCTTGTGCTCAGTTATTTTATCAGCCACGGCAGTTTGATATATGTATTCCATGGAGTTTCGACCGAAGCCGATTTCAATACCTATGCCACGACCATGAACACGGCCATGTCCACTTTTTCGAACCTGACCGAAGCCTCGAAAATAAATGTACAACCGAAGAGGATAAAAGTGGTTAAGGTTGCCAGGGCCGGTACGGTTGCTGATGCATTCAATTATTTCAGGGTTCCCCAGGCTCAGCATGCTGAGTTTGCACTGCTGAACGACCTGGAGCTTAACGATAAGGTTGAAGTTGGAAAATTGCTTAAGATAGTGAGTCAGTAAAGGCCCACTCTCGCTCACACACTGTTTTAACCTACCACAAACCCCTCCGAGGAGGGGTTTCATATGAGGCACGACCTGTTTGTTTCATAGAATTCTTCTAATAGGAAGGAAGTTTATAACCGTTATGATAAACAGGAGTTATCAGCGCATTGGCTGTTTCTGTTCCGAACTTCTGTGTTGTATCGTTCCAGCTTACCTTCTCACCGGTCCGGAACGCGATATTTCCCATTTGGGCTACCAATCCCACATTTCTTCCGATATCGATGTTCGCGTTCAGTTTTTCTGGTGTGTTATTCTGAAGGCAGTCAAGTAGATTGCGGGTGTGGAGGTCCAGGCCGTTCCCGACATTTTTCTGAACGGGCACTGCTTCTATCTTCTGTTTTTCGGGTATAACTTCCCATCCCTGGCGGTCAAGGACGAGGGTTCCGTTTTCACCTATGTACGACATTCCGTGAGCTCTTTTCCAGTTGCCAAGTCCAATACCGATGGTGTGTTCCCAGATCATGGTGAAATCATTGAAGTCGTAAACGGCTGTCATAGTGTCGGGAGTTACCATATCATCTTCGGGGAAGGCGTATTTTCCTCCGATAGCCATTACCGACGAGGGTATTGACTTACCCATACCATATAGTATATAATCGATCAGATGGACGCCCCAGTCGGTCATCAGGCCATTGCCGTATTCCCAGTACCATCTCCATGTGAAATGGAAGCGGTTCATGTTGAAAGGTCTTATGGGAGCAGGTCCGAGCCATGTATTGTAGTCGACGCCTGCCGGAACCGGCTCATCAGGTACTTTCGGAACAGCGCCCTTCCAGTCGACATACGACCATGCCTTGCAGGTACGGATTCTTCCGAGCTTTCCGGATTTCAGGTAATTTATGGCATCGACGAAATGAGGCTGGCTTCTCTGCCACTGCCCTACCTGGACCATTTTGCCATATTTCCGTGTGGCGTTCCACATGATATTAATTTCGGCAATGGAATTCCCTATGGGTTTTTCGACGTAAATATGCTTGCCGGCCTCCAGTGAATGTACAAACTGCAGGCAGTGCCAGTGGTCGGGGGTGCCGATGATAACCAGATCGATATCCTTGTTATCCAGCATCTTCCGGTAATCGGGATAATGCCTGGGAGCGGCAAAGCCAAGTTTTACTATATCGGCCGTGCGGCTGTCGAGAAGATTTTTATCGATGTCGCACAACGCGACACACTCAACCTCCGGGTTTTTCAGAAAAGATGCCAGGTTACTGTAACCCTGACTCCTGACTCCGATGAGTCCGATGCCGATCTTGTCGTTCGGTCCGGCTTTTCTTTTCCTTGCTTCAGCAAGCAAATCAACCGGAATCACTGATCCGGCAGCAATAACGGATGCTGTTTTTATAAAGTCCCTGCGTGATGAATTCATATTTTAACTCCTTTTTGAGATTATGCGGCAATTTAACATTTTCCTGTAATCTGATCAAATTCTTACTGCATCTTTGTTCAATCATATCATCGTTTGATATCTGAATCGTGTTTGCCATCCCTGCAGGTATATCAATTTCTGCACCGGGCAGTTCCGTCTGGAATTGAAAAACCAGGGAAGTAGAGTCTTTCTGAGTCATTACAGGTATGGCTGGGAACACGGAGCCCTTGATGACTTTTTAGGAAATCAGAACAAGCCGTGCAATTCGGCATTTATCTTGTCGATCACCTCGCTGAGGTGGTCGTTGTTGTTCGGGAAGTTATAATGGTCGGCTTCAATGATAAGCATTTTCCCGAGCTTGTACGATTGCACCCAGGCTTCATATCGTTCGTTGAGTCTTTTCAGGTAGTCGAGTCTGATTGAGCTTTCATATTCCCTTCCCCTTTTCTGGATCTGGTTTACCAGTGTGGGCACCGAGGCTCTCAGGTAAAGTATCAGGTCGGGTGGCTGGATCAGGGAGCTCATCAGGTTGAAGAGGGCAGTATAGTTGTTGAAGTCGCGGGTTGACATCAGTCCCATTGAATGCAGGTTGGGTGCGAAAATACAGGCATCCTCATAGATAGTCCTGTCCTGCACGATGTTTTGTTCCGATTTTCTTATCTCGATTATCTGGCTGAAACGGGAATTGAGGAAGAAAATCTGCAGGTTGAAAGACCATCTTTGCATGTCCTCATAGAAATCGTTCAGATAGGGATTATCGTCAACATCTTCATAATGAGGGATCCATCCGTAATGTTTGGCAAGAAGCCCTGCCAGTGTCGTTTTTCCTGACCCAATGTTGCCTGCTATTGCTATATGCATTTTCGGAGACTTTACTTTTCAGGCTCTAAATTACTAAAAAACCATAAAGTTCTTCAATAAAATCACGGGTGTTTGAAAGTCGCGGAACTTTATTCTGTCCGCCCAGCTTGTTGCGCGACTTCAACCATCTTGTGAAAGTCCCTGTAGGAACGCTTCTTACAATAGGCATTACAAGGTTTATATCCTTGTACCTTTTGGCCTCGTAGTCGGAGTTGATCGATTTGAGAGTATCATCTAGAATCCGGGTGAATTTCTGAAGTTCGTCCGGTTCTTTTTCGAATTCGATCAGCCATTCATGTGTTCCCCGTGATGATTCTCCCATGAAAACCGGTCCGGCAGTATATTCCAGGATTGAAGCTCCTGTTTCCCGGCATGCAGTCTCTAGGGCATTTTCGGCATTTTCGGCTATAAGTTCCTCGCCGAAAGCATTTATGAAATGCTTTGTCCGGCCGCTGATACGGAACCTGAAGGGATTTGTTTCGGTAAATACTACCGTATCGCCGATAAGATATCTCCAGAGGCCGCCGTTTGTGGAGATCACAATCGCGTAATTGACATCCTTCTTCACTTCTCCCAGGGTCAGGGCAGGAGAAGAATCGGATCCCACTGCTCCCGCCGGTATGAATTCATAGAATATACCGTAGTCGAGCATCAGCAGCATATCGTTTTTTCCCGGATCATCCTGGATCCCGAAGAATCCTTCCGACGCGTTATATGTTTCCATATAGTGCATCTGATCGCCCGGTATCAGCTTTTTGTAGATTTCCCGATAGGGTGTGAAGCTTATCCCGCCGTGGAAGAAGACCTCGAGGTTTGGCCATACATCAAGGAGGCTGGATTTACCGGTATAGGCAAGAACGCTCTTGATAAGTGTCAGATACCACGAAGGGACTCCCGAGAAACTGGTAACATTTTGTTTTGAAGTAATCCTTGTAATAAGTTCAAGCTTCTTCTCAAAATCCTCGATAAGTGCTATCTCCCTTTCAGGGGTTCTTATTAGTTCTGCATAGAAGGGAGAGTTTGAAAGAAGCACTGCCGACAGGTCGCCGTAAACGGAATTGTTGCCAGCCTGATTGATCCGGGTGCTTCCTCCAAGTGTAAGGGCTTTGCCGCTGAACATTCGGGTGGAGGGATAGTTGGAACAGTAGATGGTCAGGATATCCTTTGCAGCCTGGAAGTGACATTTATAAAGTGATTCCCGGCTTACCGGGATGAATTTGCTTTTAGTGGAGGTTGTCCCCGACGATTTTGCGAACCATCTGATACTGCCCGGCCATGTGACATTGTCTTCACCTGCGCGCATCCTTTCTACAAGAGGAAGATAATCCTCGTACGAGCTCAGGGGAACCCTCGACTGGAAAGCTGCAGCCGAGCTGATTGAGGAAAAACCGTACTGCCTGCCCAGGTCAGTCGAAGAGGCAAAGGCCAGGAGATCTGACAGGACTTTTTGCTGGACATCAACAGGGTTTTTCCTGAAATCATCTATCTGATTCAGGCGACCGGCATACAAACGCCTGATAATTGTAGGTATGAAAGTCATTTGCAATGAGGACCTGTTTAAGGCTTAAAGATAGAGAAAAGATTTCCATAGCTAATCCGGGAGTCATCTGAAAATTTCTCTCAGGATTTCTGTTGAGTTCACTTTTTTCAGCAGTGGCAGGTGAATCCCGAAATATTTTACCAATGTCTCAAGCACTTCATTTCTGAGTTTGCCTGTAAGCGGAATATCAAGCATTTCATTGAAGGAAGCACTGAAGAACCGGGCCAGGATTTCCGTTATATGAGCTTCGCAGTAGTCAGGGTGAGTAGGAGGGAGGATCACGAAACTGCCATTCCTGAGGTCGAAATATTTCTTTGACGGATCGTCCCTTCTGCCAGGTTCGAATCCAAGATAGGCGGAGAGGCCGGTAAGGAAAGCAATGTGAAAATTTGAAAAACGCTCTTCACATTCGTCGAGATATTTTATAGATTGTTCGAGATAGTCAAAAAGCTCATGATTGGAACTCTCCTCCCTGAGTACCGACGACAGGATCTCGGAAAGGAAGACGGCAATGCAGCTTTTCCTGATGTCGGAATATATCCGGGCAGGTGCATGGGCAACCGAAAAATCCTTAAGCAGCTGGACTTCCCGCGACTCCTTGAAATACATTACTATATTCAGGATTGACATAGGCTGAAAGAGGGCGTTTTGCCTGCCCGATTTCCTGTTGTTCAACCCCCTGACCAATACCGGTTGCCGCCCGAAATCCCGGGTATAGAACTGCACTATCACCCCCGAGTCGGTGTATTTGATCTGATGAAGTATTATACCTGTTGTCTTTTGAAGCATCGCGGATTTTAATGGCTCAAATTTAAAATTATTATATTTACCTGTCAATCCTACCATTATGACATCATCAGGGAATGAAGAGTTAGTAAGGCGTGTTGCAAAGCTTGCAAGGCTCAACCAGGAGCTTGAGGAGAAGATACGGAAGCTTGAGAAGGAGAATGAAAGGCTGTCAGCTCGGCTAGAAAAGCGCAAGACAGAAATACAGGAAGGTGAGCCGGCAACTGAAGAATCATTGAAATTCAATATGGTGACCATCCTGTTCGCCGAAATTCAGCGATTGGGGAAAACATTTGAAGGAACCGATTCGGCGCTTGTAATGGATGAACTGGATGAGATCTTCTTTGAGTTCGGTTCGATAGCGGCTAAATACAAGATTGAGAGGATCAAAACGATCGGCGACACCTTTATGTGCGCAGGGGGCATTCCTGTGAAAAATATAACAAACCCCGTGGAAGTTGTAATGGCCGCAATGGAGATGCGGAATGTGCTCGATAGATATGAGACGGAAAAGAGGGGAGGGGAACAAAGGATGTGGGACCTTAAGATAGGTATCCATACCGGACCGGTCACGGCCACTGTATCGGGCCGGAAAAAGATCAGCTACGACATAAAGGGTGACACGGTTCACAATGCAAGCAGACTGGGTTCACTTTCGGGAAACGGCTCGATACTGATATCCGTTATGACCTATGAACTGGTGAAGGAGTTTTTTGACACTGAGTATTATGGCAGGCTTCCTGTTAAATACAAGGATGATCTTCTGGTTTACAGGGTAAGGGGATTGAAGCCCGAATTCTCGGCCGAAGGCAGGGGGATCTATCCCAACGACTCGTTCAGGATCAAGTTCGGACTGATCCAGTTCACCGACCTTCAGGAGATGGTCCTCGACAAACTTGAAAAAGAGCTTCCTGACTTTGTGTTTTATCACAATGTCAAGCACACGGTTGATGTGGTGACAGAGGTCGAGCTGATAGGCTGGGCAGAAGGATGCTCCGATGAGGAGATACTTCTTCTCAAGACGGCTGCCCTGTTTCACGACACCGGTATAACCGTTTCGTTCGATGACCATGAATTTCACGGAACGGAGTACGCAAGGAAGGTACTTCCTGATTACGGTTATACAGCTGAACAGATAGACAGGATATGTTCCATTATTATGGCAACCAAGCTGCCGCCCAGGCCTTCGAATCTTCTGGAGGAAATAATATGTGACTCGGATCTGGACTATCTCGGGAGAAGCGATTTCATACCGGTGTCAAACAGCCTTTTCGAGGAGCTTAAGGCACAGAACAAGATGAAGGATCTGAATGAATGGAACAAGCTTCAGGTGAAATTTATTTCGGGGCACCAGTATTTTACACAGACTGCAAGGCGACTCAGGGAGGTAAACAAGAAGCTTCAGACAGAGAGGATCAGGAGCCTTATAAAGGACTGATCATCTTGATATTACAAGTATCCTTGTGATGCACGATTCGGAACCGTCGCCCGCGGCACAAAATACAAGATAAACCCCCGATCGTACCCTCCTGCCGTTATAGGTGGTCAAGTCCCACGATGCCTGTCCTCCTTCGGAGATCGTCTCGTAAACCAGGTTTCCGCTGATATCGGTTATCTTAATCTCTGTATCCCTCATCAGTCCGGTAATGGTTACATTGCCTGTGAAGTCCTCCCTGACAGGATTCGGGAATGAATAGACCTTGCTGAATGAAGCTTTTCCCGAAGTTGCAGTTTCCCTTATTGAAAGAGTCCCTTCGGAGGTGCCGAGCCATACCTCGCCGGAAACCTGGTCAATGGCAATGGAAGCTATTGAGTCGGAGAAAAGAGGACTGTTGAAGGCATTGTAATTCTTCAGGACCTGAGTGCCGTCGGCTGAAAGGAGATAGGCTCCGGAGTTTGAGGTTCCAAGCCACTTCCTGTTCGCACCGTCAACCGATATTGAGGTTATTGTTTCTTTACCGAGCATGTAGTCGGCCAGTCCCGATCCGTCGTTTCTCGGCACCCTGATCCTGCTTCCCCTTACATCGCTGTCAAAAATCCGCTCAGGATTGTGATAGATTACCGGACCCTGGTCAGTGCCGACCCAGATGTTTCCATCGAGATCCTCGGCAAGGGCGAAGGCGGAACCGAATATCCTGTTGTCGCTGTCGCTTATTGTCAGCCTCCTGGTGAGGTCGTCGGTGTAAATATCAGGTGTTCCGTTGTCGTCGATAATGAATAATCCATAGCCTCCGGGAAGGATGATCCAGATCTGGCCTTTTGAAGTTGATATCAGATCGCCTGCAAGGGGGGAGTCAATAATCCGGGGATAGCTGATCCAGTTACCGTCGGGCTTCAGTATTTTGATTTTTTCCCTGACATCAGCTTGTGTCACCCACAGGTTTCCTGATCTGTCAAAAGCAAGACCAAGCACCCTTGTTTCTCCCGGTGCTCCTGATTCCTGAAGAGGGGAATTTGAAGCGTCGTATATCTTATCGGCTCTGTTGTTTTTATAGCGGAACAAGCCTCCTCCCCAGGATGATACGAAAAATACCGAAGGATCTGAGGGATCGCTTACTGCTCTCATTGCATCAGTATGGATATCGGATGAAATGATTTCAAATTTCTGCCCGTCATGGACTGAAACATTAAAAGGAATCTTCAGGCCCGCATATGAACCGGATATCCCTCCCGGGCATATAATTGTTTTGCCTCCCTCTGAGGCAATCATTGCCACTTTGTTTGAGGCAGGTCCGGAAACCGGCAGTCTGGCAAAATCAGCCATGTTTTTTCCATGTATTATGCCAAGTGCCCTGTCGGCTATCCATATGTCAGATCCTGAGATCATTGCCTGGAAGATGTCTGGCTGCCCCCAGCCGTAGGAATCTATTTCCCTGATAAGCAATCCCCGGGAATTATAGTATCTGAGTGAGCGGGATGAAGAAATGGTAAATCCCCCGGGAGCAGTATCCATTGATCTGTTGGTTGTTCCGGGCGATTGGGAAAAAACGGAAGCTCCTTCGTTTACTGCATATACAATGTCACCGGCTGCTTCACCCGGGAAGTTGCAGTAAAGAGTTCCGTCAGAAAAGACAAGCAGGTTGCAGGTTGACTCAGGCATTCCGGTTACTCTCCGCCAGTTACCCGGGTATGCCAGTCCCTGGTTTTGAATATCAGCCTGCCACAAACCATTGGATGTTGCGGCGTAAACAGAACCATTGCCGAAGGCAAGATCGAAGACCTCATTGTCGCCCTCGTCCTGACCGGGTTTCCATGTATCGCGGATCTCTTTCCTGGAGATATCGGCAACTATGATGCCATATCCGGAAGCCAGGCAGGCAAATTGTTCGTTTGTCCTGATTCTGTTGATTTTTTTCCTGATACCGGGGAAGTGGTTCCTGATGTCGGGTATATTTTCAATTTTATTTCCTTTTACAAGGTCAAGGTTCAGGCTGTTATATGCAATCACGAGAGTCTTGTTTTCCTCTGACCATTCAATGGCAGCAATTCCCGTTTCGGAAAGGCCGCTTACGGGTGACAGTTTCCTGAGTTCATTCATACCGGCTTCATGAACCATTATTGAAGTTCCGGTTGATGCATAAATAATATCTGAATTGCCTGCAATGCCTGTAGCAGAGTTGTAGCTCAGCCGGTCGGTCCAGGTACCGGGGGGTGCCTGGCCGTTCAGCCTGAACAGGATGAAAACCGCTACTGTTATTGACAACAGGTTCCTCATCTTAATATAACTTTTATTTTAATAATGTGTAACACAGACGTAAGGCACAGGGCTCAGGGCACAGGGCACAGGGCACAGGGCACAGGGCTCAGGGCACAGGGCACAGGGCACAGGGCAACTCAAGGTGCAGACCGCACGCCGCGAGCCGCTTTCATTTGACACATGTGGGTTTCATCATTCATTTATTATAATATGGAGTCGATTTTTTTCTCTGAAGCATATTCGGAAAGGAATGCTTTCAGGCCGGCAAAGGCCCTGGCCCTGTGTGAAATTTTGTTCTTTTCATCAAGGTCCATTTCAGCAAAGGTCAGCTTTCTTCCTTCAGGCAGGAACACGGGATCATACCCGAATCCCATTTTGCCTCTTCTTTCGGTGATTATTTCTCCTGCCACCGTTCCTTCGAAAAGATGCTCTTTTCCATCGAGGATGAGTGCAATTACTGTTCTGAATCTGGCTTTGCGGCTGGTTTTCTTTTCGAGCAGGGCAAGGAGCTTGTCGATATTGGCTTCGGAATCCTTGTTTTCCCCGGCAAAGCGGGCTGAATGCACTCCCGGATCTCCATTCAGAGCCTCGGTTTCGAGGCCTGTATCATCGGCAAAGACATTCATCCCAGTGGCATTGTGAATGAACCTGGCCTTAATCAGGGCATTGCCTTCGAGAGTTGCTTCGTTCTCAGGGATATCTTCATCCATGTCGATATCCTTGAGGCTTAACAGCTTAAAGCTATTTCCAAGGGCATTATTTATTTCCCTGATTTTATTCAGGTTGTTCGATGCAAATACAATCTCCATCCGGCTGTAATTTTTAGGGCTAATTTAATAAAAGTGCCGAAAGTTCCTGAATATCACAATGGCATCTAAAGTTTGGCGTTAATAAAGTTAAATCATAAATTTGAAAACGTTTTAATAGGCCAAAAGGTAAATGCTGTTAATGAAGAAGTTGAGCCTGTCATTCTGCATGATGACTGTTACAGCATTGCTTTCAGTTCCTGCTTTTGCCGCTTCGGATGATTCCGCCGGCATAAGGCTCAGTATTCCTGTGCTGATAGCCGGGGTAGTAATTCTTCTTTTAATGCAATACATTTTCTACCGTCTTCTTGAAAGAAAGTTCAGGAAAAAGCAGGAGGATCTGGAGAAGATAATATCAAAAAAGAACGAGGATATTAAAAAGATAAATGAAAAAACTGAGGCTCTTCTGGCCAATGTGCTTCCAAAGGATACAGCAGGAGAACTGATGGCCGGAGGGAAGGTTTCCAAGACGAGGTACAATTTTGTTACAGTGTTATTTTCAGATATTCAGGGCTTTACGCAGATTGCTGAAGAGATGAACCCGGAGGTATTGATTGACGAGCTCGACAAGTTCTTTTTTCATTTTGATTCGGTGGTCGAAAAATACCGCATTGAAAAGATAAAGACAATCGGGGATGCCTATATGTGTGCCGGCGGCATACCTGAAAAGAACAGGACCAATCCGGTTGAAGTGGTGATGGCGGCTCTTGAGATGCAGGATTATATGAAGAAGCTCAAGGAAGAATCGATGAGCAGAGGTATTAAGTATTGGGATATAAGAATAGGCATTCACACGGGTACTGTAATCGCGGGAGTGGTGGGTCAGAAAAAGCTTTCGTATGATATATGGGGTGATACTGTCAATATTGCAAGCCGGATGGAGTCATCGGGAGTGGGGGGTAAGATTAACATTTCGGGTACGACATGGGAATTTGTAAAGGATTTCTTTGAATGTGAATACAGGGGGAAGATGCCCGTGAAGTACAAGGGAGAGCTTGACATGTATTATGTAAAGGGGATATTACCGGAGCTCAGGGAAGAGAACGGGATGCCCAATCAAAAGTTCAGGTTCATGCTGCAGCTAATGAAGCTTCAGGATCTTGAAGAGAAAGCGGGTAAGATTTACCTTGAGGAGGCCCATCCAAACCTTTATTTTCATAACGCTCAGTATGCCATGGGGGTAGCAACGCAGGCCGAGTTGCTCGCCATTGCCGAAGAAATGCAGCCCGAGGACTATGTTCCCCTTAAGCTGGCTTCTGTCTTCCTGCTTTCAGGGTATTTCAGGGAGTATGAAAATCCTGCACCCGCATCGTGCAGGATAATGGAAGAGACCATTCAGGGTTTCGGATTTGACGAGCATTTTGTAAATCGGGCCAGGGAGATCATTATCAACTCATTCGAAAACAGGTATGAAACGGATTCAGACAAGATCCTGCATGATGCAAGGTACGATTACCTGGGAAGGGTTGACTTTGTCAAGTTAAGCTGGAAGGAACTCAGGGAGAGGAACGAGCACGGAGTAAAAACAGAACCTGGTGAGTGGATTGATGCACAGGAGAAGTTTATTTACGAACACGACTTTCTGACCGGCACAGGGCGGCTGCTGAGGAGCGTGTCGATCGAAGAGCAGCTCGTCAGGCTCAGGGGGAAGGTATATTAAAGGATGGAAATCATGTGCAAATTGGTTATAATAGTGTAATTTTACCTGGAATTTAAAAAAGGATTGATATGGAGAATCTCGACTGGAAAAATCTGCCTTTCGGCTACATGAAGACCGATTACAATATCCGTTGCTTTTACAGGGACGGGAAATGGGGTGAACTTGAAGTTTCCGAATCGGAACATATTGACATTCACATTGCTGCCACGGCCCTTCATTACGGGCAGGAAGCTTTTGAGGGAATGAAGGCCTATATGGGCAAGGACGGAAAAATAAGATTGTTCAGGTGGGAAGAGAACGCGAGAAGGTTTGCCTTTTCTGCCGGAGGTATTATGATGGCAGAGTTTCCTTTTGATAAGTTCAGGGAAGCGATAATGAAGGTTGTTCAGCTTAACAGGCGTTTTATCCCCCCTTATGGTTCAGGGGCATCCCTTTACATCAGGCCCCTGCTTTATGGAAGCGGTGCCGAGGTTGGCGTTAAGCCGGCTTCTGAATATACATTCATTGTATTTGTAACACCGGTAGGTCCCTATTTCAAGGGAGGCATCAAACCCGTAAACATGCTGATATGCAGGAATTACGACAGGGCGGCTCCCAAGGGAACCGGCATTTTTAAAGTAGGGGGTAATTATGCTGCAAGCCTGAGAGCCGGAATGGAAGCAAAGCACGGAGGTTTTGCCAGCACCATCTTTCTGGATGCAAAGAGGAAAAAGTACATTGATGAATGCGGTCCGGCAAACTTCTTTGGAATAAAGGACAACACATACGTAACGCCGAAATCGGAATCGATACTACGATCGATAACCAACATGAGCCTTTTAGAGGTAGCTGCTTCGCTCGGAATAAAAACAGAGCGCAGAAGGGTTCCCGTTGAGGAACTGGCGGAGTTCTCCGAAGCAGGCGCATGCGGCACTGCAGCAGTTATTAGTCCCATCGCGAAGATTGTCGATCCTGACAAAAACAAGGTTTATGAATACTGCAGGGACGGCAAGCCCGGACCGGTTACCATGAAGCTTTACAACAAGCTGGTAAACATTCAGTACGGTGATGCTGAGGATGAATTCGGCTGGATCACCATCGTGGAATAAACAGGCGGCCGGTCGGAAATGAGTAGCAAGGAATCAGGATTTTCAAAAGCCCGCCTGGGAGGGTCTTATCTGACGCTGGTGATCAGCGTGTCGCTGGTGCTTTTTCTTTTGGGGATACTGGGTCTGGTGCTCATAAATGCAAAGGAACTGTCGGATTATTTCAGGGAAAGCCTTTCCTTTTCGGTCATACTGGATGAGGATGCAAGGGAAGCTGACATAAGAATGCTTCAGAAGGATCTGGATGCAAAACCCTATGTGAAATCTACTGAATATGTTTCGCGCGACGATGCAGCCGTGAAAATGAAGGAAGAGATGGGTGAGGATTTCATCAGTTTCCTTGGTGACAATCCGCTGCCGCCTTCCATTGATGTTTACCTGTTTGCAGGCTATACAAACCGCGACAGCGTGGGCAAGTTTGAAAGGTACATTCTTGAATATCCCTTTGTGAAGGAGGTTTGGTATGAAGATTCTCTTCTCTACCTTATAAATGAGAATGTCAGGAAGATAAGTATCTTTCTGCTGATCATCAGCTCATTCCTTTTTCTTATCGCGGTAACAATCATAAACAACACCATCAGGCTGGCTATTTATTCAAAACGTTTCCTGATAAGAACCATGCAGCTTGTAGGGGCAACAAGGTCGTTTATACGAAAACCTTTCCTTGTACGGAGTGTCTATCATGGTGTTCTTGCCTCACTGATAGCAATGTTGCTCCTGATAGCGCTGCTTTACCTGATAGAGAAGGAGTTCCTTATGCTTTTTTCATTCGAGAGCGCAAAGCTCCTGATCGTTCTGAGCGTTTTTCTCGTTCTGGCAGGTATCCTGATCAACATTGTTTCGACATACTTTTCAGTTAACCGCTACCTGGATATGTCTGAAGATAAACTATATAATTGAGTTATGGCATTAAAAAACGAAAACAGGGAAAAGCTGAATTTTGCCCTGGGACCTGAGAACTACAAGCTTCTTGGTATTGGTTTTGCAATAATAGTGGCAGGATTTCTGCTTATGCTCGGGGGGAAATCGGAAGATCCGAATGAGTTCAGCGACAAAATATTCAGTTTCAGAAGAATTACCCTTGCTCCCATTGTAGTCCTTATCGGATTCATTTTTGAGATATGGGCAATAATGAAGAAACCGAAGTCATCTGATAAGAAAACTGAATAGTCCCGGATGAACTTATTTGAAGCCATTGTCCTTGGCCTTATTCAGGGACTTACAGAATTTCTGCCCGTAAGCAGTTCCGGGCATCTGGAGATTGGGAAAGCCTTGTTTGAGCTTGACAAGGGTAAGAATTTCTACTTTACCATAGCTGTTCACGGAGCAACCGTTCTGAGTACCATAGTTGTATTCCGGAAGGAATTGGCGGATCTGATAAGAGGAGTGTTTAAGTTCAGGATGAATGAAGAGACCGGATATGTTCTCAGGATATTCGTTTCGATGATTCCTCTGGCCCTTGTCGGGTTTTTCCTGAAAGAGGAAGTGGAAGGCTTGTACAGCGGGAACATGTTGCTGATCGGCCTGATGTTGCTGGTCACATCACTGCTTCTTACAATTGGGCATTTTGCTTCAGGGAAGGGGCGAAGCATAACTTACCGCGATGCTTTTATCATTGGATTGGCACAGGCCTTTGCCGCAATACCCGGTATATCAAGGTCGGGCGCAACCATCGCGACCGGTATGATGCTGGGCAACCGCAAGGATGAACTTGCAAGGTTTTCGTTTCTGATGGTTCTCATTCCTATCCTGGGAGCCAATTTCCTTGAGGTAGTATCAAGCACCGACAAGATGACCGAAAGCCTTAGCCCTGCAGTTCTCATTGCCGGCACCCTTACTGCTTTCATTTCAGGATACGCCGCCTGCAAATGGATGATAAACATAGTTAGAAAAAGCAGGATGATCTGGTTTGCAGCTTATTGTCTTCTGGTTGGATTGCTGACTATTCTGTTCCTGTAGATGTCGAAGCTGGAAAGCATTGATTTTGAGGCCGGGCAGGTTCTCTTGTTTGACAAGCCCCTTTACTGGACCTCTTTTGACCTTGTTAACAAGGTCAGGATAATGATCAGGAGCGCTTTAGGCATTAAGAAGATCAAGGTCGGTCATGCCGGCACACTCGATCCTCTTGCAAGCGGTCTGCTTATTATCTGTACAGGCAGGGCAACAAAAAGAATAGAGGAATTCAGGGATCTCGACAAGGAATATATCGCGACCATTCGTCTGGGTGAGACAACCCCTTCATACGATCGTGAGACGGAGGTTGACGGTCGCTTTCCGGTTGAACATATAACAGAGGAATTTATCATCAGGGTGCTGAAAGGTTTCCTTGGGGAGCAGAAGCAGGTACCTCCTGTTCATTCGGCAAAGCTGCTTGAAGGGAAGCGGGCTTATGAATATGCGAGAAAGGGCATTGAAAAGGAAATGACAGCGGTAACGGTCCATTTCAGGGAGCTTGAACTAATATCCTCCGACATTCCTGATATCACGGTCAGGATTGTTTGCAGCAAGGGAACCTATGTCAGGTCATTTGCAAGTGATCTGGGCAAAGCCCTGGGAAGCGGAGCCTGTCTGTCGGCTCTTGTAAGAACCTCAATTGGCCCTTATAGGCTGAAGGATGCATTTTCTCTTGAAAAATTTGAAGATTTTATCTCAAAAATGAAACATATTGGAAAATCATCCGTATAAAGGATTTCATAAAAACAAATATCATTTATTGAAAAAATGAAACTATCACAATTCAGGTACAACTTGCCGCAGGAACTTATTGCCCTTTATCCGGCAGAAAACAGGGATGAATCTAGGTTGTTGGTTGTAAACAGGAAAACGGGGACTTATGAGCACAGGATTTTCAAGGAGATCACAGAGTATTTTTCTGAGCATGATGTTTTGGTATTTAACAATACAAAGGTTTTTCCGGCCAGGTTGTACGGTAACAAGGAAAAGACGGGGGCTGAGATAGAAGTCTTTCTGTTAAGGGAGCTTAACAGGGAGCAGAGGCTATGGGATGTTCTGGTTGATCCTGCGAGAAAGATCAGGATTGGTAACAAGTTATACTTTGGAGAGGATGATATGCTTGTGGCAGAAGTGATTGACAATACCACTTCGAGGGGAAGAACGCTGAGGTTTTTGTTTGACGGCAGCTATGAGGAATTCAAGCAGACCTTGTACAGTCTTGGAGAAACGCCTCTTCCGAAATTCATTAACAGACGGGTTGAACCGGAGGATAGTGAGCGTTATCAGACCATTTTCGCCAAGCATGAGGGAGCTGTTGCGGCTCCGACGGCCGGGCTTCATTTCAGCCGGGAGCTGTTGAAGAAACTTGAAATAATCGGTGTTGAGTTTGCCGAGATCACCCTTCATGTTGGGCTTGGGATTTTCCGCAGTGTTGATGTTGAGGATCTGACAAAGCACAAGGTTGATTCTGAACGAATAAGGATCAGCGAAGAGGCTGCCGAAATGGTGAACAAGGCAAAGGACAACAAGAATAAAGTATGTGCAGTCGGCACCACGGTGGTCAGGACTCTCGAAAGCTCGGTATCCACCACGGGGTATCTGAAGCCTTTTGACGGATGGACTAACAAGTTTATTTTCCCGCCTTATGAATTCAAGGTTCCGGATATGATGATCAGCAATTTCCAGCTGCCCTACTCCACACTGCTGATGATGGTAGCCGCCTTTACCGGCTACGACCTGGCTTTCGATGCCTACAAATTGGCGGTCAGGGAGAAATACAGGTTCGGGACCTATGGTGATGCAATGCTGATAATTTAAGCCATAAGGAACCGGGAGCAGAACTCTAAAAAAACTCTAAAGCCGGATTGAGAAAATCAATCCGGCTTTTTTAGAAAGTCCAGATACAATGTTTTCCTGACTTCTTCACTCCATACGGATACATTTCTGGGAAGCAGGTAAAAAGCACAGAGCTGCGTCTTGTTTTTCCACACTTTTTATAGCCGGGAATTGAATTCTGAAACAACAGAATTTTCTACTGTTTTAAAAACTACTGACAAACGCGATTGTTCATAAGATGTTAATAACAAACAGGCGAATATTCCGTTTTTATATTACTGAATTGGGTGGAATTGAGCAAAAACAAAAATGAGTACCGGCTTTCAATATATGAAGAGAGATACCGGGAAAATCATTTTATTATTTAATATTATCCTAAGGGCTTGGTATATAGAGGTTTAGATAACATAAATAAAATTGTTCCAATAACATTAAAACTGTCAGTAATCCGGTTTGTTAGATTATTGTTTGCTGCCGGGTTTGTAATGTTTATAGGAAGGACTGATCTTTCCTCTCAGGAAACCATCTTACTTGATGCTTCAACAAATGGACAGATTAAGGAAACATGCTTTGCAAATTTCTATGATAGCAGTGGACCTGGTGGGAATTATGGGAATAATCAGGATTACACTATTGCATTTATTTCCCCATATGCCGAAGGACATATAAAAGCAATCTTTAAATCTTTATGGATCAGGGCACAAGATACTCTGTTCGTGTTTGACAGTGATGGATCAAAAATTGCACAATACACAAATATATCATCAACACCAGGTAGTATCAAATCTTCCGGTCGGATCCTTAGCTTCAGGTTTGTTTCGAATAGTAGTCTAAACCGGCCCGGATGGAATATAAGAATAGCTTGCGATTTAGCTAATGATGAACCTTGCGGTGCAATTACTTTGCCTGTAACCCGAACATGTAAAACAAATATTTTTAATAATCTGGATGCAACCCGGTCTGTATATCCTGGTGATCCCGGCTGTAATTTTTCTGATGGCGCTCATGATGTATGGTTTAAAGTAATTGCTCCAGATGTGCCAGACTTTACAGCAAAAGTTTCAAGGATTTCAAACTACGTAGCAGAAGGAGGCATCGAAGATGGTTCTTTTGCTATCTATAAAGGGACCTGTTCTTCTTTAACATATATGTATTGTGATGATGATGCTGATCCCCCCGGATATTCAAACTTCCCTGAACCGGTGACTTTTACAAGAGGCACGGATTACAATGCAGGCGATACTATATTTATCAGATTTTGGGGTTGGGGAGGGTTAGATGGCTTTTTTGATATTTGCATTTATTCTGCACATTGTTCCGGGGCATTACAAGTTGATGCAGGTCCTGATAAATCTATTTGCTATGGAGAATCTGCAGTTATTGGAGGCAGTTCAGTATCAGCCGTATCATTTTTGTGGACTCCCTCTTCAGGATTGAGTAATACCAGAGTTGAGCATCCAACGGCTTCACCGTCGGAAACCATACCATATCGGGTTATTGGATTAGATTCCGATGGATGTTCGGATATAGATAACCTTATTTTATTTGTTTCAAAGCTCCGGACAGATATGACTGTTTCGGATCCATCCATATGTGAAGGAGGTACTGCATCAGTAATTCTGTCTGATTCTGAAAAGGGGGTATCCTATCAATTGCGAAATGATGGTGATGATAGCCCTGCAGGAGCCCCGGTTATTGGAACAGGCAAGAATATTGTACTGTTTTCATCGCCTTTAACAACATCAACGACATATAATGTTTTAGCAACACGTTTATCTAATCTCTGCTCCGCAGAGCTCACGGATAAAGCTGTTGTAACGGTGGTACCGGATCCGGCAATAATGACACAGCCTTCAGGAGATCTGATATGTTCGGGAGAAACACATACAATGAGTGTTACAGCCACCGGGGGTATTCCCTCTCTGACCTATCAGTGGGAGGAATCTGATGATAATGGAGTTTCCGATGCCTGGGCCAATGCTGTAGAAGGTAACGGATCGGCAACTGTATCATATACGACACCTGTACTAACGGCAACACGTTATTACAGGGTGAGGATAAGCGCTGCCGGTGAAGGTTGTGGGACGATTATCAGTAGTTCAGCAACCGTGACGGTTGACCGGACTGCTCCTTCAGGAACTGCTCCGGATGGAACCAGCAATATCAATGCCTGTTATGTTAATGCTGTTACTCTGCCTGCCGGTACACCTGCTTTTGATCCTGTGGCTGCTGCTGCCGGCTACACTGACAACTGCGGATGCGAGGTTACTGCTGTACTTACAGGCACTGCCGTTACAGGCAATAACTGCGGCTGGACTGTTACATATACCTTCACGGTAAAAGATGTCTGCGGCAATGAACTCCCGGGTCAGACTATTAAGCATTCGGGCAGTAACCAGACCCCTCCATCACTGACCGGTAGCGCTTATACCGGGTTAACCGGGGTCAATTCCTGCAAGGCTAATGCCACTACAAGTGCTCCTTTCGATGCTGCTTCTGCCGTGTCGGGCTACACTGACAACTGCGGCGGTGCTGTTACCGCTGAACTTACAGGCACTTCTGTTACAGGCGATGACTGTGGCTGGACTGTTACTTATACCTTCACAGTAAGAGATGCCTGCGGCAATGAACTCCCGGGTCAGACATATTCGAACACCGGTAAGGACCAGACCCCTCCATCACTGACCGGTACCGCTTATACCGGGTTGACCGGGATCAATTCCTGCAAGGCTAATGCCACTATAAGTGCTCCTTTCGATGCTGCTTCTGCCGTGTCGGGCTACACTGACAACTGCGGCGGTGCTGTTACAGCTACTTTGGCTGATACCGAGGTTACAGGTACTGACTGTGGCTGGACTGTTACTTATACTTTCACGGTAAGAGATAAGTGTGGCAATGAACTAACGGGACAGAGATATTCGAACACGGGCAGTGAACAGACTCCGCCTGAATTCACAGTCCCGGCCGACATAATTATTTGTCGCACTACTGATTGCAGCTACGATATTTCACCTTCTGTAACAGGTGATGTCTATGATGAAACAGATAATTGCTCTACCGGATTAGAAGCTACATATACTGATGATGATTCCGGACTTGTTGATTGTGACCAGGCCGGGTTTATAAAGAGGACCTGGACATTAAAGGATAACTGTAACAATACAACAACGAAGATCCAGACAATCTGGATTGAGCCTGTCCCCCGGCTTACACTGGTCCCTTCGCGGGACACAATTTGCAGTGGGCAGTCCACCAATATTAAGGTTGAATCTCCTACTCAGCCGATTTTCCCGGTGAGATTTGATTACCATATAGACGTTGATGAACCTGACAGCCTTCAGATAACAACATCAGGTTCCGGCTCATCTCTTCCAAACGGAGCTTTTATTATTGAAACTTTTAATAATTTGAGCAACAAGGCACAGCGAATTATTATTAACTTTACTCCATATACTGTTGATGAATTAAGTGATGTCAGGTGTACCGGTATAAAAACAACCATGGAAGTATGGGTTGAGCCTGTACCGACAATGTATTTTATACCTGTGCAGGATACTATCTGCGATAATGATGTGACTCAAATAGAGATGAGGAGCATTTCCAATCCGACGCTGCCGGTGCAGTTTGCTTATTCGGTATACACAGCCTTTCCGGATAGTGTAAATATTATTAATACACAAGACGGAAGAACAGGATATCTGTCAGGCGGGAAAATAATGGAACGTATCGATAATCTCAGTAACCGGGCACAGAAGCTTACCTATACGGTAGTACCTTATACTGTAACACAGTCTGGAACTGTACGATGCACAGGATCTGCCTATGATATTGATATCTGGGTGGAGCCGACACCAACCGTGTATTTAGTGACAGAGGATAACATAATCTGTGACAGTACCATAACAAATACTGAAATACGCAGCATAAGCCAGGCAACTTTACCGCTGCGATTCGATTACACTGTCGCGGCCGAATTTCCGGATAGTGTTAACATATCCAACACACAAGCCGGTAGGATTGGGTATCTGTCAGGCGAAAAGATACTGGAATTGATTGACAATATCAGCGACCGGCCGCAAAAGGTCACCTATACTGTATTGCCCTATATTGTAACACAGTCTGGAGCCCTAAGGTGTTCAGGATCACCCTATAGTGCAGATATATGGGTCAACCCCACCCCGCGGGCAGTGCCTGTCAATGTAAGTCCTGCCATCTGTTATGGCGAACGTACGGCCATACGGCTCGAATCACCCACCGTGATGACTTCCGGTGAGATAAGGTTTGATTATGACATAGCTGTTCCGTCGGGAGTTGTGGCAGGAGATCCCGGTTCCGGCACCGGAATGATCCCGGGAGATGTTCTGTCGTTAAAGTACAGTAATACAAATGATACGGTTCAGTCGATATTTATCAGCATAACTCCTAAAGTTGAAGGACTTAACTGTCCGGCCGGAAAAGCAGGCGTTCAGGAAGTTCAGCTTCATCCCAGGCCGGTCAGGGGTATCGATATCCTTGAGCCTTTCACCTGCGAAACCAGTGGTGGCCGTGCAACCCTTATGGCAAGAATCTCCAGAGGTGCCGGTCCTTATTCGATAAACTGGGGAGGACCTGTCGGTTACACCATGAAAGACTCACTTGTTATCACCAATCTCTATGCAGGATACTACTGGCTGAATGTAACTGATAACCTTGGCTGCGAGGGCGATTCTTCCATCAACATCGCCAATCTGAGCGCCACTCCAAGGATCATCCCGATTCCTGTTCTTCCTAATATCCATGTTTCCTGTCCCGGTGGAAGTAACGGAGTGGCAAGGATTTATGTAAGGGACGGGATCACTTTCCCATATGAATACTGGTTTGTCCGGAATGGGACAGATACCCTTTACACCGGCGTTTTCTCCGGTAATTATGATACGGGTATCCCAACGACATTCAGGATCTGTGAAAACCTTAGAGCCGGGACTTACACTCTTCTGGTCAGGGATATAAACGGCTGTGAAACAATAAGGCAGGCAGTGCTGAATGAACCGGCTCCAATACAAGTCAGCCTGAATGTCAGCGACTATGGGGAGTCGAATGTTTCATGCCACGGGTACAGCGATGGCTTTGTGACAGCTTCGGCTACCGGCGGGACTGCCCCTTACACATACTTCTGGTATCCTGAATCAGGATCGCTCACGATAAGTAACAATGAGAGCAGGCTCGACAGCATTCCGGCAGGCAAGTATTATGTGCTGGTCACCGATTTCATGGGATGCACGAAAACTGACAGCATAACGCTGACCGATCCTCCCGGGATGATTCTCGCCTCCAGCGAGGTGTCGCTCAGCAACGACATGGCATTCAACATCTCATGCAAGGGGGCAAGCGATGGATATATTAAAATTCAGGTCACCGGAGGATCAGGCAATTATACTTATTCATGGGTGGGAGACAACGGATTTTCTGCAGTTACCCGTGATATATCGGGGCTGAAGGCAGGCACATACACGTGTACGGTTACGGATATCAATGGATGCGTACTCACTCCCAGACCGGAATTTACTCTTGAGGAGCCTGCACCGCTGGTGCTCAGCGTCACTTCATCCGTCTCTGCCGATGGATCCTTCAATATCAACTGTAACGGAGGCACCGGCAGTGCAGATCTTAGTGTTTCAGGGGGAAGTGAGGGTTCTTACAGCTATGTCTGGACCAGCTCTGACGGATCGGGGATAGTGGACAACGAGCAGGATCAGCCCGGCCTTACGGCAGGAAGCTACCACATTCTGGTGACCGATCTCAACGGGTGTGTTGCCGAAACGGATATCACACTGACTGAGCCTCCTGCACTGGTTCTTAAGCTGATACCCAGCCATATAACCTGTCAGAATTCCGGTTTCGACAATGGCTCAATAGAACTTGAAGTCACCGGAGGAATAGAACCGTATACATATTTGTGGTCGAATGGTGCAGTAACAAAGGATATTTCAGGTTTAACCCGGGGTGAATATCATGTCGTGGTTACCGACGCCAACGCTTGTGATAAATCCGCCGGCATCATGATCGAAGATCCTCCTCCGCTCACATACGAGCCTGTTGTGTCGGATTATAACGGGTTCAATATCACATGTTACGGCCGTTACGACGGTTCCATCCAGATAAATCCCACCAGCGGAACGCCTCCGTATATCTATTCATGGGAGGGTCCTGACGGATTCACATCAACAAACAGCATCATTTCAGGTCTGAAGGCGGGAAGATATATTCTGAATATCATCGACAGCAAGATGTGCAGCGTAACCGACACGATTTATCTTGAGGAACCGGGCCTTTTAGGGATCACGCTTACAACTTCAGAGAGCCTTACCGGAGGTTATAATATTAATTGCGCAGGTGGAAAAACAGGTTCAATATCCGTTGAAGTCGTCAATAATGCGGGAAGTGTTGATTATCTGTGGTCTGATGGCGAGGTTGGAAGTAATCGTGGCGGGCTTATGGCAGGTTATTACAAAGTTATAACGGTCGATTCGAACGGTTGTACGGCCGACACCACAATTCTGCTCACTGAACCCGACTCCATTGCTATATCATTTGTCGTTACCCAACCGCAGTGCACCGATATGCCCAACGGCCAGATACAAACCACGGTAACCGGGGGTACAGGCTCAGTTTATTCCTACCTTTGGTCGGATAATTCGACGATGCCCGATATTACCAATGCAGTTAGTGGTGTGTACACCCTGAACGTTACGGATGCAAACGGGTGCAGTGTAAGCAGGTCCGTTAGAATTGAACCGGAGAATGACCTGTGTCTGCAACTTCCGAATGCAATATCACCCAACGGCGACAATATTAATGACGTCTGGAACATAGGACTCAGGGAGCTCTATCCCGAAATGGAGGTTACTATATTCAACAGGTGGGGTGAAACCATCTGGAAGTCGGGCAGGGGATATCCCATGCCCTGGGACGGAAGGAGTAACGGCACGATTCTGCCTATGGACTCTTATCATTACATAATTAATCTGCATAACGGAAGGAAACCCATCATCGGCAACATTACCATTGTGAAATAATTAACATAAACTGATTTGAAGAAACTGGTTTTATTTTCGGTATTGATATTCTGCACTGCGGTCGTATCTGGACAGCAGCTGCCGTTGTACAGCCAGTATCTTTACAACAAGTTTCTTATAAATCCCGCCGTGGCAGGTTCCGACGGTTATATAAGTTTTAACCTTACAGCCAGGGAGCAATGGATAGGTTATTCCGGCGCTCCAAGGACATTTTCATTCAGCGGTCAGGGAAGATTTCTGAAGAAAAGTTACAATATCAGATCTACTTCCCGGAGAAAAATCTACAGGCCCGGGAGCGACGGCAAGGTAGGCATTGGAGGTTATGTTTTCAGCGACAAGAACGGAATCGTTCAACGAACGGGTTTCCAGGGATCATACTCCTACCACATGTGGATAAAGAGCAACACTCAGCTTTCGATGGGCCTTGCCGCGACAGCTTATCATTTCAAAATAAATGAAAGGGAAATAGTCTTTGAGGATCCAAGCGATCCCTGGTTGAACAATGAGCTTCGCAGAGGTGTCTTTGTTACCGATGCAGATTTCGGGATATATCTTCTCAATCCCAGGTATAATGCCGGGTTCTCAACCCAGCAGATGTTCGGTGCGGCTGCCAAAATAGGCAATGAAGCCTACCGGAATTTCAGTATGGACAGGCATTACTACCTTTTCGGATCATATTACTTTTATGTAAACAGTAAAACGGAACTGTCTCCTTCCGCTCTCCTGATGATGTCGGAACAATTGAAGCCCCTGGCTGACATTGGTCTTAACTATATATATGATCAGAGGATTTGGGCAGGTCTTTCATACAGGACGACAAAAGCCCTTATTGCTAGTTTCGGCTTGAACTACACGAATCTTCACATAGGATATTCATTCGACTTCACACTTCAGGAGATACAGCGTATCACTTACGGTACTCACGAATTTACGGTTGCGGTCAGGTTTGGTGACAGTGCCCGCAAGTACAGATGGCTCGACCGTTATTAGCATTGTGAGGAAATCCCGGTCAGTTTTTTGTTTCAAGAAAATAGATCAGTGAGCTGTTTTTTCCCTTGTCGGATAAAGATTTAAGCGAAAAAAACAAAGCCTTTATCATTCCTTTAGCAAATGGTATCAGCGATCGCCGGTTCTTTTCGCTCAGGGCTGAGATATAGAAAACATCAAGTGGAAGCGGAACTATACTCCGGATGACAAATCCTTCCTTTTCAGCAAAGAGCCTGAAAGTGGCGGGTGTGAAGTGCCACAGATGCCGGGGTACATCCCATGCAGCCCAATCTTTCCCGTAATGCATGGCATCGTGCGAGCTGCAGTTAGGCAGGGCGGCAATGCACAAGCCTCCCGGCTTCAAAAGTCTTTTTATCTCAATTATATAATTTGCAGGATTGTGAAAATGTTCAAGGACATGCCACATTGTAATGCAGTCGAAGTTAGCTCCGGGCAGTTTGGAAATTGCTGAAGGATGCAGGACATCGATGCCTGCATGGGCCGATGCAAATTCCCCGGCCTTCCCGTTAGGCTCAATCCCTGTGACTTTCCAGCCGGCTTTCTTCATTGTTCCGGCGAACCATCCTGTTCCGCATCCAATGTCAAGTATGCTTCCTCCGCTGATCCTTGTGTTCTTCTCAACCAGTCGTTTCTTCCGGGCAAGCATTAAATTCCTTGCCTGAAGGTATATCATGTTAACAAAGCCCCCGGCCTTGTCGTCGTGGGATATGTATTCCGGAGAGTCGTAATACCGGCCTGAATCTTCTTCGGCGGGAGGGTTATGGGTAAAAACAAAACCGCATTGAGGGCATTTATAAAGATCGAAGCTTTCCCTGCTCACCAGGTAGTCGGTACATGTGAGATAGCGGGAAGGCCCGGCTGATGAGCACAGCGGACATGTCAGGCCCTTTGTCATCCCTCGTTTTTTTTCTTTTTCAAGAATCCGGAAGCGAAGTATCCTGCAACAAGGAGGATCAGGATAAGCGAGCTTGCCAGCGATATCCTGTTGCCGTTGATATAGCTTGGGGGTTCGAATACGAATTTCAGCTCGTGGCTGCCTCCGGGAAGTACCATTGCCCTTAGAACGTAGTTTGCCCTGAAATGATCGCTTTCGTTTCCGTCGACATAACAAAGCCATCCTCCGGGATAATAAATATCTGAGAAGACAGCAAGCCTTTCTCCTCCTGTTTCATACCTGTATATCAGTTCGTTTGGCTGGTATGACAGCAGTTCGATGCGGTCGCTTTCCGAAACATCGTATTGAGTTGTTTTGACATATTCACTGAACCTTGAGTCAATTACTGTTTCAATAGCGGGATTGATAGTTCTTAAGGCGGCAAGCTCCTCATTTGCATTGGCGGCCATATGTGCTTTTGCCACGAACCATGCATTTCCGAGGGCATTCGGGTTTATAACCGGCGGCGACTGGGGGTCGACAATTACATATTTGGTATTGAGCATGTTCAGGGCTGTCGTGTTGCTGAAAACAGGTATCAGGTGTCTGCTCAGTTCTTCCACGGTCCTTACCTGTCCGGCATTCTGAAAGGCGGTCTGGAACATTCCCAGTTCGCGGCTTATGGCTGAATCGATAAGTTCCTGATATCTTTTAAGCTTGGCCCCGTGATAACCTCCTATCGATTTGTGGAACCACGAGGTGGGAGAGTTATCATTGAATACAGAGGTTGTAAGGTTTAGCACTCGTTTGTATGACTGGTCTTTAAGTATTTCATTGTCGGCAATTCCGGGGGTGAATGATTTCTGGATCACTGAAGGCCTTTCAAAGCGGTCAGCTCCCAGGTATCTTTTTCCTGCTCCCCACAGATCGAAAAGTATCAGAGCTCCCAGTAGCAGGGTAGCGTATTCTTTTTTCAGCTTGCCCTCAATAAATGCGAACAGAGTTCCGGCGCCAAGCACTATGAAAAGGAGAGATCTGAAGCTGTCGGCTCTCAGCAAACCCTTGCGATCGCTTACAAGTGCATCCTTAAGCCAGTCGGGTAAACCGCTCTCCATTGGGTTCAGGAACGAACCGGCAATTCCCGGGAAGATCAGCACAAGAAGAACTATCCCTCCTGTTATCCCGGCAGCCGTTTTAAGTCCGTTCAGCAGGGTTTTCTTCGGCAGGAAGCCGTTCATGTAGTTTCGCAACGCCAGGAAGCCGAGAAGCGGGATGCAGAACTGGGCCATTACCAGAGTCATGGAAACGGCCCTGAATTTGTTATAGCCGGGGAAGAAATCGATGAAAAGGTTGGTAAAGGGCATGAAATTCTTACCCCACGACAGCATCACCGACAACACTGTGGCTGACAGAAGCCACCATTTTTCCCTTCCTTTTACTACAACCAGTCCAAGGACGAACAGGAAAATCACTATCGCACCCATGTAATGAGGGCCATCGGTAAAGGGTTGTGTTCCCCAGTACTTCAACATCTGGTTAGAGTACTCAGCCGCGTTGTTCTGTCTGAGCGCCTTTACCGTTTCCGAATCCCTGTCGAAAGGCTTTGATGAGCCGCCCTTGTAATTGGGGATAAGAAGGTTCATGGTTTCATCAACTCCGTAGCTCCAGTGAACTATATAATCCCTGTCGAGTCCGGCCGACACATTACTGTGTTCCGCCTGCAGTTCCGACTTGCCCCTGATCGAGTATTTGCCATACTCCCTCACGGTATTGAGGTTGGCGAAGTTGATACCCACAGCCAATGCAAGCGGAACAAGCATAATAAGTGATGTCTTCAGAAACTTCGGGAAGCTCTTTTCCTTCAATGACCAGATGGATTCGGTAATAATGAACACAAGGATGATCATGGCAGCGTAGTAGCTTATCTGAAGATGATTTGCGGTAAGCTCAAGGGTCAGGAAGAAAGCTGTGATCAGGGCTCCCCTTATTGCATCGCGGCGGTAGGCGTACCAGACTCCCCCTATCACAGGAGCCATGTATGCCAGCGCGATAGCCTGTGTGTTATGGCCGGCAGCAAGTATCTGAAAGAAGAAAGAAGAAAAGGCAAAGGCAATTGCACCTGCAATGGCAAGCCGTTGCTTAAGTCCGAACATCAGTAGCAGAAGGTAGAATCCCGCCATTGACAGAAAGAGGACCGATACAGGCATTTTGAAAACTCTGAGAACGTTGTCGGCATGTTTTAACAGGTTGCCGGGGTATTTGGTGGATATCAGGTAGGCAGGCATCCCGCTGAATATGGAGTTTGTCCAGAGAGCTTCCCTGTTGTTCTTTTCACGGTAATCCCTTATTTCCTTAGCGTTGATGTTTGATACCGTGGTGTCGTTTGCCTGAAGCACTTTTCCTTCGAGTACCGGGTAGAAGTACACGAACGCCAGGAGGGTGAAAAGCGCCAGTGCAATGATATGCGGCAGTGCCGGCTTGATCCTTTCTTTTAATTCCATAATCAATGGGTATATCTGGCAAAATTACCTAATTAAGCTGTATTATGCAGGCCTGATCGTGGCAGCCTTCTAAATTTCTTCCTCAGTGTCCCTGAGCGACCGCAGATTCTCGCCCAGCTTCCGGATATCGGACCATTTTCGTACAAGTCCTTTTAAAGCCTGCAATTCAGCCTGTTCATAGAAGTTGAGAAGATACAGGATTAATGGAAATACGGCAATGCACAGTAGCTTCAGGAGAAGGCGCGGCACAAGGTTAATTTCGTTAAGAACCAGCCCTGCAAACGACAGTATTGTTCCTGTTACAAACATCATTGTAATTTTCCTGAGTTCGTAAGGGATAAAATACTCCTTCTGGGAAAAATGGTAGTTCAGCTGCCAGTAAACAATCTGAGTCAAAAGAGTGGCAATAGCCGTTCCGAAAACATTCCAGACCGGGATAAGCAGGATGTTGAGTACAATGTTGAGGACTGTCGCGATCACTACATTGATCCCGATCACTTTTGAATTTCTTTTGATCAGCAGGCCGTAGCTGGTAGTCTCCCTCATATTCACAAAGAATACAGAAAGGGCAAGGATGGGCACCACCATCCAGGCGCTCCAGAAACTGGCCGATTTGGCTATTATCTTAAGTATTTCGTATGAAAAAAGGGAGATTGTGATTATGCCCAGCATCAGAACGTATGATGAATACAGCATCGACTTTTTGTAGAACAGGTGGTTGTCGGTGGTGTTCATCTTTTTCAGGGCCATGGGAGTGAGAGCCATCTTTATCGAATCGACTATCACCAGTTTCAGCACCGATGCTATTTTGTAGGCCATGGTATAAATAGCCACAAATTTCAGCAGGGCCATTGAGTTAAGAGCGTACCTGTCGACGGCAGTCAGAACTGCTGTTGCCAGGTTCGCCATCATCAGGGGGAAGCCAAAGCGGCTCATCGAAGCCATCAGGGCCCGGTTAAAAAAGGGTTTACAGTTCCGTATTGTATAAGCTGACAGGAAAACGACGAACAGCAGGTTGCCGATAACCTGGGCAAGATAGATACCCTTTATTCCCATGCCCCTGACCGTGATAAAATATATTGTAAGGCCGAGCACGGTTATCAGCTTCAGCAGGTTTGACGCTGAAAAAAGAGCCGCCCTTGCCTGCACCCTCATCAGGCTGTTTATAAGGTTGTTTATTGCCTGAAGTGCCGAGGATAACACCAGCAGTTTGATGGCATCCGACATGATATCCGTGTCGAAGACAGCCCTTGACAGGGGTCGGCTTGCAGGGATCAGCAAGGTGCAGAACAATAAACTTATCAGTATCTGGATGGAGAGCGACATGAAGAAGATCCCCTTCCTGTCGGATGAGTAATCCTTGTCCCAATACCATCTCATCAGGCTTTGGGGGAGTCCGGAAGCCATAAGGGAGATAAGTATCAGGCCGGAGATGTCGAGAACGGCAATTATCCCGAAGTCTTCCACGGAAAAGTACCTGGGATCGGTATAAAGAGGGATCAGGAGAAATCCCACAACCTTGACGGCTATGTTTCCCAGTCCGTAAATTACAGACCCTTTAATGCTTTGTCTGATCGGATTCAACATAAGCGACATTGGCAGCTATCAAATCCTAAAAGTAAGTGAAACAAATGAATTTCCGATCCAGGTATTGTAAAAGGAATTGACCGGCAGTATCCTTTCAGTCTTATGTGCCGGCTTGTAATATCTGTTTTTCGGCATAAACGATATAATACCTTGGGTAGAATCTTCGGAGCAAAGGCCTTATGCCCCACGATTTATCGTGGGATTTCCAGAGTTGATAGTCTTTTATTTTCCATCCTGTCCTTTCAAGCAGATGGTTGAACTGCCTGATCGAAAACTCATGATAATGGCAGTCCCGCCTGTCATTTATATTCCAATATTCCTTTGCAAACCACAGTCTTAAAGGCACTGACGCTATAAGCTTTCCTCCTGATGCATTCAAGAGGTTGAAAGGTGCAAACATATGCTCGAAAATCTGGAATGCCGTTATGGCCCGATACTTTGTAACAATTTGAAAATCTACATCCAGATCCTCACCGCTTGTATTGGTCAGATTAACAAAGCCGTTCTGCCTGAGAAAATCAGACAGTTCATTAGTTTTTCCAAGATCAAGTATTACTTCGTCAGTTTTAAGATGCTTTCTTACAAAACTGAGAGTATTCTCAAATCTTTTTTGTCTCACCTTATCCATAGGTTTTTTTGTTCAGGTTTTATGAAAGGCAGTCTGAAGTTCGTCATACAGTCTGATAAGCTCTTTTTTTACCAGTTCCAGGTTGAAATGTCCGGTCACAGCCATATAGGCGTTTTCCCCCATTTCTTTCCTGAGTACCGGATCGGCTGACAATGTTTCAATTGCCTCTTTCAGTTCCTCATTGTTTTTGTAGACTATCCCGCATTTGAACTTTTCAACAATTTCCGCCTGCGGTTTGCAATCCGAAACGATCAGGGGCTTTTTCCCGAGCATGTAGTCGAAAACCTTGTTTGCAACTCCCGATTCATGCTGAGGATTCTTGTGAAACGGAGCTATGCAGATATCGGAAATATCGAGATAAACCATCAATTCCGACAGGTCGATCCAGGGGATGTAATACACTATGTTGTCGAGATTTTCAGAGTTTATGATCTCAAAAAACCTTTGCCTGTCGGCTTTGTCCACCGGGCCGATTATCAGGAATCTCGACGGATGGTTTTCCCCCGCGAGTTTTTCAAATACATTAAGAACATCGAAAATACCACGCCGTTCAGCAACCACACCGAAGTACAGCACCACCGGCCTGCTGCTGTCCGGTACTATTCCCGGTGCTGTTTCTGAGACGGAGTCTGTCTGCAAGAGGTCAGGCACATTGGGGAATACGACGAATCTTTCCTTTTCGAGTGATGGATACCTTTCAGTAAGAGTATTCCTGAAATCCTCGCTCAGCACTATTATTTTGGAGGCATAGCCGAGATATTCCCTTTCCTTGTGCTGCCAGGCAAGAGGTCTGGCTATCAGGTTCCTGAGGAATCCTTTTGTCCAGTTGTATGATCTGACTGCATAGGGGTAGTTCTCATGAAGATCAAGAACAATAGGAATGCTCCTCCCCGCCTTCTTTATTCCTCCTGCAGCTGCCTTCGACATGTAAAGGTCATGTACATGCAGCGCTTCGATGCGGTTTACAGAGATGAAAGTACTGATTTTTCTGCTCCACATCCATTCGTATGCGGGAATGCTGTTAAGAAGGAAGAAAAGGATGTTTTTCAGTCGTTTGCTGATCCTGATCCTGCTTACGGCAAAGTTTCCGGGCGCCGGGTATTCCTTATTGTCAAATCCGAAGCAAAGCACCGCTGCCTGGTGCCCGGCTTCCTGCAGGATACGGATCTCCTTCAGAACACGCTTGTCATCATTAAGCTCATTATCGACTACAACACCGATTCTCATTTTTCAAGAAGTTCTGCAACTTTTTTTGCAATATTATTCCGTGAATACGACTCAGGGGGGGGCATGTAGGAAGGATTCCTGTTCAGCGCCAGTTCTTCGATATATCCGGCAATCCCGGCCGCGTCGTTGTAATCAAAGGTTTTGCCATGCCCTGTTTCATTCAGTATTCCTGCCGCGTCGCCATCGGGCGGGCCAAGGCATATGACTGGTTTGCCCGCGGCAAGATACTCGAACATTTTCCCTGTAATTATGCTACGGGAGCTCTTGTGATCCGGTATTATCAGAAGCAATGCACTGGCTTCTAACATGTTTCTCAATGCCGTCGGATGGTTTGAGAATGGTGTGAAGTTGATATTTGCTTCACCGGCACAGCTGCTGAGAGTATCCCTGATATCGGGAGGCACAGGGCCGGTAAAGCTTAAGTTGTATTGAATGCTTTTTCCTGAAACGATCCTGAGGGCATCAAGGAAACCGTCCACCGGCTGGATCGCGGAAAGGGAACCAATATAGGATATTGTGAAAACTTCCGGAAAAGCGGCGTTCATACCCCTGAAATCATCCAGGTCGTACCCGTTTGACACGACATGGATCTTTTCCTCTATTCCTTCAGCTTTCGATCCCAGCAGAGTTTTAAGTGATCCTCCGACAGTTGTAATTATATCAGCTTTTTGAAGCACTTTTTTTTCCCATGAGCTGTCGATCATCCGTGAAAGCGGGGTGGGGTAGAATTTCTTGTAATAGTAGATATCAGTCCAGGGGTCACGCAGATCTGCAATCCAGCGTATCCCCCGGTATTTCTTCCTGAGTCTGTACCCTATCAGCTGGGTGGAATGGGGCGGACTGGTGGTTATTATCCTGTCAATTTTTTCTGATTCAATTATTTCGCAGGCTTTTCTGAAGGCATATCCGTTCCAGCCTCTTCTTGGATCGGGTATGAAGAAGTTTCCCCTGATGAAGCGCGATACTTTGTCTTTGAACGAATTGCCTGTATTCATCGCGAATCCCGCCGACGGAATTTTTGATTTGTCTTTCGACAGAAGCCTGAACCAGTCGACAGCCCTGGTTTTATGGACCTCAACCGGAGGAATATCCCCGAGGAGGGAAATGTCGGTAGCAGGATATGTGGCGTATTCAGGGTCGACTGTAAGAATAACCGGTTCCCAGCCGTATGAAGGAAGGTGTTTCGAGAATTTGAGCCATCTCTGCACGCCTATTCCGCCCGATGGAGGCCAGTTATAGCTTATCACCAGGACTCTTTTCATTTCATATCTTTCTCAGTATGCTGACGATGCTTACCTTTTCCTTAATGATATCGCGGAGTGCTTCGATTTTCACCCTTTCCTGTTCCATTGAGTCGCGATACCTGATTGTCACCGATCCGTCGTCGATGGTCTGGTGGTCAATAGTAATGCAGTATGGTGTTCCTATTGCATCCTGCCGGCGGTATCTTCTTCCTATTGAATCCTTGTCGTCGTACTGGCAGTTGAATTCAAACCTGAGATCCTGAACTATCTTTTCAGCTATTTCAGGAAGTCCGTCTTTTTTCACGAGGGGCATAACTGCAAGTTTGACCGGAGCCAGGCATGCCGGGAGCCTCAGCACAACGCGGGTATCGGAGGATCCGTCTTCTTTTGCAAGAATCTCCTCAGCGTATGATGCCGACAGAACCTGGAGGAACATCCTGTCGACACCGATTGATGTCTCGATCACGTATGGTACATACGATTCACCTCTTTCGGGGTCGAAGTACTGGATTTTTTTGCCGCTGAATTGCTGGTGCTGGCTCAGGTCATAATCGGTCCGGGAATGGATGCCCTCCACCTCCTTGAATCCGAACGGGAACCTGTACTCGATATCAGTTGCCGCGTTAGCATAGTGCGCGAGCTTTGTATGGTCGTGAAAGCGGTAATTTTCGGTGCCGAATCCAAGGGCCTGGTGCCATTTCATTCTGGCTTCCTTCCATACGGCAAACCATTCCAGTTCGGTTCCGGGTTGTACGAAATACTGCATTTCCATCTGTTCGAATTCCCTCATCCTGAATATGAACTGCCTGGCAACTATCTCATTGCGGAAGGCCTTTCCGATCTGGGCTATTCCGAATGGTATCTTCATCCTTCCGGTTTTCTGGACGTTCAGAAAGTTGACGAATATCCCCTGCGCGGTTTCGGGCCTCAGGTATATCTTGCTTGATCCCTCGAGGGTTGATCCCATTTCGGTTGAAAACATAAGGTTGAACTGCCTTACTTCTGTCCAGTTCCTGCTGCCCGAAACGGGGCAGACTATCTCGTTATCGATTATGATCTGCCGCAGTCCGGCAAGATCGTTGTCGTTCATTGCCTTTGAGAACCTTGCATTCAGTTCGTCGATCCTGGTCTGGTTTTCAAGAACCCGCTGGTTGGTCTCCCTGAATTTCTTCTCATCGAAGTCATCGCCGAATCTTCGCCTGGCCTTTTCAACTTCTTTATTAATTTTATCCTCGATCTTCGCGAGCTGTTCTTCAATAAGTACGTCGGCCCTGTATCTCTTTTTGGAATCCCTGTTGTCAATAAGCGGGTCGTTGAAGGCGTCGACATGCCCGGATGCTTTCCAGATGGTTGGGTGCATGAAGATAGCAGAATCGAGGCCTGCTATGTTGTCATTCAGAAGCACCATGCTGTCCCACCAGTATTTCTTAATGTTGTTCTTCAGTTCAACCCCGTATTGCCCATAGTCGTAAACTGCGCTTAGACCGTCATAAATCTCGCTTGAGGGGAACACGTAGCCGTATTCCTTGCTGTGGGCCACCAGTTTCTTGAAAACATCATCCTGAGCCATAAGTCGTTTAGTTTTTGGTGAGCAAAAATATATTAAAAAGTCCGGTTTAGCAATCTTGTTTTATACTGAAACCCCTGGTGCATTGCTGCAGCTCAGGCGGCTGACCCGGCGAAAAGCATTAATTTAGTATATTTGACGGTCAAAATAAACAGCCGGTGCAATGAAAAAACGGACGGATTTCCTGGTAATAGGATCAGGTATAGCGGGATTGACTTTCGCGTTAAAGGCGGCGTCATTCGGGAAAGTTGCAATTGTTACCAAATCGGTACTTGATGATTCCAATACTAAGTATGCCCAGGGTGGCATAGCGGCAGTTTTCAGGAAGCCCGACAATTTTGAAAAGCATGTCAGGGATACCCTGATTGCCGGTGACGGGATATGCAACGAGAAAGTTGTCAGGATGGTTGTTCAGGAAGCCCCGGAGAGGATTCAGGATCTGATTGACATAGGTGTTCCCTTCGACAAGAATAAGGATGGAACCTACGACCTTGCCAAGGAGGGCGGACACACCGAGTACAGGATCCTTCATGCCAAGGACAAGACTGGCGAAGTGATAGAAAACACTCTGATCACCAAGATAAGGAATCATCCTAACATTGAGATTTACGAGCATCACTTTGCAATTGAGATACTGACTCAGCATCATCTCGGGATAGAGGTAAAGAGGAGTTTTCAGGATATAAAGTGTTACGGAGCTTATGTGGCCGATCTCATGCAGAAGAAGGTATATACCTTTCTTGCAAAGATCACGGTTATGGCTACGGGCGGACTGGGGAATGCCTATATGTCGACCACGAATCCCGAGGTTGCGACCGGCGATGGGGTTGCCATGGTTTACAGGGCCAAGGGCGCCATTGAGAATATGGAATTCATCCAGTTTCATCCGACTTCGCTTTATGACCCGGAGAAAAAGCCATCGTTCCTTATTACTGAGGCTTTAAGGGGATACGGGGCTATTCTCATGAACATGGCAGGCGAGCAGTTCATGAACAGGTACGACAGCCGCGGTTCGCTTGCTCCCAGGGATATAGTTGCAAGAGCCATTGACAATGAACTCAAGATATGGGGAGAGGATCATGTATGGCTCGACTGCACTCATCTGGATCCGGCCGGGCTGAAGGATCATTTTCCTAATGTTTATGAACACTGCCTGACCAGGGGTATCGACATTACAAAGGATAAGATCCCTGTGGTTCCCTGCGTGCATTATTCATGCGGCGGGATAAAGGTCGACATGGATGGGCAGAGCAACATCGACCGGCTCTATGCTCTCGGAGAGGTTTCATCGACGGGGCTTCACGGTGCCAACCGGCTGGCCTCAAATTCACTGGTTGAAGCCGTGGTCTATTCTCACAGGGCGGTGATGCACTCATCTTCACGCCTGAAAAAGCTTGATTTTGAAGAGAATCTGCCCGACTGGGACTACAAGGGTACGGCGCATCTCGAGGAGATGGTGCTTATTACACAAAGCCAGAAGGAACTACAGTCGATAATGAGTAATTATGTCGGGATAGTCAGGTCCGATCTTCGTCTCGAGAGGGCAATGGTCAGGCTTCAGATACTGTACAGGGAAACGGAGAGTCTTTACAAGCGATCGCTGATCTCAAAACAGATCTGTGAACTCCGTAACCTTATAAATGTAGGATACCTGATAATCAAGATGGCTATGAACAGGAAGGAGAGCATAGGTCTACATTATTCAATTGATTATCCCAAAAGAACAAGTTCCATAAAGTAATACAACATCATAATGAATCATCTGGAATCATCATTCACCGGCAGAAACGGAGCATGGAGGTATTTACTGATGTTAGTAACCATTCTGCTGGCTACAAACACGATAGGAGCCCTGCCCCTCCTGGTGGGATATTTTTCAAAAGTTGCCGGTGATCCCGATATGCTCGGCAAAATCGCTGAAGATCCCGCTAACATAGGGGTTCTAGGATTTGACTCGAATATAGCTCTTCTTATGAACCTGTTCCCTTTCATCATAGGTATTCTGGCTTTTGTACTTCTTATTAAACCGCTTAATCAGAGGGCCTTTGGTGCCGTGATAAACGGCGGCCGCGGCTTCAGGTGGAAAAGGTTCTTTATTTCGGCATCGGTATGGCTGGTTCTATCGGCGCTTTACCTTTTTGTTTCCATGAAGGCGGATCCCTCCAATTTCAGGCTTAACAACATCTCGGGCACCCTGTGGCCGCTTATCCTTATCTGTCTGGCCCTGATCCCTTTCCAGGCAGCCTTCGAGGAGATTCTTTTCCGCGGTTATCTGATGCAGGGATTTACCGTCCTTTCCCGCAACAGGTGGCTTCCCATATTGATGACTTCGGTATTGTTCGGGCTTATGCATTCCTTTAACCCGGAGGTTGGCGAGTTCGGATTCATGATGATGATGCCCCAGTATATCTTCTTCGGGCTTATCTTCGCGGTAGTTACGGTTTTCGATGACGGTATCGAGGCCGCGATCGGAGCTCACGCGGCGAACAACATATTCCTGTGCATCATGGTCACGCATAAGTCGTCGGCTCTGCAAACCGATGCGGTGTTTGAGCAGCTTAAGCTCTATCCCATGATCGAATTAGCCGGGTTGATTATTACCGGGCTGATTTTTATACTTATAATGAAGAAGGTTTTGAAGTGGGGATCATGGTCGCTGCTCACGTCCCGTGTTGAACCCCCTGCCATGATCGATCAGACTCCGTATACCGATGTCCTGTCGTCGCTGCGGTAGCTGCCCCAGCGTAAGCTTATCTCATTTATTATTTCCCTAATCTCTTCAGGTTCGAGGCTTGTAAGAAGTTTCAGCCTTGTATCCCTGAAGTGGGGCAGGCCCTTGAAATAATTTGAGAGGTGTCTCCTCATCTCGAAGATAGCCCTTTTTCCTTCCTTGAATTCTATGGATTTGTCGAGATGAAGCAGTGCCAGTTTTGCCTTTTGAGATACGGTCGGTTCGGGAAGGAGTTCTCCGGTGCTGAGGTAGTGCCTTATATCCCTGAATATCCAGGGCCGGCCAACCGTTGCCCTTCCTATCATGATACCGTCGACGCCGTACCTGTTGAACATCTCCCTGGCTTTTTCCGGGCTGTCGATATCGCCGTTTCCGATTACCGGGATCTTCATCCTGGGATTGTTTTTTACCTCGCCGATAAGGGTCCAGTCGGCAACGCCTTTGTAAAGCTGTGACCTTGTTCTTCCGTGAATTGTAAGTGCGCTTATGCCTGTATCCTGAAGTCTCTCGGCCACTTCCACTATGTTTTTGCTTTCCTCATCCCATCCCAGCCGGGTTTTTACCGTTACGGGAAGTTTAACTGCCTTTACTATGGCTTCGGTCATTGAGATCATCAGGGGGATATTGCGAAGCATCCCCGCACCGGCTCCCCTGTTGGCGATTTTTTTCACAGGGCATCCGAAATTGATGTCAATAAGTTCGGGTGCTGCAGTTTCGGCTATGACCGCGGCCTCCACCATGGCTTCGGTAAGATGTCCGTACAGTTGTATGCCAATGGGTCTCTCGAAGTCGTAAATATCAAGTTTTCTGACACTTTTTTCCCCGTCCCTTATAAGCCCGTCGGATGATATGAATTCGGTGTACATGAAATCCGCACCGTACATCTTGCATAGATACCTGAACGATGGATCAGTGATATCCTCCATTGGAGCAAGGAACAAAGGATATTCTCCGAGCTGTATATTACCTATGTTCAAGAACTTATTTGTTAGGGCCGGATTTAGCTTTGGGCTTTTGCAGCAGATTCTGCCTTGTTTAGTTCACCTTTTCTGTAGAAATAGACTATGCCGTAATTCTCGCTTGCCGGCAGTCTTTGGTCCTCGGGCAGTGTACTGTGGGTATTTTCGATCTCATTCCAGACCTGCAGTATAAGATCGTCGGCTTCTTTTCTCAGTTCGTAGTTCTTTTCCGTATAATCAAGGGTTCTTTTCGCGAGTGTCTTCTGGAAATGATGTGCATCGAGGAAGTTCTGGTATCTTACCTTCACCACGGCAATGGTGGGATTTGTAATAGGAGTTCCGCCCTTCCTGATCCGGAATTCCTCTCCTTCAATAATTCTTTTTCCCCAGCTTATAAGCTCGTTTTCGGTATTCATCGACGGTACTGTCGATTCATTGGTAGCCAGTCCGTAGAAAGCCCTCGTTTCCGGGGGGAGTTCAGCCCTGAAAATCGCCATGTTCATCACCCTTATGAAATGAGTGATGTAAAGCCTTGCTTTTCTGACAGTCTCGGCGTAATCCTTGCTTTTATTGTTCTGAGAAGCATAAGACTGGCGTTGCAATGTTATCATGTTTTCAAACTGTGGAAGGAATCTCTGCAGCCTGACGATCAGTTTCGGCGAATAGGCCATTTGGTTTGGAGGAACCTCACGGCCTCTTTCGAGCGCGATTCTCATCGCCCTGATGCGTGCGGCATCAGTATTCGGCAATCTACGGTAAGGCATACGATCAGGTGGTGTTAATAAAGTGTTGATAACTTTGCTGCGAATATAATAACGTTTTGTTAATATCCAATAGTATTCGCATAACAAAATATTTGATAACAACGTGTTCCGCTTACAGAATTAAGGCATTTTCCGTTAATATTTATATTCTGCCTGATTTTAACTGTCTGAAAAATGGGATTTTCCATTCGGGGATATTAACTTAGCTGCATTGTCGGATCAGTAAAAAAAAGATATGTTCAAGAAAGAAGTTTATTCTAACAGGAGGGCAAGGCTTCATGGTATTATGAAATCGGGTCTCGCCCTTTTTCCGGGGAATGTGGATTCTCCAATGAATTATCCTGCCAACCAGTATCATTTCAGGCAGGACAGCGATTTTCTCTATTATTTTGGTCTTGATCTTCCCGGATTTGCCGGGCTTATGGATTTTGACACCGGGCAGGACTGGATATTCGGGAATGATGTTGACATTGACGATATCATCTGGATGGGTCCTCAGCCTACTGTAAAGGAGCTGGCACAGAGATGCGGCGTGGTCAATACCGCCCCTCCGGCGAAACTTGAAAGCCTGATAGGGGATGCCCTTTCAAAAAAACGGAAAATTCATTTTCTTCCTCCCTACAGGGCTGAAAACAAGATGATGCTGGGAAATCTTCTCGGGGAGAATCCCTGCCGGATTAAGACAAAGGCATCGGTTGAACTGATAAAGGCTGTTGTTTCCATGCGTTCAATAAAGGAACAGGTCGAGATTGATGAAATAGAAAAGGCTGTGGGCATAGCTTACGAGATGCATACAACCGCGATGAAGATGTGCAAGCCCGGCGTGAAGGAGCAGGAGATTTTCGGAACTATCGAAGGCATTGCATTGTCGCGCGGAGGCGGATCTGCATTTCCTATTATTCTGAGCATCAATGGACAGACGCTTCACAATCATAATCACGATAATATCCTGGTAAAGGGCAGGATGATGGTTACTGATGCCGGAGCCGAATCGAACATGCACTACAGTTCCGATATCACCCGTACTACTCCGGTTGGAGGGAAATTCAACCCCAGGCAGAAGGATATTTACGAGATTGTGCTGAAGGCAAACACGGAGTCGATCAGGCTTGCAAAGCCGGGAATCTCAAACCTCGATCTTCACATGAATGCATGTACCATCATTGCCTCATCCCTGAAGGAGCTTGGACTGATGAAGGGTGATCCTGCCGAAGCTGTGGAGCAGGGAGCCCATGCCCTCTTCATGCCTCACGGGCTTGGCCATATGATGGGACTGGATGTTCACGACATGGAAGGTCTTGGAGAAGATTATGTAGGTTACAATGACGAGGTAAAGAGAAGCCGGCAATTCGGGCTGGCCTTTCTGCGTTTTGCCCTTCCTTACAAACCAGGTCATGTTTTCACAGTTGAACCGGGAATTTATTTCATTCCCGAGCTAATAAGCAAATGGGAGGCAGAAGGGAAGTTCAGGGATTTCATCAATTTCGAAAAGCTGGCCGACTGGATGGATATAGGCGGAATAAGGATTGAGGATGATGTACTTATCACTGAGAATGGGAATAAGCTTCTTGGCAAACCGATACCAAAAACCGTTGCCGGGATAGAGGAATTATGTTCATAGGGTAACAGCCGGCAGGTTCATCTTTTTGCCGGCGGGGATAATTGCCTGAATCGTCCTGTCAGTATGCTTTGTAGTATTCCCTGTTGAGGCGGGCTATGTTTACCAGTTTGACCTGTTTGGGGCATTCGGCTTCGCAGGCTCCGGTATTCGAGCAGTTGCCGAATCCGAGTTCATCCATCTTCTCAACCATGGCCCTTACTCTTTCCTTAGCCTCAAGCCTTCCCTGTGGCAGAAGGGCATACTGGGAGATTCTGGCTGAAACGAAAAGCATGGCCGAGGCATTTTTGCATGCAGCCACGCAGGCCCCGCATCCTATGCATGCCGCGGCGTCGAATGCTTCCTCGGCGTTCTTTTTCGGAACCAGTATCGAGTTAGCGTCGGGTGCGGCTCCGGTATTAACTGAAATATAGCCTCCTGCTATCTGTATTTTATCCATCGCGCTCCGGTCGACTATAAGATCCCTGATAACCGGGAATGGTTTGGCTCTCCACGGTTCAACGGTTATGGTGTCGCCATCGCTGAAGTACCTCATCGACAGCAGGCAGGTGGTCACAGCCGGAACAGGACCATGTGGATGGCCGTTTATATACATTCCGCACGATCCGCAAATCCCTTCCCTGCAGTCGTGTTCGAAGGCCACCGGATCGCCGCCTGATTCCACAAGCTTTTTGTTAAGGGCGTCGAGCATCTCCAGGAACGACATCTCGGGCGATACATCAGCCATTTTGTATGTCACAAATTTCCCCTTTGACTTTGCATCTTTCTGTCTCCAGATTTTCAGTGTAAGATTCATGATATCCTGATTAAACTCGTTTCATTTATAGCTTCTGACCTTCATCTCCACCTCTTCAAACTTAAGTTCTTCCCGGTGAAGTACGTGAGCTTTCCCTTCGCCGGCATATTCCCATGCCGCCACGCAGGTATATTCAGCGTCATTTCTCAGTGTCTCCCCATCGGCAGTCTGGTATTCCTCCCTGAAATGGGCTCCGCACGATTCCTTTCTGAAGAGGGCATCAGCGATGAGCAGGTCGGCCAGTTCAAGGAAATCGGCTATTCTGGCTGCTTTCTCAAGTTCCTGGTTCAGTTCCTTAGCCGAACCCGGCACTCTCAGATCCTTCCAGAACTCTTCCCTCAGGTTTTTTACCAGGTCGAGCGCTTTCAGCAGTCCCTTTTCTTTTCTCGACATCCCGCAGTAGTCCCACATGACCCTTCCCAGGCGTTTGTGGAAGCTGGTGGCACTTTGTTTGCCTCCTATGGAAACAAGTTTTTCAAGCCTTTCTTTAACCGATTTTTCTGCTTCATCAAATTCCCTGCCTTCGACCGGTATGGAGGGAGCTTTTATCTGCCCGGCCAGGTAGTTATTTATGGTCACTGGAAGTATGAAATAGCCGTCGGCTGCTATCTGCATCAGTGAGCTTGCCCCGAGGCGGTTGGCGCCATGATCGGAAAAGTTGGCTTCGCCGATGGCATATAGTCCGGGGATGGTTGTCATAAGCTCATAGTCGACCCACAGGCCTCCCATTGTATAATGTCCTGCCGGATAGATCCTCATCGGTTCCGTATAGGGATCGGTTCCGGTTATCGTTTTGTACATATCGAAGAGGTTGCCGTATTTCTCTTCTATGGCTTTTTTACCTTGTTTGTTTAATGCATCCCTGAAATCGAGGTACACGGAAAGCCCGGTAGTACCGACTCCGTAACCGGCATCGCATCTTTCCTTTGCTGCTCTTGATGCGATATCCCTTGGCACGAGGTTACCGAAGGCAGGGTAGCGTCTTTCGAGATAATAATCCCGTTCATTCTCCGGTATGTCATTGGGCGGTCGTTTATCGCCTTTTTCCTTTGGAACCCAGATTCTTCCGTCGTTTCTCAGCGACTCCGACATAAGTGTCAGCTTTGCCTGGAATTCGTTCATCTGGGGTATTGAGGTGGGGTGAATCTGGACGAAGCTGGGATTTGCGAAGAAGGCTCCCTTTTTATAGGCTTTCCACGCGGCGGTGGCGTTTGAGTTCACTGCCAGGGTTGACAGGTAGAAGATTGTTCCGTAACCGCCGGTTGCCAGCACCACGGCATGGGCTGAATGTCGTTCTATATCACCGCTTATCATGTTTCGGGCAATTATGCCTCTTGCCTTTCCGTCGATCACAACCAGGTCGAGCATCTCCCTGTATGGGTACATTGTAACCGTTCCGTTTTTTATCTGGCGGTTGAGGGATGCATAGGAAGCGAGAAGGCATTGCTGGCCTGTCTGCCCCTTGGCGTAGAAAGTTCTGGAGACCTGTACTCCTCCGAACGACCGTGTATTGAGAGTGCCCCCGTAATCGCGGGCAAAGGGTACTCCCAGGGCCGTGAAATGGTCAATCACCTGGTTGCTCACCTCGGCAGCCCTGTATACATTGGCCTCGCGCGCTCTGTAGTCGCCTCCCTTTATCATATCAATAAAGAGACGGTAGACACTGTCACCGTCATTCCGGTAATTCTTGGCGGCATTGATTCCTCCCTGCGAAGCTACGCTATGGGCTCTTCTCGGCGTATCGTGATAGCTGAATGTTTTCACATTGTATCCCAGTTCGCCGAGGGATGCTGCTGCTGCTGCTCCCGCGACCCCTGTTCCGACAACAATTATATCGATCTTCCTTTTGTTGGCAGGATTGACCAGTTTTACCGAAGCCTTGTAGTTTGTCCATTTCAGGGCAAGGGGGCCGTCGGGGATTAGAGCGTTTAATTTTTCCATGTTCCTGGTATTTTCTATCTGAACAACCATATTGTTATTGAAATAACAGCAAAACCGGCAGGGATGACAATTGCATATATCCAGGCGAATGCCTTAACAACGGGGGTCCAGAGCCTGTGATTGAGTCCGAGAGTCTGAAATGCCGAAGTGATGGCATGATACAGGTGTAGTCCGAGAAGGACGAAACATACAAGATAGATATAGTTGTAGGCTGGTATTTTGAAAAGACTGTGAGCCACCGAATAGAAATCTTCAGGATTTCCCTCTGCCAGACCCAGCCGTATAAAGTAGAAATTGAAGAAATGAATGATAAGGAAAGTGAACACCGCGGCTCCGGTCCAGATCATGAATTTTGAGAAGAAGGATGTTTTTGTCTTTATGCTTACTGCATACCGTGTGGGCCGGGCCCTCCAGTTTTGTATCTGGATGTAAATACCATAGCAGATGTGGATAATGATGGCAGCGATCAGCACGATTTCTATTATTCTGATAAGTGGAAAGCTTACCATGAAACGGGCGGCTTCGTTGAAAGGCCGCGGATCGCTTTTCAGAAGCATGAAGTTGATGAAAAGATGTACGGGCAGAAACAGGATCAGGAACAGACCTGCCAGTGCCATCACAAATTTTTTGGAAACGGAGGAGAAAAGTAATTTATCCATAAACCCTGAGTTTTTGCGGAATTTCCGACTGGAACAATATAATAAAATTAATAAAAATTAACGATATTATCAATCACTGAGATTAAGTATCTTTCGGGGAAGAAAGGTACGCGGCGTTTTGCCCCGTGCCCTGTGCCCCGTGCCCTGTGCCCCGCGCGGCGTTTTTAGAATTAAAATTATATTATGATGAAGAAGTACATCAATTACAACGAAGGCAAGATTTATTACAGCGATAAGGGAGAGGGAGAGGCCATCATACTTCTTCACGGCTATCTCGAGACTTCGGAGATATGGGCTGGTTTTGCCGATAAGCTTTCCGGGAAGTTCCGTGTAATCTGTGTCGATCTTCCGGGGCATGGTCTTTCGGAGGTTTACAGCGTGAATCACAGCATGGAATTCATGGCCGGGGCCATAGCTTGTCTTATGGAGAACCTTCATCTGCCGAAGGCATTCATCACGGGTCATTCATTGGGAGGCTATGTAGCTCTTGCTTTTCTTGAACTCTTTCCTGACATGCTTTCGGCATATTGCCTTTTCCATTCCCATCCTTTTGCCGACAGGCCGGAAGTCGTTGCAAACAGGAAAAGGGAGATGAAGGTTGTGAGAGCAGCCAAAAAACATCTTTTATACCCCGGCAACATATCCCGGATGTATTCCACAGTGAATCTCGAAAAGTTCGGAGACGATCTCCGGCGGTCGGAGGAAATTGCCGCCACAATAAGTGATGAGGGAATAATTGCGGTTCTCAACGGGATGATGAACAGGCCTTCAAGGCTTAAGGTGATGGAGCAGGGGAGGGTTCCCTGCCTGTGGATCCTTGGCAGGCATGATAATTACATTTCGTGCGATGATATTATCCTGAAGGTCAGTCTGCCTGCAAATTCCAGGCTGGAGATACTTGAGAATTCGGGGCATATGGGATTCATCGAGGAGCAGGATCTTTCGGTAGAGCTGATTTCAGATTTTGTCAGCGGGATGGGATCCGGAGATGCTTGAAAGCAGCTAACCCTCGACCCCCAACATTAACATACCCCTTCCCCTCCCGTCCCGTCCCGTCCCGATAGCTATCGGGAGCTATCGGGAGCTATCGGGATTTATCGGGATCCCCCAGGGGGAAAGGCTTCTTCCAATGGATGTTGTTGCTCAATTTGTTATATCAAGCATTGAAGTTCATATTCCTTTCCAATTATTAGCAGAATTCTCTTGCTCCTTCACTAGGGGGAAGGTTGGGAAGGGGGTTATAACCGGCAGGGAACTACAGGTGATTAAATAATTACAAAAAGACCTCAGAACCCCCTTATTCACGTACCCTCTTTTTTGTTATCCCCTGCAGTCACATACCCCCTTTCCAGTTTCCCCTTTAGGGGGGAAAGGCTTCTTCCAATGGATGTTGTTGCTCAATTTGTTATATCAAGCATTGAAGTTCATATTCCTTTCCAATTATTAGCAGAATTCTCTTGCTCCTTCACCCTAAAAGGGGCTATCACCTCCAACCCCCTAAAAGGGGCTAAAATGCAACAGGTTTTTTGCGGTCAATTCTTTTCCAGGTAATCCTCCGCGAATTTCAAGGTAGTGTCGAGCTCTTTCCAGATGGGATAGAATCCCTTGTTGTCGAGGATATTGCGGGCAATATAGGCTTTCAGCTGAATCAAAATCACCTGGCCTGAAAGCTTAATTCCTTCCGGGTCTCTCTTTACACCGTTCTCTTCGGCGAAGCTGATGAAGTGATTTAGAAGTGCCTGCCGGTCGAGATATTTCTCCATTTCCCCCGATTCGGTGAATTTATTTAGTGTCTCCCTGTTCTTTTCGGTATAGTTAAGGGCATATCTGTAAATCAGCGGTCTCACCGCGAGGAAATATGCAGAACGGCCTGTAGTGTCGACCGGGACAAATATGTCGGGCATTATTCCCCCGCCTCCATAGACGGTCTTTCCTCCCTTTGTAGTGAATTTCAGCGAGTCGGCAAAATGGATGCTGTCCGACGCTGTGAATTCACCCCTCTCGAATCGTGAATTGAGGTCGTCGAAGTATTCGTCGAAGCCATTGTTGTAAGGTTTCTGAATTGACCTTCCGGTAGGTGTATAATACCTTGCTACCGTAAGCCTCATTCCCGATCCGTCGTTAAAGGGTACGGGTTCCTGGACGAGTCCCTTGCCGAAGGAGCGTCTTCCGATTATGGTACCCCTGTCGTTATCCTGGATTGCCCCTGCCAGGATTTCGCTTGCAGATGCGCTCCATTCGTCTATGAGGAGAACCAGGTCGCCTGATTCAAATTCCCCGTTACCCTTTGCCCTTGTCTCATTTCTGGGCTGCGACCTGCCAAGGGTATATACAATCATTTCTCCTTCCTTGAGTAATTCGTCTGCTATTCTGGTAGCTGCCTCCATAACGCCACCGGAGTTTTCTCTGAGATCAAGTATGAGTTTTTGCATTCCCACCGACTTCAGTTCCCTGATGCTTTTAAGGAATTCGTCATATGTGGTCATCGCGAAGTTGTTGATCTTTATGTATCCGGTTTTGTCATTGATCATATAGCTCACGTCTACACTGGCGATCGGTATCTTGTCGCGAGTAATATCAAAGGGGATAAGATCGGGGTATCCTTTTCGCATAAGCTTTATCCTGACTACGGTGCCTCTTGGTCCCTTGAGCATGCCCATTACTTTCTCGTCGCTCAGTTTTCTTCCGGCCACCAGGGAATCGTTTACATATATAATCTTATCGCCGGCCATCAGTCCTACCTTTTCGGAGGGCCCTCCTGGTATAGTGCTTATTACCAGTATTGTATCCGTAAGCATGTTGAATGATATGCCTATGCCGTCGAAGTTGCCCTGTAGTGGTTCGTTTGCGCGCTGGAGGTCTTTAGCCGGGATATAAACCGAATGCGGATCAAGTTTCTTCAGTATTGCAGGTATAGCGGCTTCCACCAGTTCGGCGCGGTTCACCGTGTCAACGTAGTCCGCTTCAATAATGTTAAGGATGCTGTTTATCTTGTCGCTTTTTACTCTGAAACCGGTTTGCTGGGGAGCGCTGTTCCTGTCCGGGAGCCATATGCCGATCACGATTCCGGCAGCAAGTGCAAGTGCTGCAACCAATGGCAGAATGATGTCCCTCCTGGTATTATTGTACTTCATAAATATCGTTATCAGGATCAATATAAACAATCTCAATTCCTGCACGCTTCAGCAAGTCGAGCCCATCGGTAATCCGGTACCTGTTACAGTAAACTACCCGTCCAATTCCTGACTGAATGATCAACTTTGCGCACTCCATGCATGGAGATGTCGTTACATACAACGTTGAATTCTCGCTGGAATTGTTTGACTTCGCAACTTTTGTTATAGCATTAGCTTCAGCATGAAGAACATACGGTTTGGTCATATTATTCTCATCCTCACAAACGTTTTCGAATCCCGCGGGAGTACCGTTATAGCCGTCCGAAATTATCATTTTGTCCCTGACGATAAGAGCTCCTACCTGCCTGCGTTTGCAGTAGGAATTCTTAGCCCATATCAAAGCCATCTGCAGGTATCTCTTGTCGAAGATCTTTTGCTTGTCCCCGTAGGGTCTGAGACTGTCTGTCACTTGATTCACATTATTTCCCGAAGCTGAAGGCCTTCAGTATCTTTTTGGGCACATCGGTATTGTCATAGATGCCGGTAAAGTTCATGGCGCCTGGGCCGTATGCATAAACCGGAAGCATAACTGCTGAATGGCTTTTTGTTGAGAAATTGAGCTTTACCTGCTTTGATTTGATGTCGCCTCCCAGGATAGTGACACCGCCGGTTTCATGATCGGCCGTAACGACAACCAGGGTATTACCGTCAGATTTGGCAAAATCAATAGCGGCCCCGATAGCCTTGTCAAAATCGAGAGTTTCATCGACTGTGGCTTCAGATTCGTTTGCATGGGCTGCCCAGTCGATCTGTGATCCTTCAATCATAAGGAAGAAGCCCTTGCGGTTCCGGCTCAGAATATCGATTGCTTTTCTGGTTGCGTCATAGAGCATGTCACCTCTTCCCTGAAGCCTGTAGGGTGGCTGATCAGGGTACAGCAGGGCGGCCAGTTTAGCCGGAGAATCTGAATTTTTAAGCGCTTCGGCTGAGGTTATTACCTCGTAACCTTTAGCATTCAGGCTATCGATAAGGTTGAGTCCGTCAGCCCTTTTTGCAAAATGATCGTAGCCTCCGCCGATAAAGACATCAATATCAGTCCGGAGGAAATCCCTGGCAATGTCCTCATAACTGCTTCTTGAAGCCTGGTGTGCTATAAACGCTGCAGGAGTTGCGTGAGTGACTGAAGCAGTGGCAACAAGTCCGGTTGCAAGGCCGTTTTCCTCTGCAATTTCCAGTATAGTTTTTACCTTGTTTCCCTGGGGATCAACGCCGATCATTCCGTTATTTGTTTTTTCGCCTGACGACAGCGCTGTTCCTGCCGCGGCTGAATCGGTAACATAGTCATCGGCCGAGAAGCTGGTCTGCAGTCCGGTTGCCTGTGTCCTTTGAATATTAAGGGGAACACCGGCCGCTGTCATTGCTGCATAAACATGAGGCAGGCCCATTCCATCGCCAATCATCAGGATAACATTCCTGACTTTGTTATCGGTCTGGGACTCTCCTATCCTTGATGGTGAACACGATACAACAGTTGCTCCGGCGATAAGGAGCACAAGCAGTTTTATTCCATTCTTCATTTCTCGCTGATTTACTTATGATTTATTTTGATGCTGCGAAAAATAGTAATTCTCCGGGACAAAATGCCGCTTTTACAACAAAAACAATAATGTATTTGGTATTGCGATGGTTCGTCCCGAAGGGCATGCAGTCGTGTATCTTTGAAAAACCGGAAATATATTTTTGCAACAATCCGGCCTTTCATACGTTTTATATCTGATATGGCTTATGTAAAAAGTCAGAGCAGGAATTTCATTATTTACAAATAACTTTTTATGAGATATTTTAAAGTATCTTGTTTAATTGTATTTGTTTTCCTTCTTGCATCATGCAGCAAGGAAGACGGGCCGGGTATCGTTCCGGGCGATGGTTTCATCATTGACCACTCATGCACCAAGCTGGCCGCGATCCCTTCTGAGTGGATTGAAGCGGCAAAATCGAATCTTCACATTGCCTACGGGCATACATCACATGGAAGCCAGCTTACCGACGGCATGTCTGGTCTGGCTTCATTCAAGGGCCCTACCTTCTCGTGGAACAACGGAGGGACTGACGGATCGCTCGATCTGCACGACTATGCAATGAGCGGCGATCTTGGAAATCCCGACCGGACATCATGGGCTGAGAGAACCAGGACCTATCTGGCCGCCAATCCGGATGTAAACGTGATAATCTGGTCGTGGTGCGGACAGGTTTCGGATGCGACCGAATCGCATATCAACACCTATCTCAGCCTGATGGAAGGTCTTGAAAAGGCTTATCCGGATGTCGTTTTTGTTTATATGACTGGACACCTCGACGGCAGTGGTCTCAGCGGAAAACTTCACCTCAGGAATGAGCAGATAAGGTCGTTCTGCACGCGTAACGGCAAGATACTGTACGATTTTGCAGATATAGAATCTTACAATCCCGACGGAGTCTTCTTTGGGGACAGGAATGCCGATGACGGCTGCAATTATGATACTGACGGCAACGGCAGCCTCGACGGTAACTGGGCCGTGGAATGGCAGAACGCTCATACCCGCGGACTCGATTGGTACGATTGCACTGCAGCACACAGCCAGCCTCTCAATGCCAACCAGAAAGCCTACGCGGCCTGGTGGCTATGGGCAAGGATTGCCGGCTGGGACGGGAAATAACCCTCACTCGGTAATTTCGTACACCACACTGGTAAGCGGGGTGGATGAACCGGCGTTTAGTCCGACATTCATCAGGTAGTCGCCGGTGTAGCTCCGTCCGTTTTCACTCATTCCGCGGAAACGGCCTTCATTCGGCACATTGATCTCCCTGATATTGTAAGTCTTGTCCGGATCAAGCCCCTGGAGCCTGACGCGGTTAATGGTTTCGCCGTATCGTGTATTCAGGGTGTAGCTGAAAAGAACAGCCTTTGTTTTTTCCTGGTTCACATACATCAGGGCTGCCCTGTTTTCCTTGTAGGGTGATATCAGGCGGTAAAGGTCGCCTTTGTATATCACATCCTTAATCCTGTTATAGTTTGCAATTGCATCCTGGCAAAATTTGAGTTCATTATCGGAGAACTTGTCAACCTCAATGTCAAAACCCATCTTTCCCATCATAGCCACGTCGGTTCTGAATTTAAGCGACTGCTTTCCCCAGGAAGTAACATGGTTGCAGACCGAGATTGCAGGGAAGAAATATGAATAACCCCACTGCATGTAAATTCTTTCGAGAGGATCGGTATTGTCGCTGGCCCAGAATTCGGTAAAGTACTTCAATGCTCCATAGTCGACCCTTCCACCGCCGCCTGAGCAAAGCATTATGGGAAGATCGGGATATTTCGAGCGCAGGCGTTCCAGAACTCCGTAAAGGCTGTTGACATAGTCGATGTACAGATGCGACTGCTTGTCCTTCAGGTAGGTCGAATACATATTGGTCATCATCCTGTTGCAGTCCCATTTGATAAATGCAATGCCGGGATTTGCAGTGAGCATTCCGTCGACAACATTATAAACAAATTCCTGTACCTTCGGGTTGGTGAGATCGAGAACAAGCTGATTCCTGAAATAATGCTCGGGACGGTTCGGTAGCTTCAGGATCCATTCGGGATGGGTCTCATACAGTTCGCTTTTGGGATTGACCATTTCCGGTTCTATCCAGATCCCGAATTTCACTCCCCTGGCATCTGCCTCCTTTACCAGATAACCCAGTCCGCCGGGAAGCTTCGCCTTGTTTTCCTGCCAGTCGCCGAGTCCTGCCCGGTCGTGGTTCCTTGGATATTTATTTGCAAACCAGCCGTCGTCGAGAAGGAAGACATCGAGTCCCATCTTTTTTGTATCGTCGAGGATTGAAGTAAGTTTCTTCTCATCAAAGTTGAAACCGGTGGCTTCCCAGTTGTTCAGGAGAGTATAACGGGATCCCTTTCCGTTGAGAACACCATGGTTTATTGCCCAACGGTGAAGGTTACGGCTTGCCTGGCCGGTTCCCGAGCCTGAAAAGGTAAAGATCATGGATGGTGTCTTGAAAACCTGACCCGGCTGGAGAGAATACTCCGATGCAAAAGGATTAATTCCTGATATCACCCTCAGGGAGTTTTTCTCATCCACTTCGAACAGGAAGCGGAAATTTCCCGACCAGCCAAGAGTGCCGGCGAGTACCTGTCCGCTGTTTTCTTCGGCTTTCTCATTAAGTGAAAGCAGGAAGACGGGAGTCTGGTACATGTGTGCCCTGCTTCCAAGTTTGCTGTCGAGTATTTTTATTCCTGCTGTCAGTTCACTTTCCCTGGCTTTCATTTCCTCGGCCCAGTCGCCGTGGAACTGCGTAAGCCAGTACCTTTCGGCATCGAAATGCAGCATTGAGGAAGCATAATTATAAATGGTAACCGGTTTCTTCTCGGTATGCCTGATCTCTGCCCACTGCTCGAACACATCCGTGGCAGTAAAAGCCTTGCAGAAGAGGGTGACTTCGAATGGGTACAGGGGATCCTTGAGAAGTATCCTGGTAAGAGTTGCATCATTGCCGGCATTGACCGTCTCATGGCTTACATAGATAAGTTCGAGAGAGGGATTTCCGTCGTTATGAAGAACCCTTATAGCCGGTTCAAAGAGATTGTCGGTTCCGAATGTGGCATATGCAGGATGAATCTCGTTCCCCCGCTGGTTGAAACTGTCGGTACTGCTGAGCCTGGGACCGAGGTACAAGTGGTACAGCCGTCCGTCGCGGCCGCTTACCTTAAGCACCAGGCTTGATTTCGCCGTTTCGATGGAAATGATCTTGTCGGGATCGGACTGTGGCTGCTGGCCTCCAATGGGAGACCGGGCGATATCCTGGGCATTAAGGATCAATGAGATAGAGAAAACAGTCAAGAGATAAAAGAGCTTCTTCATGATATGTATTTTAATTGATATTCCTGTTGCTTCCTGTTTTTACAGCCTGGCTCCTAAATATACCAAATTATTCATATAATCTGATTTGTATAATCATTATCTGTGATCCTTGTGTTTTTTTAATCTGGACAAAACTGTATTTTTGGGAACTCATAATCTAATACAATGATCGGACACAATATCAGAAGAAAAGGTCTGACGGCCTTATTGCTAATAATTTGTTATTTATCAACCGGTTTAAACAATTACTCTCAGGGGCAGATTCTTTCAGGTCAGGATTCAGCCTCAATGCAGGGGCAGAAGGTGAAACAACCGGTGTACGTTACCACTCGTCTTGTTACGGAAAGACCTGTCATTGACGGCAAGCTTGACGATGAATGCTGGAATCATGGCAACTGGGCAGGCGACTACACCCAGTTTGTTCCCCATGAAGGCGCCAAACCGACATTCGGGACCGAGCACAACATCCAGTATGACGACAAGTACCTTTACATAGCTTTCAGAGCCTACGACCCGGAACCACACAAGGTTCACAGGTATGCTGATGCGAGGGACAACATAGTTGGCGATATGGTCGGAGTCAATTTCGACAGTTACCGGGATTACCGCACAGGATTCGAGTTTACAGTCACGGCCTGGGGCCAGAAGGTAGATCTCGTGCTTTTCAATCCTGAGAACTGGGATTTCAACTGGAATGCCGTATGGAGGTGCAAGGTAGGCCTGGAAGATTCAGCGTGGGTGGCCGAAATTGAAGTTCCGCTCAGCCAGCTTCGTTACAGCAACAAGGATGAGCAGGTATGGGGTATGCATACCTGGAGGTGGATCGACAGGCTGCAGGAGGAAAGCAACTGGGAAAAGCAGACAAAAACAGGTCCGGGTATGCTTTACAACTATGGTGAATTCATCGGTCTCAAGGGACTTAAGAAATCGCGCCGGCTCGAGATACTGCCCTTCTCGCTTGGGAAGCTCAATACCCTTGAAGAGATACCGGGGAATCCATACACAAAGAATGGAAGGGTATGGGGAGCCAATCTTGGTCTTGATGCAAAGATCGGTGTTTCGAGCAACTTCACTGTCGACATTACTGTCAATCCCGATTTCGGTCAGGTCGAATCCGATCCTTCTGTAATGAACCTGACAGCATTCGAAACCTTTTATGAAGAAAAAAGGCCTTTCTTCCTTGAAGGCCTGACAATATTCGATTACAAATTCGATCAGCAGAGCCTGTTCTATTCAAGGCGTATAGGACATTCGCCTTCCAGGATAGTCCCGGCTTTGGACGACCACTACGTGAAGTCGCCCGACATGACCAAGATCATCAGCGCGGCCAAATTCAGCGGAACTACTTCCGAAGGTCTTTCGGTCGGGCTGATCCAGAGTGTGACGGCAAATGAGTTTGCCCGTGTAAGCGATGCGCTGGGGAATGAATCAAAAGTGAAGGTGGAACCGCTGACAAACTATCTTGTCGGACGTATTCAGAAAGGCTACAATGCCGGCAACACGATGATAGGAGGGATGTTCACATCCACGAACCGCATGATTGATGATCCGGAGCTGGAGTTTCTTGCAGACAATGCTTTCACCGGCGGATTTGATATCCTTCACCACTGGAACGACAAGAAGTTTTTTATCAATGCAAAACTCGTCGGGAGCTACATCAATGGAAGCAAGGAGGCGATGAAAATACTGCAGGAGTCATCGGCAAGGTACTACCAGAGGCCCGGTGCCGATTATCTTGATTATGACCTGAACAGGACCAGTCTCAGCGGAACAGGGGGCAAGGTGGAGATTGGAAAGGGAGCGGGGGGAAACTGGAAGTATTCAACTGCAATTTCATTTCTTACACCCGGTCTTGAGCTTAACGATCTCGGATATATGAGAACTGCCGACGAGATAGAGAATCAGAACGAGATATTGTATCAGACCACAAAGCCCGTATCAATCTTCCGGACGCTCAGTGTCGGATTTGAGCAGCGCAACTCCTGGACCTTTGGCGGAGCCTCCCTTGGTTCCGACGGGGAACTGTCGTTCGTTTCAACATTCAAGAACCAGTGGAGTCTGCATGCCGAAGCCGCTTTCCATACTAAGGATATTGACACCAAGATACTGAGGGGAGGTTACGACATGATGATGCCCGCGAGTTACGAAATCGGGGGAATGCTGAGCACCGATGCCTCGAAAAGGTTTATAGCAACCTTTGGCGGAATTTATGATAAGGGAGCAAATAATTCGGCTTCGTCATGGACTATACTGCCCGGTATCTCGGTCCGCCCCTTCAGGATACTTAAACTTGGAATTACAGCCAATTATGAGAAGAACCATGATGAGCTGCAATATGTTACAACTGCCACGGACCCTATTCCCGGGGTAACGAGGTATATTCTCGGGACAATCGATCAAACAACACTTGGACTGACTTTCAGGGCCGATGTTAACCTGACTCCCGAGTTTTCAATTCAGTATTACGGAAGCCCTTTCATTTCGAGGGGCAAGTATACCGATCTGAAAAGAGTTACCAGTCCAGAAGCAAAAAACTACAGCGACAGGTTTGCAGTTTATCAGAATCCCGTATATGCAAATGGTGTTTATTACCTGAGCGACAACGACAACGGTGTACCGGTGAATGTTACGGCAGATAATCCCGATTTCAACTTTCATCAGTTCAGGTCAAACCTGGTTGCAAAATGGGAATACCGTCTGGGTTCATTCATTTACCTTGTATGGTCGAGCGACAGGACAGGAAGCAACATGCTTCCGGGTGCGTCGACAGGAGATTCATTCAGGTATCTTGGTGACATTTATCCCAACAACATTTTCATAGTTAAATTGAATTACTGGTTCTCACTGTAGATTACGTACAGGGAATAAGTAAAGGCTGAGCAGCCGGATAAGCGCCCATGAATTCCGGTAACTGACTGAAAAACTTCCTGTATTGATCGGATTCGTGACAATAATTGAAGTGATAATTGAGTTTTATAATCTGATTAAGCTGATTTGCTTAATCTGACCAGGGAATGCCCCGGCAGGCAGCGCGCGGGAACCGTATAAACCGGGAAAGCGCTGATGTCATAGGCAGCAACGGGGCCCTGGATAGGGGAAAAATGCATAATGGGTTATGATTTGGTCACATAAAACTGTTACGTTGGTCGTCGAAAATGTACAGGAGGTCAAATATCAATACATTTCTTTTGCGGGGCTAAATAATTTCCCCAAATTTGACCCTACTATCAGCATATAATCGGCGGAGCATGATTTTGTTAGTTAATCTTAATCCTGTGTTCTGATAATGAAGATATTGATATGTGAAGACAATCCTATGGCAATGAAAACTCTCTCAGTCATTCTGGAGAGGGAAGGATTTGATGCCGATGTGGCAGAAGACGGCAATGAGGGGATTGAGATGCTGCAGAAGAATGATTATGATTTGCTGGTTATTGACATACACCTGCCCTACAGGAGCGGTCTCGAACTGATAAAGTTTGTAAGGTCGGAACAGGGCAAGGACACTCCGGTCATTATACTTACGGCATTCAGCGACCATCAGATGCAGCGGCAGGCAGGAGAACTGGGAATCAGTGATTACATAGTGAAGCCTTTTAATCCCAGCGACCTGGTTTCGAGGATTAAATCATTACTCAACAAATAGATTATGAGAAGATTCGTCATATTGCTTCTTGTTGGGGGCCTGATCGCGGTTTTATCGGGGCTTAATCCGCTTTCTGCCCAGGTAGCCGCTAATCAGGAAATCATCAATCCTGAAGCCGAATATCTCAGGATAAGAACTATGGCCTTTGAAGGCAAGCTTGAAGAAGCCGCGGCTGATGCAAGGAAGCTGCTTAAGGCTTATCCCGAATATGGTGATGTAAGGATACTTCTGGGAAGGATTCTTGCCTGGCAGAAGAACTATGATGAAGCAGCAGCCGTTATCGACACACTTCTTCTTACCGAACCGGATAATGCCGATGCACTGTCGGCCAGGCGCGACATCTCTCTATGGTCGAAGGACAACACTGCTGTGGAAACGGATTTCCGGACAGGCTATTCCTTTGATTATTTCGAAGAACCCTATACCAGGTTCTGGCAGGTCTTCAATGTTGGTGCAGGCCACCGTTTCGGATGGGGTCCTGCAGCGGCCGGCGTCAATATCGGCAACCTGATAACGGATCCTGAAACCAATATTTATGCCACTGAGTTCCAGGTTGAGGCGGAGGCTTATCCCAGGATCTCGGATAAGAATTATGCTTATGTAGCCTATGCCTACAGCCCGGGCAATTACTTCCCGACACACAGGGGAGCTTTCGAGTTCTGGGAGATACTTCCCAAAGGCTGGGGGATTTCGGCTGGGCTCAATTACTATTACTTCGACAGGAACATCTTCATAGGCCTTGCATCTGTTGAGAAGTATATAGGCAAGTACTGGTTGTCGGGCAAGTGTTACGTGTATTTCAAGGATGACGGTCCGAGAACCTCATTCTATCTGAATGCACGCCGCTACTTTACCGATTTCAATTACCTGCAGCTTACCCTTGGCACCGGAACAGCTCCGGACGAACCTTATAATATAAGGGAAGATATAAACAGGTTGAATGCCCACAGCGTGCGACTTGCCTATAACTTCGCGGTTAACGGACGATTTACTATCAGGCTGGGGGCAGGTTATTCACGCGAACAATACGACGGGGAGGCTGGTCCGACCTGGAGAAACAGGTTCGAAGGCAATGCACATCTTATTTACGCAATTAAAATGAAGTGATGAAACACCGTGTAATTGCAATATTGTCACTTCTTGTGTTCAGTGTCCTGCGGGCAGGCAATTCAGCCGACTATTCCCCGATTAAAAGAATACATCCCGAACCGGTTTACGTAGCCGACGGGGCTTTTCTGATCACGTCAGGGAACGATGAGGAGAAGTTAAACGACATAGTTGATCTTTCGAAGGATTTCTATCCGATTCAGATAGGTGCATTCCGGGTGAAATCGAATGCCGAGAAGATGTTCAATGATGTTTCCGGAGTGATCGGGGATGATGTTACATTAATTGAGGAAGACGGTTACTTCAAGGTAAGGGTCACAAAGCTTAATCTCGACAAGGTCAGGGCTTATCTTGAGCCCCCGGAGGAAGAAGCTGTACAGCAGGAAGGGCTTGCGGAACCGCGGCTTGTTGCTGGCGACACTGTAAATACCGCTTCCGCCGACACGCTTCAGGAGGAAGCCAGGGTGGCTGTTCCTCCCCATGTTGAATTGCCTGAACCTGCCGTGGAACCTGTTGAGGTTGAGCCCCCGAGTTTTTTCCTTCTGAATTCCGAGAGCCCCTGGCTGAAGAGGATCAACTATTTCGGCAAGTCGTACACGCTTGTCAATGCCCTGATAATTACCATTTTCATTTCATTTACCACGATGATAATCCTTCTGATTGTCATCCTTCTTAACAGGCGAAGGATGGAGAAGGAGGAGGATCTCAGACAGTATCTTGCCGAGACCTATCAGGGGATGATCATTGATTACCTGTTCACGGGAAGCAGTCCGGACAAATTCCGGAGCATTGCCTCCGACAACTACAGAAGGCAGTCGCTGATCGACCAGATGATAGATGTCAGTGTTAACCTGAAGGGAGATGCCGCGGAGAAGCTTGGCAGCCTGTATCTTTATCTCGGTCTTGACAGGGATTCTATCAGGCGTGCCCACGACTATCGCTGGCATAAGAAGATAAAGGGTTTCCGGGAACTTGCCTTTATGAATATCAAGGATGCCAATGATGCTATCTACAAGGCTCTGAACTCCAGGAATGAAATTCTCAGGATGGAGGCCCAGATAGCTCTTGTCAGGCTTACCAATGAGGATCCTTTCGGCTTCCTCTTCCATCTGGAAAGGCCTTTCTCATTATGGGAGCAGATAACACTTCATGAGCTTATGATTCAGCATGACCTGCCTGTGCCCGAGTTCAAGAAGTTCCTCAGGGCAGCAAATCCGACTGTCGTAATGTTTGCTCTCCGCATGATAAGGGAATTCAGGCAGCGGGATGCAGAGGATGATGTCAGGGAGACACTGGAACATCAGTCGCAGGAAGTCCGCAAGCTGGCAGTTGAAGTTACCGGCGATCTGGAATTCCGTTCCACTCTGGATGTGTTGAAGAGGATGTACAAGTCGCAGGATAACGCAACCTGTCTTGAGATCATCAAGGCTATGGCCAAGATGCCCGATCCTTCACTTCTGGGATTCCTTAAGCTTGTTCTCGATAAGGAGGATGATGTGCAGCTTCAGATCGAAGCCACGAAGGCTATTGAGAACAACGGCGAGGAAGGTGTCAAGACTCTTGTCAAGCTTATGAAGTCGGAGTACAAGAATTACAACATTATCGTCAGGCACGTGCTTGACCGAAGAATTTTCTAGAAGCCATGGGAATATTTTTTGCACATATAATATTTTATCTGACGCTGTTCCTTTTTGCAAGCTACCTGCTTTTGGGAATCTTTTCAGCGATAGCGTTGAGAAAGTACCTTCGCAAGAACAGCTTTGTCAATTACAACTCGCTCGTGCTGTCACCCCTCAGTCCGAAGATTTCCATCATTGCACCCGCCTTTAATGAAAGCAAGACTATCATAGACAACGTACGCACCCTTTTGTCACTCTACTACAACAACTTTGAGGTTATAATCGTGAATGACGGTTCAACCGACGACACCTTTGAGCTGATGAAGGAAGCATACGATCTTGTTAAGGTTAACTATTATTTTGACTACAGGATCCCTTGTGAAAGGATAAGGGGTGTTTACCGCTCAAAGAATCCGTCGTACAACCGGCTCACCATTATTGACAAGAATAACGGGGGCAAGGCCGATTCGCTCAATGCCGGAATAAACATCTGCCACAGCGACCTTTTTGTATCTATTGATGCCGACTCTATAATTGAAGCCGATTCCATACTGAAGCTGGTTAAGCCTTTTCTTGAGGAGAAGGATAAGAAAGTCATCGGTACGGGTGGTGTTATCAGGATAGTCAATTCCTGCGAAGTTGAGAGGGGACATATCAAGGAGATAAAGATTCCTTCCAACTTTCTGCCTCGTCTTCAGGTTCTTGAATACACGAGGGCATTTCTTCTGGGACGAATGGCATGGAGCCAGCTCGACGGGCTGATGCTTATCTCGGGAGCAATGGGTCTGTTCGACAGGGAAACGGTTATCAAGGCCGGCGGTTACAGTGTAAAGACTGTCGGGGAAGACATGGAACTGGTTCTCAGGATGAGGCGTTACATGGCTGAGAATGATACGAAATACGAAGTTACATATATACCCGATCCGCTTTGCTGGACTGAAGTTCCTTCCGACCTTAAGTCGATGAGGAAACAAAGGACCCGATGGACCCGCGGGCTTATTGAATCACTACGTACTCACCGCAAGATGTTCCTTAACAGTCAGTACGGGCGGCTTGGCCTCCTGGGTTATCCCTACTGGTTCTTCTTTGAATGGATGGCGCCTCTCATAGCTTTCGCAGGTTTTATCTATACCATATATCTTATTGTACGCGATTCACTGAACTGGCCGTTCTATCTCCTGCTCTTCCTGTTCGTCTATTCCTTTGCCGTCAGCCTTTCGACCTGGGCCATACTGTTTGAAGAGATCACCTTCCACAAGTACAAGAGCAAAAGAGATGTCCTGAAGCTTGTCGGTATAGCCTTCCTCGAGCCTTTCTTTTACCCTGTTCATACATACTTTGCAGTGAGGGGTAACCTGGAAGCCCTGAGAGGCAAGAAGGGATGGGGAAAAGCTGAGCGTTCAGGCTTCGGCAAGAAGAAGAAAGCCCGTACCCGAGTTGTTGACGGTAATTTCAGTCGTTAAATCGCGGGATTGCTGTCAATCCGCTCCTTACTATTTCAAGCGATTTCTTTTCCCTCGACACTGTTGACGGCACCGTCAGCCATTTCTCCCAATTGTACCTGCTGACTGTTGAAGTGACGTTTTTATCGAGGTATACCGATACTGCAATGCCGTCGGATTCAGTTGTGGAGATGACATAATTGTATCCGCCATCGTATGATACGGCTCCGTCGATCACTCTCATCTGTGTAGGATCGTAGAAGTAAAGCAGGGTCCACGGAACCCGGATTCTTATTTTGTTTCCGCTCCATGCCACTGCCGTCATCTCGCCGAAAGTGAAATCCGGGGAGTTTTCCATCGGGAATTTGCCGATATACTGGCCATCCGGTTTAAAACCGTCGTTGTACCAGTACATCAGCACCCATGGAGCCCCGTCGGTGACAGTGCTCCTGTACCTCTGGACAGCGTGGTTTGACAGATCAAAACGAGGAGTGAGTCCGTTCATGTCATAGGCCTGGGTGACATGATATAGCGCAGTGTCCTGCGATAATACCATTGTCATGAGGAATTCCGACCTGTTGTCAAGTATTTTGCCGTTGGGAAGCCTCGATTCGCCGAGATTTGCCAGATAAGTATCGAAGGCAACCATCACTGTATCACCGGCTTCAAGCTGCCTTCCTGCTTCAATGTCGAGGAAGAAGAAGCTGTTATCGTGTGTCGCGTTTATTTTTCGCACCGGGCCACCGGGATGACTGATCTGGTATGAAATGAAGGGATCGACGTTTCTCTGGTCGAATGAAACAAGGCCGAAATTCTGTTCCGGCGAAGTAAGATTATGCCAGAGCTGCCTTGTTGGTATAAGGTTCCCGCCCATATTGGTTCCATAGGCTTCGAGATAACTGACAATCCAGGTAGGCTTGAACCATTCGTCCATCCATGCAAACATGAATCCACCCGCGCAACCCGCGTCGAGAATATTATGCATCAGCCTCATGTTCTTTTCTCCCTGCTGCTTTTCCGAGTAGCCTCCGTGGTGCATGTCGCTGTACGACTGGTGAGCGCTTCCCCAGCTCGACGGCACCCCGAATTCGGCTATTACCAGGGGCATACCGGAATAATGATCCTTCAGATCGTGCAGATAGCCAAGATAGCTGTTGGGCCCGTGCTCGTCGCTGTAGCCAAGGTAGGAAGGCTGTTCGCTTATGAAGTTCGGGTAATAGGGATAGGCATGGTAGGATGCAAAAATTCCAGGTTCAGGCATGTTGAGGCTGATCTTTGTTATATCGTAGTGTGCCTTGTCCTCATCGGTATGGATCTCTGTCGGATGCGACAGTGGATCGAGGGTCGGCCAGCTCGAAATGCTGACAGGTCTCCTTGTTGAATAGTTGTCGGCTTCATATAGAATGGTCTGTTCCAGCATCCTCGCGCAGAATACCTCACTGGCCTTTCCTCCGCTGATGCTCAGGTACCTTCCGTTGAATGATGTCACTGATGGATTCCTGTTATTGGTTGTGTCAACTTCCTGAGGGCTTATCTCCCTTCCAATCACATAACCCGCGGTCCATCTCGACACGTCGGTCAGGTATCTTCCGTAGGCCTTGCCGTACCTGTAACCTATGTCGCCCTTTCCGTTGACGCAATCGATGATCTCCTTAATGTCTTTTCTGAAATTGTTTTCCCGGTTAAGCAGGTCGTACGATTCGGGATTACGCGGATCCTCAACCTCGTCGAGCCATATCCCCTGAAAAAGAAGCAGGGGATTATCAGGATGCCTTTCATTGTAGTTTGCAAGTTTTTCATAGAAAACAGGCGGATGGAGGGTATATACCCTTATGCTGTTGAATCCGGCTTCTGCCATTTCCCTTATCCAGTTCTCATATACCATGGGAGCAAGAGCATAGCCTATCTCGCCGGGGAAATATCCGGGAGGTGAGGAGCCCAGGTTAATTCCCTTCAGAATCAGCGGCCGGTATCCGTTACCGGTATGCATCGCGATATGGTTGCCCGATGTCTTGAAAGGCAGTTCCTGCCTGGGGGTAAGTTCAAAGTCGATAATGGTGTCGCGGGCTATCGTTATGTCGGTAAGCCTGACGGGGTAGTAATTGTCGCACTGAACTATTGTTGCCACGGGGAACCTGAACTCTCCTGGAGTGGTTGGTATGGTGGGCGGCATCATATCAGGCTCAATGGCCGTACCCGCGGAATAGCCTGAAAAACCCCGGGCCTTGACAAGCTTGCCCGAGAGGGTTTTGCCGCCAAAGCTGATGGAGTAGAAATATAAGCCATTGGGCTGGGGAGCCCCTCCCTGGTTGCAACCGTCCCATACTATGTGATAACTTCCGGCTTCAACTGACCTGAAAAGCTCTTCCATCACCTTCTTCCCTGAATAGTTGTAGACAGCCAGCCTGATATCCCCGCGGCTGTTTATTATAAAAGGTATGTTGACCGAATAGCTGAAGGGATTGGGATAAGGTGTGCCGACTTCCATCAGATGCGAAATGTTCTCATAAATATTGGATATCCTGAGCGAATAACTGCCGTCGGTTTTGCTTATGGCCGAATATTCAGCCGTGCCGGCGATCATCGAAACCCTCGCGTTTGGAATTGAAGCACCGTGCCGGTCGGTCACCACTCCTGTGACGTAATAGTCGCGACCCGACAGATCAGCAAGCTGGAATACCGGCGCTACGATCGTCAGTAAAAGAATTAAAAAAATCCGTGACAATATTGCAATTGTTCCTTTTGCCGCCGCCGGGGCTATACTGTTGTGAAACATACGGTCAAGTAGCATTAATTTGTAATTCCATGATCATCAAATCAGGGGGTATGGATACTAACGGAGTTTAGTGCATGAATATTGAGAAGAAAGACAACAAACAGCTTATAAATCTTATAAAAAGAGCTGTTTTCGCGGACTTTGGAAATGCTATACCGGGAAGGGTTTATTACGAGTTGATATATATCATGCCACCGGGATTCACCCGTATAAACCATGTTCCCGGAAGCATGGGCCATTCTTGCTGCAATATCCGGATAATAAAGCAATTATAGCACGTTATAACATTGTTATAACAATGTTATAACGTCATTTCTGGAACTATTTCAGCTACTTTTTCGTTTTTCGCCCCCTTGGGGGTCGGGGGTAGCCCTGGGGGGAAACCGGCAAGGGGGTCAAGATCAATTAATTTATCCCAACCCCCTTCCCTCCCGATAGCTATCGGGACTTCCCCCAGGGGTGAAGGAGCAAAAGAATTCTGCTATTATTGGAAAGGAATATGAACTTCAATGCTTAATATGAAAAATTGAGCAACAACCTATACTGGAAGAAGCTTTTCACCCCTTGGGGGAAACGGGAAAGGGGGTAAGTGAATGCAGGAGGAAACAAGAACTGAAAATGATAACGGATTTCAAAGTTCCCTTTATATTGGGGGTAGAGGTTTTGGGGGTAGCCCTGGGGGGAAACCGGAAAGGGGGTCAACACTCCACATTTCTTATTCCGGAGCTGCAGTTTCTGCAAATGGGTATTGATTTTCTGTCGGAGAGCACTCTGAGCCTGAATTCCCTGAACTTGCTGCCGTGCCATATTTCCCTGAAAGATTGGGAGTTGAGATCGCCCATAACATATTCTGCATCCTTGTCGAAGCAGCATGGCAGCACCTTGCCGTCCCAGCTTATGACAGGATTCAGCCAGAGCCTGAGGCATCGCGACGGCATGACATTTTTTATAGCAAATCTCTTATCTTTCATCTCGTACCGGGCGTATTTTGTTTCCGACGGCATCCATTTACCGGCATCACTACTGTCGATGACCTGCATCGATTTAAGTTTAAGGGAAGCTTTGACCTCGCGGGCAAAGGATTCGGCCATAGCGATCTGGTGTTCGTTGTATCTGTTCACAAGGAACTGAATTTCAAGCTTCATCGGCGAACTGAGCCTTTCCCTTTCCAGGCTTACATTCCTTATCCCGGCCATTACCGTTTCGAGATTTCCCTTCACCCTGTATTTTGAATATGTTTCCTGGTCCATTCCGTCGAGCGAAACAATCAGCTTGTATATGCCTGACTTCACTGTTTCGCTTGAATTGGCGCTGTCGAGGTAGTGACCGTTTGTGCTTATTATAACCTTTGTATTTTCGCACATCCGGATAAAGGAGAATAATTCCGGATGCAGGTATGGTTCTCCCTGGAAGTATAGGCTCGCGTACCATAGCCAGGGCTTGAGTTGGCCGATCGCTTTTTCAAAAAGCGCGGGATCCATGAATCCTCTTTCCCTGATCATCATTCCCGATCCCGACGCGCATTCCGGGCACCGGAGATTGCAATGGTTGGTAAGTTCGAAGGATACGGTGGCAGGCATCCCGGCTATCAACGGTAGTCCTGTTACGGAGCTTGCAGCCCAGGAGAATGCCGACTTTACCGCGTTTACCGATTTAACAATTATTCCTTTTTTCACACGTAAATATATTAGTTAAACTATTATTATTCAATTCATTAATGTAATTTTACATGTCCTTTTGTGCCTGCTCCTTTAAAATTAATTCCTCAGCAATGAGGGTTTCATCCGTATATAA
>JAXDBC010000073.1:0-22174 GCA_034679225.1 Bacteroidales bacterium | reverse complement strand
CCTATACAGAAATTTCTGAAAATATTTCCAAGTATCTCATCTGATGTAATTTCACCGGTAATCTCTCCAAGGTAATGAATTGCCTGGCGTATATCCATTGCGATCAGATCTTCCGGTAATTGGTTTTCTAGGTTGTCGATCACCCTGCCAAGACTTTCCGAAACTTGTTTCAGTGCATTGGAATACCTAACATTGGTCACGATTACATCCTCATTTTCAATACGGTCAAGCCCGGCAATGAGGCCGAGTTTCGCCTTAAGTTCATCAAGTCCCTTATGATCCTTTGCTGAAATGAAAAGCAGCGATTCGTTGTTTTCAAGGATAATGTTTCTCCTAAAATATTCTATATCATCCTCAAGAGCTAAATCTATCTTGTTTATCAGGATAACAAGTATTCTATCCGATCCGCTGATCATCTCCCGTAGCACGGAAGCCCTCTCATTCACATCTTCAGGCCGGTCAGAAATATCGTCTACCATCAGCACCACAGCCGCCTGCAATATTTTTTCCTTTGTTTTCTGAATTCCCAGGGTTTCAATAAGATCCGAGGTTTCCCTCAGTCCCGCGGTATCTATGAACCTGTATTCAACACCATTAATGACTATTGTGTCTTCAATAACATCCCTTGTAGTTCCGGGTAATTCGGATACTATTGCGCGTTCCTCGTTCAGAATGGCATTCAGCAGGGTTGACTTCCCTGAATTAGGTTTTCCGGCAATTGCTACCGGAATACCGTTCTTAATGGCATTTCCTATCCTGAATGACTCAGCCATACGATCGGCCATTTCCTTTACCCTGACAACTATTGACATCAGTTCCTTCCGGTCGGCAAATTCAATGTCTTCCTCACCGAAATCCAGCTCAAGTTCAATAAGTGACGCAAAGCTGAGAAGTTCTTCCCTCAGGGCTCTGATCTCCGCCGAGAAACCTCCCCTCATCTGATTAAGGGCAATCCGGTGGGCGAACCTGCTGCCTGAAGCAACAAGATCAGCCACCGCTTCAGCCTGCGAGAGGTCCATTTTTCCGTTAATAAAAGCTCTTCTTGTGAATTCTCCCGGGGCGGCTGCAACGGCTCCTTCAGCGATAAGTGCTTCAAGAATCCTTGCAACGATATAAGGGGAAGCATGGCATGATATCTCGACTGAATCCTCTCCTGTATATGAATGAGGAGACCTGAATTTACTCACAATCACCTCATCAATTATCTCGCTTCCGCTCCTTATCTCACCATGGATCAGGCGATACCCCTGTACTTCCCTGAATTTTAAATTATTGTCTGTAGGGAAGAAAATCTTTTCACAGATATCAAAGCTACGATTACCGCTTACCCGAATCACCGATATCGCACCACCCCTCGCTGTAGCCGGGGCACAAATAGTCTCCTCGCTTCTTATCATTGCATCTGTTCCGACAGGCGCAAAGATAATGAGTTAGATCCCGGCCGGCAACACCATTTCTTAATTTAAGCAGCTATTGTTGCAGGTTTTGAAGAGTAAACACCGAGTCGTCAACTTTTCCGCCTTCGACTATATTGTTGAAGAGAATTTCCGATTTCCGGCCCGACTTCAGGTTGCTGGCCACCATGTTCTTTATCATGTACCGGCCATCCTTCATTGGGAATGTTTCTTTTGTCTCTATAACCTTGAACATCTCATTGTCAAAGTTATAGAACTCCATCTTCATTACCTCGTACTTATTCTTCGAGATATAACTGATTTTCTTCGAAAAGCCGTATTCATCGGCCTTATCATCGTTAACCGGAATACTTTCGATCTTCCACTGGTTACCTGAGGACTGATCGCCAACAAAGCTATGTTTGAAATCAGCGATAGTGGGAGAGGTCATATCTGAATTTGAGAACTCAGAGCTCATGAAGCTTTTACCCTTTTCGGAGCTTACAATTCGCCTTGTTTTCTTCAGTGCCGGCAGATAGATCCACATCTCGTCGGCGGCATCCTTGTAATCGACGATGAGCATTGCAGTGCCTCTGACATCTGCCGGTTCAAGAAATCTGACAAGCCTTTTCTCAAGGCCGCCGGAATAGCTTTTCGTTGTCATTGAGATAGTTCTGTTTCTCTCTGAACCGTTCTTTTCCGTTATCGTGAGTTTCAATGTTGCACTCAGCGAAGAAGCAATGCTGAGTTCACGACTTTTGTTCATAACTTCAACCGCATCGGGCTGCTGTGCTGCTACCATCATAAGAGGCAGAAGCAAGATCAATAATATTGACATCTTTTTCATATTCATTTATATTACTTATTCACTGTTTATTGGTTTTAAATCCTATAAAAGCCGGTTTGAATTTTAAAAGGATTGCAGGAATGATCAACAGGGCTCCGATAAGGCACGATCCTATGCTTATCAGCACCAGGTAACCGAAAAACCTGATAGACGTGAATCCTGATAGAATCAGGGCGCTGAATCCTGCCATAACACTAAACGCATTAATAATAATGCTTCTGCCTATTGTACGTATTGCCGTCCTTGTTGCATCAGGCCACGACAGGCCCGAATTGATCTGCAGGTTGAAATTCCAGACATACTGAATGGTAAAATCAACTCCCACTCCGATCATTATTGAAGAAAGCAGAGCGGTTGCCGCATCCAGGGGTATTCCCGAATAGCCCATGAATCCGAAAAGGATCACTATTGATGCCAGTAGAGGAATTGAACCTATCATTCCGCCCTTTAGTGACTTGAAAACCAGGGCCAGAAGCAGCAGAACAGTAAGCACGGCAAAGACAAGGGAAGAGATCTGGCCGCGGATTATCGATTCGGCGAAATCGGCCATTATGAGGGCATAGCCGCCAATGCTGACTGTGGCATCCATCTCTTTTGCAAGTTCTGCAATCCTGGTATTGACAGGATTGACATGCTTGTTGTCGGGTTTGGAAAACCGAACCAGCACATGAGCCTTCATGTAATCCGGATCTGCCAGCTGGCGGAAATCTTCCGGATCGCCGCTCATGCTGTACAATTCAAACATCTGGGCAATTGCCTCGCGGCTGTCGGGTATCCGGTCATATCCATCTTCACCCTTCACAAAAATGGCCTTGCTCATCTCCCTTACGACCTGAGATATGCTGAAGACATTTCCCACACCCTCCATACTTTCTATTTCATTTGTCATCCTGTCAATGTCCGTCATCAAAACGGGATCCTTAATATCACCCTCTATCATCACCGAGATGGTCTGAGATCCTCCGAATTTCTTATTGATCACCTCCGATGCCAGCTTAACCGGATGATTCGATGAGAAGTAATTCTCCATGTTAGTGTCGATACGGATGAAAAAAATGCCCGCGGCAAATAACAGAATGACTGCTATCGCAGTAGCAAGGATCCTTCCAGGACGACGGATAATAATATCCGACAGAGATGTAAGCAAGCTGTCGAAAAATCCGGTCGTCGAATTTCTATTTTTCTTTGGAACCAGCCGTGAACTGTTGACCGAAATAAGCGAAGGTATAAGCAGGAGGCTCATCACCAAAGCCAACGAAACGCCGGATGCAGCCAGAATACCTACCTGCCTGGCCGGTATTATGGAATGCGCGAGCAAACCCAGGATACCTGCAACAGTTGTGAGGCCGCTGAACAGGATGGGCATGTTAAGTGACTTCAGCAGATTGTCAAGCAGTTCTCTCACGGAAAGGTCCGGATTATAAAATTTAAGTTCCTGGAACCTGGCTACAAGGTATATACCATAGTTATTGGCAACCCCTATTAGAATGACCGGTACTAGAACCGTGATGATCGACATTTTCCATCCCACAAGCGGGACAAGGGCCATGCTGAATGCCGTTGTGAGAAAAACGACACTGAATGGCATAAACACGCTCCGCCAGTTTCCAAGGTTAAGTCTCAGCACAATAAGCATTATCAACATTGCCGCCGGGACGAGTATTATCGCATCTTTCCTGACATCGTTCAAAAGGCTTTTCCTGATATATGGCAAGCCTCCCTTCATCACTTCAGCCTTTCCCGGCAGGGCATTGACGATTGAATCTATCCTGTCCGTTGTTATATTTTCCTCAATTGTCCCGGTTATAGTGGCAGTCACCGAAGCAGCCGTCATGTCGGAAGAAACCACAATATCGCGTGCAAAGTCATTTGCCAGGATATCATCCCGGAGAATGTTCCGGCTTTCCTCATCCGTGGGGATATCACCAATAAGCGGCTTAACAATCATCATACCTTCCTCACTGCTTATGCTGCTCACAGTGAATGGAGACATCCTGCTGCCTACTCCACCAAGCTTCGAAATACCTCTGTCAATCTCTTTTATGCGCCTGAGGTTGTCCTGATCAAGTATACTGCTGTCTGAGAAAAGAATCATGACCATGTCCTGGGTACCGAACTCTTCTTCAATCTTGTCGGTCTCTACCCGTGAATCAATGGAACCCGGAATATAGTTTCTGATATCCGGATCAACTTTCGTCCGGGGAATTACCAAAAGCGAACCAATACCTATCAGTACACAGATTGTTATTATAATATACCTGTATTTTAAAATAATGCCTGTCATATCAAAAATCAACCCTTAATGAGACATAAGCCCCGTTCATAAAATCATTTACTATATCATAGAGTGAGCCCTTTTTACCGGAATAAATCTCAGCACCGGCCGTCAGTGTAAGTCCGTCAGAGGGCTTCACACGTACTTCCGGCATGATGAGAATATCGCGTGATGTGAAGTTGCAAAGCGTTGTGACCGATGGAAGAATTTTTCCATAAAGAAATTCCGTTTCAATACGCAGGCCCGCGGAATGGTAGTATTCATGCAACTGATTATTGTACAACCTGTTAAAAGCTCCTACCTGTTGTTTTATATATGCCTCCGGATCAAACCCGGGAACCAGGAGCAAGGGCGCTAAAGTTGCCATATCCATTTGGGTTCCCAGAATAGGTTCCGCTGTTGAAGGAAAGAAATCGAGCACACGTTTTCCGCTGTACTCACCGGTAAATCTCCATATTCCCGATGACCAGTCGGCTCCCAGTACCCAGTCCAGTTCAGCGAATGGGGTATATTCCTTCTGATCCGGTGAAAGAAGCGGCTTGGACCATGCCACTTCGCCTCTCAGCCCGAACGGCCCTGCAATTGTCTCAAAATCAACTCCAAGCACCTGGTCGCGGTATGGTTTAACCGCTAATCCTACTTCCACAAGGGGAATAGTATGTTCGAGTTCAAGGATGAATCTTGTAAGCGCTATTCCAGGCATTGGGTTATAACCGTCGAACCATGAAACTGAAAAATCAATGAATCGCGGATGAAAATCCGCCTTCAGCGCGTATGTTGACATATTGCCCTGGGTAAGCAGTGGAGGCAGTTGTTCAACCGTAACAAATGCAGGCAGGGGGATGGGATCAATTATAAGTACCGACGGCCGGTAGTAGGGAATGTATACAGCTTCAAGGTTGACGGATTGCCAAGGAAATACATTGGCAGAAACCAGGAGGTTTCCCATATCCATGTCTTCCCTGTCGGGCGATCGCATAAGGGTGTTGACCGGCGACAAACGGTTTACAGGACTGGTGAAATCGCCGCGTCCCCATTTTATGATTCGCTGACCTGCCGAGACATTCCATTTTGAGCCGTTCATCTGAACCCAGGCCTCACGGATATCCAGGCTGCTAACCGGCTTACCAAATTCTGAGCCATATCTGAACCTGAGGTCTGTAAAAGCTTTGAAATTCTTTCCTCCGCTTGTTTCAAGCTTAATTCCGAGATCTGAAAATGCAGTCGGAACCTGTAGCTTGTCGTCGCTGTCGGTCCAGGTATATAAACCTCCCCGCACAAATCCTCCGAACATCACACGCGAAGTCAAATCATCGCTGCTACCCGCGTTGATCGCGTTTTGTCCGTTTACCGTGCAATAAAATGATAAAAACAGAACTGCAAAAACGACTTTGATCTTCATAATTCTTTTTTCCACAAAAGAACTGCAAGACAAGGCTCCTGTCGTTCCATCCGCTCTATCCGGACATCCGGATTATGGATTAAAGGTACGTCCCGCTATGCCCGTACCTCATTATTCTGCTATTCCTGCTATATCTTCCCTGTATTTGCTGGGGGTCTGGCCTGTCTGGCTTTTGAAGAATGAATTGAATGTGGATTTTGAATTGAAGCCCGAATCGAAGGCAATGGCCAGAATTGTATAGTGGTCATACCTGGCATCGCTGAACCTTTCAATTACCTCCCGTGTCCTGTACTCATTTATGAAGGTGAAGAAATTTTTTCCATAGATCTCATTAAGCACCTGCGTGATATGATGCCGCGATATCCCGGTCTTCTGGCTGAGATCATGTATCGTAAGGTTACCGTCGAGATAAGGTTTATCGGATTCCATATAGTCCAGAAGCATGGTAAGGTATTCTTCAGCCTGTTCGTCCTTCAGTCCGCTCCTGGTATACTTTTCAGCTTCCCTTTTTTCTTCGTTCTTCTCATTGTGAAGTACTTCTCCGAATATCACCGGCTGCTTAATACCGTAGAAACTGTACACCATCGAGAAGAGAGCTATGAAACCGAAAACGACAAAATAGGGGTCAAACGGAATATAGTTGCCAAGGATTTTCAGTCCGCCGATAATGAACACTATGATATATACCACATAAAAACTTATGGAAAGTACCTTAAGCCAGTTAAGGGTAATCCGCTGTGAGGTGAATGAAGTAAGGTCCATGAGATTCGACTGGTGCTTCTTTATCTTTATGAACGACAGTATACTGTATGTTGTAATTGAAAGAAAGAATGAAACCGAGTAAACTATTCTCAGGGGCATGAGCTTATCCGGTTCAAAAAAGCCCCTCAGGTCACGAACAAGGGGTTCAGACCTGAACACAACAGAAACAGTAAAAAAAACTATAAACGGAATAAAATGGATTAATTCGACAGGATTGAACTTTCTGCCGCCAGTGGTCATGAAACTTATATAGAGATATAGAAGAGGACCGTAAGTAAATGTAATGAATGGAAAGGAATACATCTCGATTACTTTGCTGTTCAGGAGGGCGAAGATCATCTCGATACATATCAGGAATAACCATGCTGCCATGACACGATTTGCCATCGTGATGGGCTTTTTTGTTGCTATCAGCAAGCCCGCGAAAAAAGACTGAGTTGTACCTATATATAGAACCGGCTCGATATTAACCATTTTACATAAAGTTAGAAACACAGGAATTCATAGCTTCGTTCTACTGATTCTTTTCAAATATAACCAAATTGAATCAATAAAATCCTTTATATTTGAATTTATGCTTGGAGCATATCCATTACAGGCTTTTTTATATTATTACATATCAGGTCTTTATGAGTATTCTTGTAAATAAGGATTCCAGGGTTCTGGTTCAGGGAATTACCGGTATTGAAGGCACTTTCCATACCGCCCAGATGATGGGCTACGGAACCCTAATCACCGGAGGGGTTACTCCGGGAAAGGGAGAGACAATTCATCTCGGACTTCCTGTCTTTAATACGGTAAAAGAGGCCAGGGAGGTAACCGGCGCAAATGTATCTATCATCTTTGTTCCTCCCCAGGCTGCCGGAGATGCCATCATGGAATCAGCTGCAGCCGGAATAGAACTTATAGTTGCAATAACCGAAGGTATCCCCGTCTCTGATATGGTTAGGGCAAAAGAATACATCAGATCGTTTGGATGCCGTCTGATCGGACCCAACTGCCCGGGAGTAATCACCCCGGGAGAGGCCAAGGTTGGGATCATGCCCGGCTTTATACACAGAAAGGGGCATATCGGAATCATCTCAAGATCAGGCACATTGGCCTATGAGGCGATCGACCAGATAAGCCGCATGGGCCTGGGCCAGTCGACCGCCCTTGGAATAGGTGGCGATCCCGTTATAGGTACGTCGATCCTCGATGCAGTAAAGCTGATGATGGAGGATGATGATACCCATGCAATTGTAATAATAGGTGAAATCGGCGGAACCATGGAAACCGATGCGGCTGAATGGATAAGGGACAATGGAAGCAAACCCGTTGCCGCCTTCATCGCCGGACAGACGGCCCCGAAGGGAAGACGAATGGGCCACGCCGGGGCCATAATAGGAGGGAAGGCTGATACGGCGGCAGCAAAGACCAGTTTTATGAAGGAATGCGGCATTCATGTGATTGAATCGCCTGCCGACATTGGTGAAACAGTTGCCGGGATTGTAATATAATAGGATAATCAACTCTGTTTCTTATTTTCCTATATTTGCAGTGACTTTTTTAACGGAATACCCCGAAGCGGGGTCAAAATTATATTATGATGAAACTACTTGAAGGAAAAACAGCATTGATAACCGGAGCATCAAGGGGAATAGGAAAAACGATTGCACTCCGTTTTGCCCTTGAGGGAGCTTCAATCGCCATCACCAACATTGTTGAAGACGAAGAATTCCTTAATACCATAGAGGAAATCAGGGCACATAATGTAACGGTAATAGGATACGTCTCCAACGCGGCTGACTTTGCTGATTCACAGAGAGTGATTGAACAGATAGTCAAAGATTTCGGAAGAATTGACATTCTGGTTAACAATGCAGGTATCACAAGGGATAATCTGCTTATGAGAATGACCGAAGACCAGTGGGACCTTGTGCTGAACGTCAACCTCAAATCAGTTTTCAATCTCACGAAGGCAGTTCTGCAAACCATGATCAGGCAGAAGAACGGGTCCATTGTAAACATGAGTTCTGTCGTGGGAGTGTCGGGCAACGCCGGACAGAGCAACTATTCGGCATCCAAGGCAGGAATGATAGGTTTTACAAAAAGCATTGCAAAGGAAGTTGGATCCAGAAATATAAGATGCAATGCAATAGCCCCGGGATTCATCATTACAGAAATGACTGAAAAACTTCCCCCTGATGTCAAAGCCGAGTGGATTGGCAAGATCCCTCTTCGCAGGGGAGGAACACCCGAAGATGTTGCGAATACCGCACTTTACCTGGCCTCCGACCTGTCGTCGTACGTGACCGGACAAACAATTCATGTGTGTGGCGGCATGTTAACATAGGATATATATAAAGAATTAAAAAAAAGATTATATTTGCTGAACCGCAGGGCGCCTATCCTTATAGCACGAGGAAATGCAGCGAGACATATTTATTCCACACTTATTTTAAACAGGCGCCCTGCTTCTTTTATATATAACAGTCTGATCCTGAATGTATAATTACGTCCTCCTCCTGTTCATTCTGATCCCTGTTGCCGGATATCTGCTCCAAAGATACCTCGAAGGTCTCAATATCAGAATGTGGTCTGACAAGCTTCCTGAAAAGCTCATTGGGATATGTGATGAAAAAGAATATCACAAAACGCAGCATTATTACAGGGAAAATCTCAGGCTTTCGGTCTGGTCATCTACACTGAACCTTGCAGTAATCATAATCATGCTGGCCACCGGCGGTTTTGCCCTAATCGACAGCATTGCAAGATCGCTGAGCGGGAATAATATCATTATAGCGCTGATTTTCATAGGGATCATCGGGGTTGCATCGGAGCTTATAAATCTGCCATTCGCGTGGTACGACACCTTTGTGATTGAAAAGAAATTCGGTTTTAATACAATGACGAAACGCACTTTTATAACCGACCAATTAAAAGCATGGTTCATATCCCTTCTGATCGGCATCCCGGTGCTGGCAATAGTCACGTGGATATATTACAGGATTGAAAAAGGATTCTGGATCTATGCCTGGCTTCTGGTAACAGCCCTCACGGTGTTCATAAACTTCTTCTATTCTGAGCTTATCGTACCGCTTTTCAACAAGCAGACGCCCCTTGTGGAGAGTCCGCTCAGGACAAAGATCGAAGAATTTGCTGCAAGGACCGGATTCAGGTTGAAGAATATCTTCATTATCGACGGATCGAAGAGAAGCACCAAGGCCAATGCCTATTTTTCAGGCTTTGGCTCAAAAAAACGGATAGTGCTGTACGACACCCTGTTAAAGGAGATGAGTGACGAAGAAATACTTGCAGTTCTTGCTCATGAAATAGGCCACTACAGGAAAAAACATGTAATCAGGAACATAATCTCATCGGTCCTCCTGACCGGACTGATGCTTTTTCTCTTTTCCAGGATAGCCGGGAATCCTGTTCTGGCATTAGCCCTTGGAGCCGATATCCCAAGCTTTCACATCGGACTCATAACATTTGGCATATTGTACAGTCCTCTTTCACTTATAATAGGGCTTTTTTCAAACTACATCTCAAGGCAGAATGAGTTTGATGCCGACAGATTTGTAAAGGAAAATTATGATGCGGGCAAGCTGGCATCCGCCCTTAAAATATTATCCGTCAAAAATTTGTCAAATATGAATCCGCATCCGGCATACGTTTTCTTTCATTATTCTCATCCGCCTCTTCTGGCAAGGCTCGAAAAATTGGAATGATTTTTTATATTTGCAAGGTTTTGCCACCTTAGCTCAGCTGGTAGAGCAGCTCATTCGTAATGAGCAGGTCCGGGGTTCGAGTCCCCGAGGTGGCTCACAAAGGTTATTGTATATTGCGGGAGTAGCTCAGTTGGCAGAGCATCAGCTTCCCAAGCTGAGGGTCGCGGGTTCGAATCCCGTTTCCCGCTCAAATAATAAGCACGGTATATATGATTTATGCAGGGACAAGGCATGCCTTGTCCCTGCAGTTTCCAATATGCCCAAATGATCTTGCCTGAAAATCAAATGAAAGCTGAAATAATAACAATAGGGGACGAGTTGCTGATAGGACAGACAATTGACACTAATTCAGCATGGATAGGGCAGGTGCTTAGCAGTCTGGGATTTGACATAATCAGGAAAACATCGGTTCACGATAAAAGGGAGGACATCCTTGGCATACTTTCCGATTCATCTTCGCGCTCCGACCTGGTTCTTATCACGGGAGGGCTCGGCCCCACAAGCGATGATATAACCAAACAGACCCTTTGTGAATACTTTAACACCAGGCTGGTCATCGACAAACTCGTCCTTGAAATGGTTGAATCGATGATGGCCAAAAGGGGCTTCCCGATGAATGAAAACAACAGGAAACAGGCAGAAGTTCCGGAATCCTGCAAGGTACTGAGCAATGCCGCGGGAACAGCTCCGGGTATGTGGTTTGAAAAGGACGGTAAGGTGTTTGTTTCATTGCCCGGAGTTCCCCACGAGATGAGATATATTATGACCAGCCATGTGATCCCTGAATTAAGAACGAGGTTCACATCGCAGGTTATCATACATAAGAATATCATGACCTTCGGTACCCCCGAAGCAAGACTGGCGGAAATACTCACCGGATTTGAAGCGGGACTGCCGGAATTCATCCGGCTTGCCTACCTTCCGGCTGCAGGAATTATCAAACTCCGGCTCACGGCTACCGGAACCATCAGGAAAGCTCTTGAACAGGCCATGAATGAACAGCTGAAAAAACTGTATGATACAATCCCTCAATACATCTATGGCGAGGATGAAGAGACACTTGAAATGGCAGTGGGAAGGCTGCTGAGGGAAAAAAATCTTACTCTCTGCACGGCGGAGAGCTGCACGGGAGGAAAAATTGCTCAGCTGATCACCTCCGTGCCCGGCTGTTCCGATTACTACAGAGGCAGTGTTGTTGCATATTCGAATGATATTAAGACAGGCATCCTCGGAGTTGATCCGGTATTGATTGAAAAGAATGGAGCAGTCAGCGAAGAGATTGCAAAAGCTATGGCCGAAGGCGCCCGACGGGTCATGAGGGCCGATTTTGCTCTCGCGACAACCGGAATTGCAGGACCGGCAGGAGGTTCAGAACTGAAGCCGGTTGGAACATTATGGATAGCCATATCCGGCAGGTCGGGATCTACCGCGGAAAAATATACTTTCACAAGCGACAGAGCCACAAACATTACCCGATTTGCATTTGTTGCCCTGAACCGTCTGAGATTACAGATTATCAGCGAATAGGACTTATTTTTAATGCATGTTGAAAAAAATTGAAGCAAATATTTGGTTAATCAGATAAATATCACGTATTTTGCGCTTCGTTTTTTAAAAGACGTAAAACAAGAGATAAAACAGGTATCGATGGCAAAGATTTGTCAGGTCACAGGAAAGAAAGCGATAGTGGGAAACAATGTATCGCATTCAAAGAGAAGGACTAAGAGGAAATTCTACCCTAATCTTTTCGTAAAGAAGTATTATCTTCCGGAGGAAGAAAGGTGGATCACTCTTAAGGTTTCTGCATCCGGAATCCGCACGATAAATAAGAAGGGCCTTTCGGCGGTTCTGAAAGAAGCAAAGGAAAAAGGTCATATTGTGAATTATTAAAATAATATCAGGAAATGGCAAAGAAGGCAAAGGGTAACAGGCAGCAGATCATTCTTGAATGCACTGAGCAGAAGGAGAGCGGTCTGCCGGGTATGTCGCGCTATATTACAACAAAGAACAGGAAAAACACTCCCGACCGTCTTGAAAGAAGGAAATATAATCCTATCCTCAAGAAAGTTACAGTTCACAGAGAAATCAAGTAAAAGTATAAAGCCATGGCAAAGAAAGTAGTAGCAACGCTGAAAGCCGGAAAAGGCAAGTCATTCACCAAGTGCATAAAGATGACCAGGTCGGAAAAAACCGGCTCATATCAGTTCAGGGAAGAGATCGTTCATAACGATAATGTCAAGGAATTCTTCGAGAATAAATAATACAATCGTTTTCAGTCGTATATCAAAAGCTTTCTTCGCGATGAAGAAAGCTTTTTTTATATTTGTCATTCAATAAATCAATTATTTATGGCTTGGTTTGGCTTTGGTAACAAGGAAAACAAGGAGGTACTGAACAAAGGGCTTGAAAAGACAAAGGAGAATGTTTTTACCAGATTGTCACGGGCTGTTGTCGGTAAATCGAAAGTTGACGATGAGGTACTTGACAACCTCGAGGAAGCCCTGGTGTCATCAGATGTCGGTGTTGCAACTACCCTCAGGATAATCGAACGGATAGAAGCAAGGGCGGCAAGGGATAAATATCTTAACACTGCAGAACTTAACAGGATATTAAGGGAAGAGATAGCAGCCCTTCTGGAAAGCAACAAAACCGGACCGGCTTTCCATTTTTCGTCTCCGCTCCCCGGACCTCCCTATGTTATAATGGTTGTGGGGGTTAACGGTTCAGGCAAGACTACCACAATTGCGAAGCTGGCATATCAGTTTAAAACAGCCGGCAAAAAGGTTCTGCTTGGAGCTGCCGATACCTTCAGGGCTGCCGCTATCGACCAGCTTCAGATATGGGCCGACAGGGCCGGTGTTGATATTGTAAAACAAAAGATGGGATCCGATCCGGCTTCGGTTGCTTTCGATTCAGTAAAATCGGCTGTCGCCGGTAATTACGATGTTGTGATTATCGATACTGCCGGAAGGCTTCACAACAAGAAAAATCTGATGGCAGAACTGTCGAAAATAAAAAGGGTGATGGAAAAAGTTGTTCCGGAAGCACCCCAGGAGGTACTCCTGGTTCTGGACGGTTCGACCGGACAGAATGCATTTGAACAGGCGAAACAGTTTACGGCGGCCACCAGCGTGACGGCACTAGCAATAACAAAACTCGACGGCACCGCGAAGGGCGGTGTTGTGATAGGCATTTCTGACCAGTTCGGAATTCCCGTCAAATACATTGGCCTTGGGGAAAAGATGACCGACCTTCAGATATTCAACCCGTGGGAATTCGTTGATTCCCTCTTTTCACAGGAAACAGAAAAGTGAAGCCAGTACTACCCGGTTTGCAGAAAGGCAACAGGCATATCAACATTGTAACACTTGGTTGTTCAAAAAATACCGTCGACTCCGAGAAACTGCTCCGGCAGATCATGGCGGCAGGTTATTCAGTAGCTCACGATCCCCAGGCTGAAAATGCCGATACTGTCATTATAAACACCTGCGGCTTTATTAACGATGCAAAGGAAGAAAGCATTGACACCATCCTCAGGTTTGTAAAGGCCGGCAGGGAAGGCCGGATAAGAAAACTCTACGTCATGGGCTGCCTTTCGGAGCGTTACCGCGATGAGCTGATAATGGAAATTCCGGAAGTCGACAGGTATTTCGGGGTAAACAGCATGCAGGAAATCCTTGATGAACTGGAAACGGAAACACGTCCTGAACTGCTTTCCGACCGTGTGCTTACCGGACCTTCCCACTATGCATACCTGAAAGTGTCCGAAGGATGTGACAGGAAATGTGCATTTTGCGCGATACCGCTTATCAGGGGAAAACACGTATCCCGTAAAATGGAGGATATAATCGGTGAGGCTGAGATACTTGCCCGTCAAGGTGTCAGGGAACTGATACTTATTGCCCAGGACCTGAGTTATTACGGGCTCGACCTCTACGGAAAGAGGGAACTGCCCCGTCTGCTGTCCGGATTGCTTTCCATTGATGCCTTCGAATGGATAAGGCTTCATTACCTCTACCCGGCAGGATTTCCAAAGCCGCTTATCGGCCTGATGAGGGAGAATCCGAAGATCTGCAGTTATATTGACATTCCCATTCAGCATATTTCCGGCAGGATGCTGAAAATCATGAAACGTTCTCACGATGCTGCTGCAACACGCGATCTTCTGCACGGGATACGGCGCGATTACCCGGAAGCTGCCGTGAGAACAACACTGATAGCAGGACATCCCGGTGAGACAGAAGCAGATTACCTGGAACTCAGGGACTTTATTTCAGAATACCGGTTCGACCGGCTCGGGGTATTTGCATACAGCCATGAGGAAGGAACATGGTCGGGTGATAAGTACAGTGATGACGTTCCTGATGATATAAAGGAATCGAGGGTATCCGAACTCATGGACATACAGCAGTCGATCTCAGCCGAACTCAATGAAAACAAAACTGGCCGGGTGCTTAAAACCGTGATCGACAGGAGGGAGGGCGCATACTATGTTGGCAGAACCGAATTCGATAGTCCCGAGGTGGACAATGAGGTGCTCATTAGTACCGAAAAGGAATTGGTCCCCGGTAGTTTTCACCGGATACTCATCACCGGGGCTGCCGAATTTGACCTTTTTGGTACTCCGGCAGAAGACTCCCATTAAAAACTTCTATTCTGCTGGAGGCAGTTCAGTTTCCTTATTCTTCTTTATCTTCATCTTGATCTCCGATTTGGCGGTATTGAACACGACGTTGATTGTATCACCCTCTTTCAGTTCCGATTTAATAAGCACTTCAGCCATAGGGTCCTCAAGATATTTCTGGATTGCACGTTTAAGCGGCCTGGCTCCGTAGTTGGCATCAAATCCGCGTTCAGCAATAAAATCATGAGCTGCATTTGAAATCTTGAGCTGGTAGCCGAGCGACTTCACCCTTTCGTACAGTCCTTTCAGCTCTATATCGATGATTTTGTTGATCTCTTCCTTTCCAAGAGAGTTGAACATGATTACATCATCAATCCTGTTGAGAAACTCGGGAGCAAAAGTCTTCTGCAAGGCTTTCTGAAGGATACTCTTGGCTTGTTCATCGCGTGTTGCCTTCCTGGCTGCCGTATCAAAGCCTATTCCATGGCCGAATTCAGCCAGTTGGCGTGTTCCGATATTTGAGGTAAGGATGACAATGGTATTGCGGAAGTCGACTCTTCGTCCGAGACTGTCGGTCAACTGACCTTCATCAAGTACCTGGAGCAGTATATGGAATACATCTGGATGAGCTTTTTCAATCTCATCCAAAAGCACCACTGAATAGGGTTTTCTTCTAACCTTTTCAGTAAGCTGTCCGCCTTCTTCATAACCCACGTATCCGGGAGGTGCTCCAACAAGTCTCGACACGGAGAACTTCTCCATGTATTCGCTCATGTCAATCCTGATGAGATTATCAGTGGTGTCGAAAAGGAATTTTGCCAGCACCTTTGCAAGTTGGGTCTTTCCAACACCCGTGGGACCGAGAAAGATAAAAGTTCCGATGGGCTTGTTCGGGTCCTTCAGTCCTGCCCTGTTTCGCTGAATAGACTTGACAACCTTCGCGATTGCTTCATCCTGGCCTATTACGCTTCCGCTGAGTTCATCCGCCATCTTGAGCAGGCGTGTACCTTCGGTCTGTGCAATACGCTGCACCGGGACACCTGTCATCATGGCAACAACCTCAGCCACCTTTTCAGCATCGACGGTTTCGCGGTTCATTGCAAGCTCCTTTTCCCACTTCTTCTTTTCCTGATCTATCATGTCGAGCAGGTCCTTCTCCTTGTCGCGGAAGCTGGCAGCTTTCTCGAAATTCTGGTTTTTCACTGCCATCATTTTCTCCTTCTTCGTATCCTCGAATTGTTTCTCGAGCGAAAGAATCTTTTCCGGAACAACGATGTTTGAAATATGAACGCGTGAACCTGATTCGTCGAGGGCATCAATGGCCTTGTCGGGGAGATGACGGTCGGAGATATACCTGTTTGTCAGCTTGACGCATGCATCGATGGCATCATCGGTATAAACAACGTTATGGTGTTCTTCGTACCTCTCCTTGATATTATTAAGGATATGGATGGTCTCATCGATTGAAGTCGGTTCAACCATTACCTTCTGGAATCTTCTTTCAAGTGCCCCGTCCTTTTCGATATGCTGACGGTATTCATCGAGTGTGGTTGCCCCGATGCACTGTATCTCACCCCGGGCAAGCGCCGGCTTGAGCATATTGGCGGCATCAAGTGAACCGCTTGCACCTCCTGCTCCGACTATCGTGTGTATCTCGTCAATAAAAAGAATGATATTATCGTTCTTCGACAGTTCATTAAGAATGGCTTTCATTCTCTCCTCGAATTGTCCGCGGTATTTCGTCCCGGCCACAATAGAAGCCAGGTCGAGAGCGACAACGCGTTTATTGAACAGCACCCTTGAGACATTCTTTTTTATTATCCTGAGTGCCAGTCCTTCTGCAATGGCTGATTTTCCAACGCCCGGTTCGCCGATAAGTACCGGATTGTTTTTCTTTCTGCGGGAAAGAATCTGAGCAAGTCTTTCAATTTCCCTTTCGCGACCTACAACAGGATCGAGCCTTCCTTCCTCGGCAGCTTTTGTAAGGTCGATCCCGAAATTATCGAGCACCGGAGTGTCGGATGAAGGTTTCGAAGATGACATTTGCTGGCTTCTTCCGGCACCACCTCCTCCCAACGAGGGACCTTCATCATCCTCTTCACGGGGGAAATCGGCTTGAGCACTTGGCAGTCCGGCTTCCACCACTCTCCTTACCGTTTGATAGTTAACATCAAGTTCGGAGAGGAACCTTGTAACCAGTGCATTTTCATCCTTAAGGATAGCAAGCAGCAAGTGTTCGGAATCAATAACCGGACTCTTCAAAGATTTTGCTTCAAGGTATACCAGCTTCAGTATCCTTTCAGTGCTTCTCAACAGGGGAATGATCTCATGGTCTGCCACCGGTATCGGACTCTCTATTCTAATGCTCTTTTCAAGCGAGCCTTTAAGTACAAGCAGGTCAATGCCCTGGTTCAAAAGTATCTCAACCGCCACGCCCTCTCCATCCCTGAGAATGCCAAGAAACAGGTGTTCCGGACTGATATGACTGTTACCCAGTCTTATAGCTTCCTCTTTACTGTATCCCAGAATATCCTTTACTCTTTGTGAAAACTGTGAATCCATATTATATTATTCCTTATTTTTTCATATCCTCATTTCTTGAGTCATTATGTCAGTCCAATTACGACAAAATTACTGATTTCATGAAACACACATATATTGCATACACAAACACGTATCTATATAATTTTCAAACATGTAGGTTCCCCCGCTTGAGCGGGGCAGGCATCAGACCATTGAAATAAAAATTATATTATGATGAAAATCAAAGTTAAAGTTAATATAATACATGTAAGGCAATTTCTATGCCCATTTATAAACAATTAATGTTAAAAAGTCACATGCCGGGATGGTTTCCGGCAAGCAAATTTTCACTAATTTCGGAATCGAATCCCCCCCGGTGGGGGATGGTTGCATCTTTCTAAATATTAAATTATTATGTCAGACAGAGAGAGGATAATTCGGGTAAATATCGAGGAGGAGATGAAGTCGGCATACATCGATTATTCGATGTCGGTGATTGTGTCGAGGGCATTGCCTGATGTCAGGGACGGACTCAAACCTGTTCACAGGCGTGTTCTTTTCGGAATGTCGGAACTTGGAGTATTGTCAAACAGACCATTTAAGAAATCGGCAAGGATAGTGGGAGAGGTGCTTGGAAAATACCATCCCCACGGCGATTCATCGGTATATGACGCGATGGTTAGGATGGCCCAGGACTGGTCTTTGCGCTATCCCCTTGTAGAAGGTCAGGGAAACTTCGGCTCAGTCGACGGCGACAGTCCGGCTGCAATGAGGTACACCGAGGCAAGGCTCAAGAAATTAGCTGAAGAGACCTTATCTGATATAGATAAGGAAACAGTTGATTTCCAGTTGAACTTTGACGACTCGCTGAGTGAGCCGGTAGTCCTACCTACAAGAATCCCCATTCTGCTGGTAAACGGCGCATCGGGTATTGCGGTTGGAATGGCAACAAATATGCCCCCTCACAACCTCACGGAGATAATAGATGCCACAATTGCCTTTATTGACAACGGGGAGATCAGCACTTCCGAACTAATGAAATACGTCAAGGGACCTGATTTTCCTACTGGCGGCATCATTTACGGAGAGCAGGGAATAAGGGATGCTTTCGAAACAGGCAGGGGAAGAATCGTTCTCAGGGCAAGAACCGAGATCGAGCTTACTCATTCTGGCCGTGAATGCATCATTGTCAATGAGATACCGTATATGGTAAATAAAGCGGAGATGATCCGCAAGATTGCTGATCTCATCAATGAAAAAAAGCTGGAAGGAATTTCATATATCAACGATGAATCGGACCGCAACGGCATGCGCGTTGTCATTATTCTGAAGAAAGATGCCAGTTCCAGCGTGGTTCTTAACAATCTGTTCAAATATACGGCGATGCAGACTTCCTTCAATGTTAACAACGTGGCATTGGTAAAAGGAAGGCCCAGAACTCTGAACCTGAAAAAGCTTATCGACCACTTCGTGAAACACCGTCATGAGGTAATCATAAGAAGAAGCAGGTATGAACTGAATCAGGCCGAAAAAAGAGCACATATACTTGAAGGACTGATTATTGCCAGCGACAATATCGACGAGGTGATTGCAATTATCAAATCCTCAAAGAATCCCGACGAAGCAAGGGAGCGGCTCATGGAACGTTTCAGCCTATCGGAGATTCAGGCAAGGGCAATAGTCGAGATGAGGCTGAGGCAGCTTACCGGGCTGGAACAGGAAAAACTGAGAGATGAATACAAGGAGATAATGGCTCTCATCGATTATCTCAGGAGTGTACTGGAAAGTGTTGAGCTTCAGATGAAAATCATCAAGGATGAGCTAATTGAGATAAAGGAAAAATACGGCGACGCCAGGCGCACTGAAATAGTCCCCGATGCCGGGGAATTCAATCCCGAGGACTTTTACGCCGACGATGAGATGGTAATCACCATTTCGAACATGGGCTATATAAAAAGGACGCCTCTGACTGAATTCAGACGCCAGAACAGGGGAGGAACCGGATCAAAGGGCGGTACCACAAGGGAAGAGGACTTCATTGAGCATCTCTACATTGCAACTATGCACAACACCATGCTTTTCTTCACGAAAAAAGGGAAGTGCTACTGGCTCAAGGTATACAATATTCCGGAAGGAGCCAGGACCTCCAAGGGAAGGGCAATGCAGAACCTCATCAACATTGAGCCTGAAGACAGCGTAATGGCTTATATAAATGTAAAGAACCTCAATGATCCCGATTATATAAACAATAACTTCATTGTTCTCTGCACCAGGAAGGGAATCATCAAGAAGACTTCCCTCGAAGCCTACTCCAGACCCAGGGTAAATGGTGTTAATGCAATAACAGTAAGGGAGGGGGATGAGCTTCTTGAAGCTAAAATGACAAACGGCAAACACCAGATTATGATGGCCGTAAGGTCGGGAAACGCCATCAGGTTTCCCGAAGACGCTGTCAGGCCGATGGGAAGGACGGCATCGGGAGTCAGGGGCATAAGACTTGCTGATGAGGAAACCGACATTGTTGTGGGAATGATAACCATCGAGAACGGCTCAAAGGAAGTGCTTGTTGTATCGGAAAATGGCTACGGCAAAAGATCCGATATTGAGGATTATCGTGTTACCAACAGGGGAGGCAAAGGAGTCAAGACAATTAATATCACTGACAAAACCGGATCCCTGATAGCCTTGAAAGATGTAAGCGACAATGATGATCTGATGATAATCACCCAGCTCGGAAACATACTGAGAAGCCCGGTTTCAGCTCTGAGGGTAATGGGCAGAGCAACCCAGGGTGTGCGTCTTATTAACCTCAGGGAGAATGACACAATTGCTTCCGTAGCAACAGTGGCAGTAAACGACGAGACTGAAGAAGCTGAAAAAGAGGATATTACAGGCCAAGATCAAAATAATGAGGAAATTGGCAAAGAATTTGAAGATTAATAAGTAAAGTTATAAATTTGAAAAGTTTTTTAGGACAATTTATTAAACAAATGCGATAATTATGAAAAAGGTTTTTCTGCTGCTTGCAGTTATCTCTATCTCAGTTGCTACCTTTGCCCAAAAGGGTAAAGTTACAAGTGCGCTTACGTTCATCGAGCAGGGTTCTCTTGACAAGGCCAAAGAAGCGCTCGACCAGGCAATGACACATCCCAAATCAATGGACTGGTTTAATACCTACTTTGCCAAGGGTAAGCTTGCCCAGGCTGTTTTCAATTCGGATAATCCCGCTTTCAAGGCTTACTATGCCGATCCGCTTTTCGAGGCCTACGCTGCTTATGAAAAATCGATCGAACTGGACCCCAAGGGCGGAGCCAAGAAAAGGATCATAACAGGCATGGTGTACAATTCACTTGCACTCGACCTTTACACACAGGGCGGTCAGCTGTTTGACGCAAAGGATTATGCCGGTGCGCTTAAATCATTCGAGACCCAGATCGCGATCACTGAAAGCGATAAGTATGTCGGAGTTACAGATACAGGAATGTATTACAACGCCGGACTTGCAGCTATGAACGCGAAACAGCATCAGACGGCAATCAAATACTTCGAGAAATGTGCCGAAATGAATTACCAGGGCGTCAACACATATTTCCAGATATCTCAGAACTATCTCGAGATGGGGGATACCATCAAGGCTGAGAGTATCCTCAAGGATCTGCGCAGCAAATTTGCAGACAACAAGAATGTGATTCTTGAACTTATTGACCTATACATCAAAGCCGGAAAGAACGAGGAAGCAATTGAAAACCTTATCATTGCCAGAAATGATGATCCTGATAACTACAGCCTGCATTTTGCAGAAGGTATAATTTACCTTAACGAGGACAGGTATGATGAAGCGATCACCAGCCTTTCGAGGTCAGTCGAACTGAACTCTGAATTCTACGACAGCCAGTACGGTCTCGGCGCTTCATATATAAACAAGGCTTCCGATATGTTCGCAAAGGCCAACGACATTATGGATGTCAACGATTACAACAAGGCAGTCGACGATGCAATGGCAGTTTTTGCCAAAGCACTTCCATACATGGAAAAAGCCAATGAACTTAAACCCGATGATGTTTACGCTCTCAGAAGTCTCAGGGAACTTTACTACAGGCTTAAGATGACCGAAAAATACGACGCTGTTAAGGCTAAGCTTGATACTCTCGAATAACAGCAATTATTTAGAAAAGAGAAGTAAACGACATAATAAAAGAGAAGTAAACGACATAATATAGGTGAAAGCCTTTCCGTTAAATGGAAAGGCTTTCTTTCTATAACAGAAGCCTCACAAAATTCCCCATCTTATGATGAGATATATCTGCTTCCTGCTTTTACCACTGGTCCTGATAACATCCGGATGTACAAAAAAAGACGATCCCAAACAGGATGAACCCGGAAAGGTGATCGTCCTCATGTACCATAGGATCGTGGAAGGAGAAGCCACTAACCTTTATGAAAGAAGTCTGGAAGACCTCGAATCTGATCTTATATACCTGAAAAACAATGATATAAAAATAATCAACTTTGAAGAACTGGAGGAATTCAGCAAAAAGGGATCAATAGGAGAGGGTAACTATGCAATACTAACATTCGACGACGGTGATAGCTCCTGGTATACGCTTGTACGTCAATTGCTTATAGACTACCAG
>JAXDBC010000072.1:0-3350 GCA_034679225.1 Bacteroidales bacterium | reverse complement strand
CAACACGGTCCTGGAATGTGTCGCCAAGAGCGGTCACCTGAAGATTCGGACCGGCATTGAGAAAGTCGAGGGCTGCTCCGGTTCCGCGGCCGCCACAACCTATTATCCCTGCCTTGAGCACGGGACCATCGGGAGCCTGGTCGAGAAAAGTGGGAACTTCAACAACTTTCTTTGTTTCACGGGCACAGCTTGTTATGATAGTCGGAACGACAACACCTGCCACACCAACCGTAGCTGCCTTGCCAAGAAAATTACGTCTTGAGATACTCGATTTTTTCATATTTGATCAGATTAGGTTTTTATAAGAACTAATATACCTGGTTTTCAACGGTGATGAATCTATCAAATGTAAATATAGAGTTTTTAATAACCAAAGATTAAAATGAATTTAAAGTTTTTTAACAGAAATCCATTCCCCTTCTCTCAAACTCACATCCCACCGCATCCATATTGTCCGACAAAGTTGTTCCCTTTCTTTCCGCAAGGAGACGGCAGGCATCCATGACGAATGCTTTTTATTGCTACATTTGTTAGTTGACACAAAGATATTAAAAATCTATATGAACTTAACTCAAATAAATATATCTCTTCCGTTTTTCTTCCTCCTTCTGCTGTGGTCCTGCTCTGGAAGCCCGGGGAAAGACACAGTCGAAAAGGATGAATACCCCTCAATAAACCCTGATTATAGCGGAATAGTTATCCCCTTCAACATAGCGCCGATGAACTTCAGAATCGAAAATGAAGGATCGGTTTTTGTAGCCAGATTCCAGGCTGAAAACGGCAAAATAACAGAGGTTCAGAGCAGAAACGGCAACATGGTAATCCCTGAACGGAAATGGAAGAATCTTCTTGAACTAAACAAGGGCGGTGAACTCAAAATCGAAATCTTCGTCAGGCGTGATGAAGGCTGGACGAAATACAGGACAATAAGCAACCATATAGCAAATGAAGCTGTCGATCCATTCATAACATACAGGCTCCTTTACCCGGGTTATGAAAGCTGGAAGGAGATTTACATCAAACAGCGCAGCCTTGAAAGCTTCAGGGAAAGATCAATAATAGAGAACAGCCTGGTTGAGGAGAACTGCCTGAACTGCCATTCATACAACAATACCGGACATACTGAAAGCTTCATGATCCACATGAGGGGCAGCCTTGGAGCCACCTACTTTTACAACGACGGCAATTTCATCAAGGTCAACCTTAAAACCGATGAAATGAAAAACGGTGCTGTCTATCCGCGCTGGCATCCATCGGGAAAATTCATAGCCTTCTCTTCTAACAAAATTGTTCAGCAATTCCATTCAGCCCTTGATAAAAAGGTGGAAGTAAGCGACCTCGAATCATCGCTTGTTCTTTATGATATTGAGAGAAATGAAATAATGGATCTCAATATCCCCGATAAGGAGAAATATATGGATACCTATCCCGAATGGTCACCCGACGGCAATTTCCTGTATTTCTGCCGGGCAGCGGCACTGGAAGAAGTGTTCAGTTACGACAGCATATACTATGACCTTTACAGGGTTCCCTTCGATCAGGCAACAAGAAACACCGGAGCCCCTGAATTGATTTACAATGCATCTGCAATGGGCAAAAGTGTCTCATTCCCAAGGATCTCTCCCGACGGTTATAACATTGTTATAACGCTTCATAATTATGGCTGTTTCCCGATATGGCACAGCGAAGCCGACCTTGTCTCGATCGACCTGCGAACAATGAAAGCCTCAAATATGGCACTCAACAGCAGCGCTACCGACAGTTACCATTCATGGTCTTCTAACGGCCGCTGGCTTGCATTCAGTAGCAAAAGGACCGACGGTCTGACAGCCAGGTTGTTCTTTTCATATATCGACAGTGAAGGAAATGCCTCAAAACCTTTTATAATGCCTCAGAAGGATCCCGGATTCTACGACCGCTTCCTCAAAAGTTATAACGTTCCGGAACTCTCAACTCTTGAAGTTGATGTGAACCCTGGTAAAATACTGAAGAGCGCCAGGGGAGAGACATTGCAGGCAGCGTGGATTGGAAACTGAAATCCTTCCTTGTTGTAACTATCCCGAAAATGAAGAAAAACAATCAAACCACGGACATCACAGCTAAAGACCGGATAGCCGCGTCTCTGCCCTCCCTTGTGTTTCTTGTACCGGTATTTGTTTTCTTTGCCTTTGCGGCAGATTACATAGGATTCTACCAGGAAAAGCAATCTCTCTTCATCTTTTCAGCCGACTATTTCAGGGATACCTTCAGCAGACCCGGATCGCTGCAGGTTTATATGGGCCGTTTCATAACAACATTTTTCCATTCGCCCGTACTGAGCGGATTGCTGATTACATTGATGACCGGTCTGGTGATTTTCCTGGTTTCAGGTATAATAGGCATGCTGACCGGAAGAAAAGGCTTTATTGTACCTCTTATTTTCGCAACTGCATTTTTTGCCCTCCAGGGAAATTACCAGTATCTGGTCCATAACAATCTCGGAATACTTCTGCAGCTTGCCTGCTTTTATCTGGCTGTCAAATACTTCAAAGGCTGGCTCCCGGTGATACTTTTCCCGTTCTGCTACCTTGTAACGGGAGGATTCGCATGGATGTTCGCGATGATGTATTCAATCCATCTAGCACTGAAATCGCTGAAAAGGGAGTGGCTGAAAATTATATTAATGCCCGGCATCACTCTTCTGATCATATGGTGCATCGGGGAATTCTTCCTCTTTCATAATTTCAGGGACATGCTTGTCTACCCTCTCGCGCGCGAAGGAACCGGCTCGCCTCTGATACTCTTCCCGGCGGTGGCAGTAGCCGTTATCCTTCTGCCGGTAATAGCGGGAATAAGGATAAGGATGCCCCTGACACTAAAACGCTTTGAACAATACAAATCAATATTCATTGTGGTTTTGGCCTTTCTGCTGGCCGGCACCACGGCTGTTTCGCGCTACAGCAAAGTGTACTCGGAATATTTTACTGCCGAGAAACTTTTTTACCAGAAAGAATACAGGAAACTCAATGATTATATTGACAAACATCCCTCGAACAACAGGCTCACCATCTACCTTAACAATATTGCCCTGTGCGAAACCGGAAGGCTGAACGATAGATTGTTCCATTACAGGCAGAGTCCCGACGGTCAGTCGCTCTTTCTTAAATGGGAGATGTATGGCGAGGTGTTGCGCCGCGGGGCGTATTTCTATTACACAACAGGCATGATAAATGAGGCAGAGCGGTGGGCTTTCGAGAACATGGTGATGAAAGGAATCACGCCGCAGGACCTCCTTATGCTGGTTAAGTGCGAGATTATAAACGGGAATTACAGGATGGCTGCAAAATATGCCGCCATGCTTTCCAAGACTT
>JAXDBC010000071.1:0-36313 GCA_034679225.1 Bacteroidales bacterium | reverse complement strand
TCCCCTAACTCCAACGGGGAACGGGGAAAGGGAGACAATAAGACTGAGAGACGATTATACTGCAAAACCTGTTATGTATTCCACAATAGAAAATTACAGCCCCCAGTCCAATTCTATATTAAATTCCTGCTTCTAAAGAGATTAAGAGTATGTAATAATTGTTTTATGATATTGTATTAAAAAGGTTTACATGTTTTATCTAATGCTTTACCTCAGATAACTGTTTAGCGTAGTTACCTGCTTTTTTCACTTGTCAGGAACCCCGTGTAATCATTATAAATCAATACATGTATGCTTCATCAGAGTAAAAACTATCGAAACTACTGGTTTAGGATAATCAGCATCTTTCCCTGGCAACTATCCTGGTGGTCCGAGTGAAACAAGACGCAAGATGATAGGACGGGGTGCAATCCGGGGAGAGACGGAGGGACGAGGTGACAAAAGAGGGAGGAATGAAGAGAGACGAGACGGAGAGAGGGCGGGACAGAGAGAGGGAGAGACGCAGAGAGGGAGAAACGGAGAGAGGGAGAAACGGAGAGAGGGAGGGACGGAGAGAGGGAGAGACGCAGAGTTGGAGAAATATGGTTTTTGTGTAAATAGTATAAATTCCTGGCTAAAAAAACAAAAAAGCAGCGCCAGAGAAGTATGATATGATATTAATTACAGTCAATGTGCTGCATACACAGGTATACCAAATAACTCTAATCTATGAATATATATACTATATGCTATTTCGTGAAAATCAAGTAATTTACCAACTTCATTCCCAATTTTTTCCTTTTAACTGGAATTTATTCGTTTTCACACGTAAATATATTAGTTAAACTATTATCATTCAATTCATTAATTTAATTTTACATGTCCTTTTGTGCCTGCTCCTTTAAAAATAATTCATCAGCAATGAGGGTTAAATCCGTATATAATTGTATTTTAAAGGACGGATAGCCTGTCTCGCTCAAGCGGGGGAATCCACATGTTTGAGAATTATATACATATGTGTTCGTGTATGCAATACATGTGGGTTTCATTATAATATAATTTTGATTTTAGCGGTATGATAGCCTGCCCCGCTCAAGCGGGGGAACCGCACATGATTGAAAATTATATTCATTACGTGTTTGTGTTGGAATTCAATCATGTGGGTTTCATTAAAATTCCGGAATTATTAGAATATACCGTGCATAAACCTCAAATATCCCTCGTCCTACCCCAGCGATACCGCATATTTTGAAAAAGCCCGGAATTGTTCAATTATAGCAATTATACAGCATTTCAAGCTTCATGCTTACACTATATTAACATTGCAAATCGAATAGATTCATCCTTAAACCTTGTACATTATTATTATTATAACTATCGTGATTATTCAAGCTGGATTTTTGTGATTTTTTATACCTTTTATATAATATTAATACTGCATTCAACTATAAATTGTTTACTATTTACTTTCTCCGCTAATTTACATTCTAATCCTGCCTACCCCTACAATTCCTATACAAAAATATTACGACAGGCACAAAACATCTACTTGTTTGCCACTTGAAAATTCGTGTAAAAAAATTTATTGAGATCCATCAGGGATATTTCATCCATATAAGTGAATCGAATCACCCTTCTTAAAACCTAATGTTTCCTGATTATGAAATTCACTCTGTCAATTGTCAAACTCAATCATAAAATATTTCACTCATTGAGAATTCCATGATCTCAATAATTGTATTGTAAAAATCAATTTCATTCTCGTCCCAAAAGCAGTTCTAAACTCAATGTACTAATCGAATCAAATAAACGCATGTGATCATATGTGTTATGAATAAATCTTCAAGTCAATATTCAAATAAAACTTACCCGGAACCTACCCGATTCTACTTCTCGATAAATATTTCCATTTATCCGAATGATTAAATCTTCAATACACTCCTGCTATATATATCCTTCTAATGCACCTACTCAGGCTACCCGTTTCTACCCTACAATCATTATCCGCCGGAAAATTATGCTCCCCTTTCATAAATCCTGGCTCTTTCAACTCTAATTTATATACTATCTGCAAATATTGAATTTACTCAAAAAATTAGAAAAATTCATAAATTTGAGGAATCTTCCCTATTGCAATATTGGCTTGATCGTCATCCATGATCCGAATCAAAGTGCATAAATAAGCGTTAAAAAGCTTAATTAAGGAAGATGTAAAAGCAAAATAGTACCAATATTGAAAATGAATTGTTCCACGTGGAACCCTATCGCCCAAGATACATCAGCAAAATATTCAGATCTGCCGGAGAAACACCACTAATCCTTCCTGCCTGACCAATGTTTTCTGGCTTTATCCTTTCAAGCTTTTGCCTTCCTTCAGTAGATATAGAAAACAACTCTGAATAATTAATATCCGTGGGAATCCTCACCTTCTCCAATCTCTTTATCTTCTCCGCTATGAGTTTCTCTCTTTGAATATAACCTTCGTATTTAATTCGTATTTCTACTGACTCCAATACTTCATTCAAAATATCAAATTCCTTTAGTGACTCCATATAATCAGGAAAGATTTCTTCCAGTAAGGACTTCACACTAATCTGGGGACGCGCGGCAATATCGTAAGCTCTTTTCTTCTGACTAATCCGCGAAGTTCCAACACTATCTAGAAACCTGGAGATTTTCTCAGGTTCGACCCTGCTTTTCCCTAAAAAGGAAACAATTTCATCAATCATAACCTCCTTTCTTTCCAAACGTTCTACTCTCGACTTCTCAGCAAGACCAATATCATATCCCTTTCGTGTCAGTCTTTCATCAGCATTATCCTGCCTTAACAATATTCTGTATTCAGCTCTTGCAGTAAACATCCTGTAAGGTTCGTCAATTCCTTTTGTAATTAAATCGTCTATCAAAACACCGATATAGGATTCATCCCTACCCAATATCATCTCATCCGCGCCCCTAATCTTAAGAACTGAATTAATTCCAGCCATCAATCCCTGGGCAGCTGCTTCCTCATATCCTGTTGTACCGTTAATTTGTCCGGCAAAATACAAACCTTCAATTTCTTTTGTTTCAAGTGTATGCCGGAGTTGTGTTGGTTGAAAGAAATCATATTCTATTGCATAACCAGGTCTGAATATATCAACATTCTCCAGTCCCCGGATTTTTCTAAGAGCCTTTACCTGTACATCAAGCGGCAAACTGCTTGCAAAACCGCTTAAGTAAAACTCTGTCGTATTCCAGCCTTCAGGTTCCACAAACAACTGATGAGACATCTTTTCACTAAATGTCACAATCTTGGTCTCTATGCTTGGACAATACCTTGGACCTATCCCTTTTATCCTCCCTGTATAAAGTGGACTAAACTCCAGACCCTTCTTAAGCTCTTCATGAACCTCTTCATTAGTATAAGTCATAAAACAGCTTAGTTGCTCCCCCTTCATCCTGCCACTACCCAGGTAGGAAAATTTCCCGGGCTTTTCGTCCCCTTTCTGCTCGATCATATCAGAGAATTCTATTGTCCTGCCATCGAGCCTGGCACTGGTGCCAGTCTTTAACCGATCTACTGAAAAACCTAAATTCGCTAGTTGCTCACTAATTCCTGTTGATGCTTCATCTCCCCAACGTCCGCCACTAATTTTACTCAGGCCAACATGCATAATTCCATTCAAAAAGGTACCGGTCGTCATAATCACAGCCTTAGCCATGAATCTTATCCCTAAAGCTGTTTCAACACCCCTTACCCTGCCTCCCTCAAGGATCAGCATACTGGCTTCTTCCTCCCATATATGCAGATTATCAGTTCTTTCGAGAATCTTCCTCCATTCAGCACTGAATCCCTTCCTGTCACACTGAGCCCGAGGACTCCACATAGCAGGTCCCTTGGATCTATTCAACATCCTGAACTGGATCGTACTATTATCAGTAACTATTCCACTCATTCCCCCAAGTGCATCTATCTCCCTGATTATCTGGCCCTTGGCAATGCCTCCCATGGCAGGATTACAAGACATCTGTGCTAACTTATTCATATCCATAGTAATAAGCACAGTTCTGGCCTCCATTTTTGCAGCTGCATGAGCTGCCTCGCAACCCGCGTGGCCCCCTCCCACCACTATCACATCATACTCAAAATTCATTGCAGTATACTTCTTATCTGCTCCACCAAGATCTCTTGTTTCAGAAACATCTTATTCCTATCACCAGCTTTAGTGTCATCATATCCGCAAAGATGAAGAACGCCATGTATCATAACCCTCAAAGTTTCTACTATTACAGAGTAACCAAACTTCTCTGAATTTCGTCTTACAGTATCAACGCTAATATAAATCTCTCCGTTCACTACATATCCCACAGAATTATCGAAAGCAATAACATCAGTATAATGATCGCTCTTCAGAAACTCTTTGTTTATATTTAAGACGCTTTCATCATCCGTTAGAATAAACAAAAGGTCACCCGGGAATCGTCCTTCATCCCTTATGACCTTATCCAGAAATCTCTTGATTTCTTTTGCTTTCCGGATCCTGAACTTTATGTGGCCATAGTAAATCCTGATACTCAAGCAGTAACCTCCTTAAAAGTCATAGTTACCCCGTTTCCCTTGTCGTTGAAAGAAATCTCATCTGAAAGCTTTGTCATCAGGAAGACTCCCCTTCCGCTAAGAGCCTCAATATTTGCCGGCAATGTAGGATCAGGAATTTGCTCAGGGTCAAATCCATCTCCCTGATCTGTAACCGTTATTCTCAATTCATTTTCAATAAACTCAATAACAACGTCAACAAGTTTATCTGCATTTTCCTTATTTCCGTGCTTAATGGCATTGTTCACAGCCTCGAGTGTGGCTACCATGATCTTTCCATAATTATCCTGGCTTATGCCAATCTTTCCAGTAACTTCATCAATTGCATTCTCGATCAATCTAAGACTACCGGTTTTTGACTCGACTTTTAATCTTTTGTACATATTAGCCATAAAAGCATATTTTCGAATGAGTCACAAATTTAATGCAATTTCTAACTTTTTTTCGAAATCCACAATTCAGGATCCAAATAATCCTTCTCTTCCGATATCATAAATTTCAGAACAGCCTTATCTCCATCATCCTTGTCATTGAAAACACGACCCAAGAGCTGTCCCGTCTCAACTTTGTCCCCTGCCTTCACCTTCACTTCGATAATGTTCAGATAAACCGTATAATATTTCCCGTGCTTAATAATAACAGCCATATTAGCTCCTCTGATCGAAAAAACTTTAACAACCTCTCCCCTGAAAACACTCTTTACCGGCGTTTCTCCCGAACTAGTGATTTCAATGTCGATATTTTTTTCCGTGACATATTTTAGCACAGGGTGTTTCTGTAGTCCAAAGTGGCCGGTGATAATTCCTTTGTCAACAGGCCAGGGAAGCATTCCCTTATTCTCAAAAAAATTATTGCTCAAAACCTTCAATTCAGGACTAAGCTCAGCCGTGGCAGACTTCTTTCTCTCCTCATCAATCAACTTATTTATCTCCCTTTCGATCATCCTGGCGATTCTTTTCTTTTCCTCAAGTTCCTTTTGCAACTGAGATTCCTTGCTGCTAAGTGTCTTTACAACCTTCTGTTGTTTATTCTTCTCTTGCTGAAGAAGATATTTCTGCTGTTCCTCTCTTGTTTTCAGTTGGGAAATCTTTAAAAGATCCTGTTCCATTTTCATTCTTGAAATTTCAATCTCGTCTTTAAGCTCTAATATGATCTCCGATTCCTGTCTCCTGAACTTTGTAACCTGCTGTAAATATTTAAGTCTCTTGTATCCCTGGTTAAAATCCTTTGCTGAAAGTATATAGGCAATCCTATTGCTTGCCTTTGAGGATCTGAAAGAACTGAGTAACGCGATTTCGTAATCCTTCTTGAGTATCTTCAGATCACTTTCCATCATTCCGATTGCAAGATTGTTCAGTTCTATCCTGTCATTCAAAAGCGAAATCTCATCCTGTAAGCCCTTAACAACCGATTCTCTAAGGTTAAGTTTCCGGCTTATCATGTTGAGCTCATTAAGACTTTCCCTTCTCTCCTTAGAAGTCTCCTTCAGAAGATTATCAACATAGGATATCTCCTGAAGTGTTTTCTCACGCTGTTCTTCAAGATCCTTCCTTGTTTGACCTGACGCTGCAACATTAAAGACAAGCAGAACAATTGCCGCTAATATAATCTTTCTCATTTTATTCTGACTACACGGTACCCCTGTCCTCCAATACTTCCCATACTTCCCTGCCAGGGACTTTCAATCCTTTTTATATCAATTTCAATATCAAGTTCCTTCAAATCATCACTAATAATCACCTTACCGGGATATGAAATGTTTCCTTCCCTTACAAAATCCGAAAACAAAACAGTAATATTTCCTGATCTCAAATCACCTTCGGCGTAAACCTTCTTCAACTTGCGATGCAGACAATCAACAGTATACTCAAGTTCTTTTCCTTCAACCTCATATGTCCTTTTGAATTCTCCTCGCTGACAGTCTATAAGGCTACTGTTATCAACATCTCCAACGATCATATCGCCCAAAATAACGAAAATCATCGCCGGATGAATTCCATATTTAGCCCTAATCTCGTCTGGATTTCCAACCATAATCCTCCTGTTGAATCGGTCATTTATAATTACTGTATCGCCCGCGATAAATCCTTTTCCAGCTTCAACACCTACGGCCGATCTGACCGATATCATAAGCGAATCAGGCTTTCTGAACTTTACAGAAGCATTGAGATTAAGAGTCACATTCGCCTGCCTGAATTTTATATCGGCTCTTCTAATATAAAAATCATTGTTTGAAAGGTTGCTCCCAATCACAGATTCAAGTCTGTCTGAGTTAGTAACCCGATCGCCTCTGCTCACTTTAGTCCTTGAAGCTTTTCTAGTTGTAGAACAGGAGGTAATAAGCAAAGTGGCGACTAAAACTATAAATATTACTTTCTGCAATTTTCTATCTCCTCTCTTAAGTATAATTTTGTATTATCAAGTTCCATGGCCTTCTCAAAACTTTCAACAGCCTCCCGGTATTTCTTCATTTTCTGCAGAATATAACCGTAATGTTCATAATATTCGGCGTCATCAGCTTCTCCAGAATTTATTATCCTCTCTAATATTCTCGCAGCTTCCCTGGTTTTTCCCCGTTTGTACAATACCCATGCATAGGTATCCATAAATGTATTATTGTTGCCTTCCTTGCCTATTACAGTTTTTGCCATCTCCTCAGCCTCCCTGAGATTAATATTCTGCTCCGCCAGATAGTATGCATAATTGTTCAACATGGTTAAATCGGAATTATCCATATTAATGGCTTCCTCATAAATCCTGAAAGCTTCTTCGTAATTCCGGCTTCTGTACAACACATCAGCCTTCATACTGAGTATCTGAATCTTCAGATCATTATTATCACCTGCCAGAATATCCGCTTTCCTTAGTTCCTCAAGTGCTACATCATAGTTTTCGTTCTCAAGGGCGCCAGTAGAATAAAGCATCTTTGCAATAACCGACCGGTTGAAGCGTGTGGCACATTCCCCTCCTCTTTTCTCCAGCATCCCATAGTCTTTCATTTCATAATATACAAGCAATAATTTCTCCCACGCATAATAGTTGTTAGGATTAGCTGTAATAATTTCATTTAGACGGCTAACTGCAGCAGGATTGTCATCCGTTTTCTGATAGAATTCCGGCCTTAAAAGAGCCACGAGGTCATCCTCTGGAAATGAAGATTCCAGGATCATCAGAGATAATTCCATCTTCTTCCCGTAATCCTTCCTAATATCCTGGTTATCTACCAGTTCTGCCATCATTGATACTTTCTCCTCCTTTGTTATCTGACTATTAAGCAAAATGATTCCAACCATTTCAAATAGTTCATCAAAGTTCTTCTGCTCAAGCATAAATTCACTGAGCGACAATTGTATTGCAGGATTACCCGGATTGCTATCAAGAATCCTGTTATAAACTTCCCAGGCCTTCTCCGGTCTACCTTCATCCCTGAAAATGGCAGCCTTATAACCATTGTAAACTATGTTGTCAGGATCGCTGGCAAGAAGTTGGTCTATCTTTGAATGTGCCTCTTTATACTTTCCTTCCGCTACCAGATTGTCAACAAGATTAAGTGTTGTATTTTCATTAACTCCAAATTTCTTATCAATCGAATTCAATATAGTACGAGCCTTATCATAGTTCTTGTTGCTAGAATATAATTTGGCCAGAGTTACTTGCAGCTCAATCTTATCGGGATTTCCTTTAACTGCCCTTTCATAGCATATTATTGCACTGTCGATATTGTTTTGTTGATGATAAATGCCAGCCATCAGAACATTGTACCAAAGGTTTCCCGGTTGCAATTCGCAGGCTTTGAGAGCGTATAGCTTACCGTTGTTAAGATCTCCCGTCGAAAGAACAATCTGCGCCATATGGTAATACGACGCATCGCTCTTCGGATTTATAATCAGACACTGCTCAAAGAATTTCAGAGCCTCACCTAAATTACCCAGCAGCTTCTGCCTTACTGCATCCACAAACAAGTAATCAAATGACGTTTTATCATATTCCTTTCCAGCCCTAAGTCCCGGTATTAATTCTTTGCTGCATGACATAACAGTCAATGTAGCGGCAATTATACATATAATTAAGTTTATCCTCTTCATTATGAATTATTTCCTAAACAACCAAACTCTCCAGTTCCCCTCTTCATTTCTGTCGTGATGGTGGCAGCAATCCTTGCAATATTTTTTGTCTACAAAATTCAGTTTATTTTTTATTAATCATTACAGTTAATATATTATCCCGGTATTGTGCAAATGCGATAAAAATAAGGATTAATGCCGTATTTACAGCAAGCTCGGCAAGAATCCCGGGATAACTGATGTGCCTTGCGAACAGAACCATTCCAATCGTCAGGGCAAAATAGGGGATAAACTGAGACATTCCATAATCTACTTTGAACCTTTTCTCAGCAAAAAGAAAGGACATTATTATCATGGACCCGTATGAAGCAACATGCGCCCATGCAGATGCCATGTAGCCGTAAACCGGGATCAGCAAAACATTAATAATTACCGTTACAAGGGCTCCAATCAAAGTAATGTATATCCCGAATATTGTAAGGTCTGTAAGCTTATACCAAATACTGTGATTGATGTAGATCCCGTATAACAAGTATCCCATTGCAACAATCGGTACAACTCCAAGCGCTCCCCTGAAATCCTTACCTATTATATATTGAAACCCCGATAAATACAGATTAATTGCCAGATAAACAAGAAGCATTGCAATAATGAAATATTTCATCACTACCGCATATGTCTTCTTAGAATCAACATGTTTTGCGCGTTCAAAAAAGAAGGGTTCCGCGGCAAACCTAAACATCTGAATGAACAGTGCCATCAGAACAGCAACCTTATAGCCGGCTCCATATTCTCCCAGTATGGCTAGTCCATCTTCCTCTTCCATCATCCGCCTCAGAATTACTTTGTCGAGGGTATCATTCACTGAACCGCTAAGTCCCGTTATAAGAAGAGGGATGGAATAGGTCATCATCCTCTTCCACAATTCCCTGTCAAAAACAGGTTTCCTCAAAATAATAAAAGGGAGCAGGAGGAACATGGTCGCAACACTTCCTATCAGGTTCGCCAGAAAAACATATCCAACGCCGTAATCCGGATCATAAAGCTCTCTGAACCAACCATTGCTTTTCTCATATATACCAGGGGCAACAAGGAGAAAGAAAATAACCGAGACAATTATTATAACAACGTTAGCTATCTTGATAGCGCTGAAAAGCAATGGCCTGTTCTCCCTTCTCAGCCTTGCAAAAGGTATTGCAGTGAAAGCATCAATAGCTACTATCGCGGCAAACATCCTGACATAACCTGGATAATCACTGTAATTCAGAAATGCTGACACAGGCCGGATGAATATATTGACAAGCAAAAGAAATGATGCGGAAGTGGCGAGAAGGCTTATAAGAGTTGTACTATAGACCTTGTCGTAATCCTTACTGTTCTGAGAGAACCTGAAAAAACCGGTTTCCATCCCATAAGTCAGAATTATTAAAAGAAAAACCATCCAGGCATATAGCTCCGTTATTATCCCATATTCTGCTTTTGTAAAGATCCTTGTATAGAATAAGGTCACAACGCCGTAATTCAGGAACCGGGGTACGATGGTTCCCAGTCCGTAAACCACAGTTTGCTTTGCCAAAGTCCTGACTTCATTCACTTTAATTACTTCCTCTCTATTATGCATTCATTAATTTCTTTGTACTTCACTATTTCCCGGCCTTTATAAGGGCAGAAAGGTAAAAAGATTCATTTTGAAAGCATTTCTTTCATGATCGCGTAAAGTTAAATATCTTTGCCTTCAGATTAGCAGAACGTTATTAACCAATAATCAGTTTTCATGAACACAGTTTTCAGATATCTTGCTGCCATCAGCTTAATTTTCACAATTGTCGCCTGCAATACCCGTGGCGGAAACGAAAATACCCAAGTACTCATCAAAACAAGTTCGGGAGATATAAAAGTAAAATTATACGACGAAACCCCCATACATCGTGACAATTTTATAAAACTCGTGCAAATGGGCTTCTACGAAGGGATTTCCTTTCACCGCGTGATAAACAATTTCATGATACAGGCAGGAGATCCGAATACCAGGACCGGCCTTACAAGAGAACAGCTCGACACACTCGACAGTTACACGATCCCGGCCGAATTCCGCGGACAATACTTCCACAAGAAGGGGGCTCTGGCAGCTGCCAGGATGGGAAATGATGTAAATCCCGAAATGAGGTCTTCCGGCACTCAATTTTATATTGTACAGGGTAAAAGATATACTTCAGAAGAACTTAAAACAACAGTTGACAGAGTTAAGAGCAATCTCAGGCAGATTATTTTCAGCAAGTTCATAAGAGAAACTACCGACAGTGCCCGTCTTGCTCCAACTCCTCTCTCAGAAAGTGAAATACAGGAAATTGCTTCACTGAAAATGTTTAATTACCTTACAAGTGAAGGCGAATATACATTAACACCGGAACAGACAGATGCCTATATGAATATTGGCGGCGTTCCTCGCCTGGATATGACTTATACCGTCTTTGGCGAAGTTGTTGAAGGACTTGAAATAGTTGATAGAATTGCCGGCTCTCCGACCGACCAGTCCGACAAACCCATAAACGATATCAGAATTATCAGTATGAAATTGGTTAAGTAAGCAATGAGAATATATAATGTATTAGGTATTATGTATAATAGGCGATGGGGGTGATGAACAATGAACAATGAACAATAAGCAATGAGCAATTTGAACGTTATAACCCTGACTACTTTAAACATTACACTTTCAACTTTTAACTGCAGCCATCAAGCCAGATATTAAAAAGAACAAAATGCTAGATAGAATAAAATCCCTCATTGAAGAAGTAAGTTCCGTTAAAGTTACTTCAGTGAAAGAGCTTGAATCATTCAGGCTTAAATACCTGAGTAAAAAAGGCATTATTACTTCATTGTTTGAAGATTTCAGAGCTGTACCGCCCGAGTTGAAAAAGGATGTAGGACAGAAACTCAACGAACTGAAGCATAAAGCTCAGGAAAGATACAATTCGCTTAAGAAAGAAATTGAATTTACATGTGAATCGTCAGTTGACAATGATCTTACCCGGCCTGCATTTCCATATCCTTCAGGATCGCGTCATCCTATCTCGCTGGTCAGGAAGGAAATTATCGACATATTCGCCAGAATTGGGTTCACCGTATCTGAAGGACCTGAGATAGAGGATGACGACCATGTTTTCACCAAACTCAACTTCGCTCCCGAACATCCGGCCAGGGATATGCAGGATACTTTCTACATTTCCAGGAATTCTCCTGAAGATTCGAATCCTGCAGATATTCTTCTGCGTACTCATACATCTTCAGTTCAGGTAAGGGTAATGAATAAGCAAAAGCCTCCAATCAGGACCATATCACCCGGAAGAGTTTTCAGGAATGAAGCCATTTCTGCAAGGGCTCATTGTATCTTTCACCAGATTGAAGGATTATATATAGATGAAAATGTTTCATTTGCCGATCTTAAACAAACTCTGCTCTTCTTTGCACGCGAACTCTACGGAAAGGAAACCAGGATACGCCTCAGGCCTTCTTATTTCCCCTTTACCGAACCCTCGGCTGAAATGGATGTAAGCTGTACCATTTGCGGAGGTAAAGGATGCAATTTGTGCAAATACACAGGCTGGCTTGAGGTGCTTGGATGCGGTATGGTCCATCCCAATGTTCTTGAAGCCTGTGGAATAGACAGTAAAAAATACACCGGCTTTGCTTTTGGGATGGGTATAGAACGTGCTGCTATGCTTAAGTACCAGGTCAATGACCTGAGGCTTTATTTTGAAAATGACCTTAGATTTCTCGATCAGTTTAAAACGGTTTTTTAGGAAACTGACGTTTAATATTAAATCTATCTCCTGATGAAACAGCATGAATTCCATGTTCCGTTATGTGAAAAGTGTTCACTTGAGACAAGTTCCATTTTCAAACACCTTGATCCGGAAGAAGTTGAAATGCTCAACTTTGAAAAAGATTTCAGGCAGTATAAACGCGGAGATGTATTATACCGCGAGGGAAACCGTATCAGCGGTTTCTATTGCATTCACAAAGGCATCATTAAGGTATTCAAGACCGGATTTGACGGTAAAGAACAGATAATAAGATTCGCCAAACCGGGAGAAATTATTGCTTACAGAAGCGTCCTCAGCAATGAACCGGCCTGCACATCCGCTAAAGTAATTGAGGATTGCCAGGTGTGTTTCATCCCGGCAGAAATTCTTATCACGCTTATAAAATCCAACCCGGCATTTTCTCTTGAATTACTTAAGCTGGCATGCCACGAACTGGGTGAAGCCAACTCGTTTATAACCGATATTGCCCAGAAAACCGTAAGGGAAAGACTTGCAGAGATACTTCTTCTGCTGATGAATGATTTCGGGATTGATGAACAGAACAATCTTAAGATTTCTCTCACACGCGAAGAACTTGCAAATATTGTAGGAACGGCAACAGAATCTGTAATCAGGCTTCTGTCCGAATTCAAATCCGACAAGCTTGTGGAGCTCAATGGAAGAAAAATAAGAATCCTTAACAAAAAAGGCCTCGTTAAGATCAGTAATGTTTTCTGAAGGATACAGCCGGATCAGAAAAGTCTTCCGTTAAGGTCGCGTCCGAAAGTCTTTCCAAGATGCCTGTAGGCATGTTCTGTGGCTTCCCTTCCTCTTGGGGTTCTTTTCAGGTATCCCTCTTTTATCAGGAAAGGCTCATATACCTCCTCTATTGTCCCGCTTTCTTCTCCTACAGCGGTTGAAATGGTGTTAATGCCCACCGGACCTCCACCGAACTTTTCAATTATTGCAAGCAGAATCCGGTTGTCCATGTCATCCAGCCCGTTCTGGTCAATATTCAGCGCGCTTAAGCCATAACGGGTTATATCCAGGTCGATACTTCCGGAACCTTTTACCTGGGCAAAATCCCTTATCCTTCGCAAAAGGGCATTTGCAATTCTTGGTGTTCCCCTGCTTCGCCTTGCTATCTCCTTCGCCGCATCAGTATTTATTTTTACTCCCAGAATGCCTGAAGATCTTAGGACAATCCCCGTGAGAATTTCATGATCATAATATTCAAGGTGAAATTTTATCCCGAACCTGGCCCTCAGCGGACTTGTAAGAAGTCCTGAACGGGTGGTTGCGCCTATCAGGGTGAACTTATTAAGTGTAAGCTGAACCGATCTGGCGCTGGGTCCCTTGTCAAGCATGATGTCGATCTGATAGTCCTCCATGGCTGAATAAAGGTATTCCTCAACAACAGGACTGAGCCTGTGGATCTCGTCAATGAACAATACATCGCCTGTATCCAGATTCGTGAGAAGACCTGCCAGATCGCCCGGCTTATCCAGCACCGGACCCGAAGTAACCTTCATATTTACTTGCAGTTCGTTGGCTATAATGGCAGCCAGTGTAGTCTTTCCAAGGCCAGGAGGTCCGTGCAGCAATACATGATCTAGCGATTCTGCCCTCTGACGGGCTGCTGTAACAAAAACTTCAAGATTATCTATTACCTGCTTCTGCCCTTTGAAATCACTGAATTTAACAGGTCTGAGCTGCCTTTCATACTCCTTTTCGGTATCAGTAATGTGATCCTTTCTTAAATCAAATTTATCGTCCATCAATCAAAATTTCACTGAGATAACTAAGCTCCGGCATACGCAACATGCATAACAAAATCATTATTCCGGAATAATGGCCAAGCGTCACTTTATCAGTTTAACATCTCTCTCAGGAAGGTTAATCTTAACCCCGTTAATGCTGATCTCAACATCATCCTTGTATGTTATCATCATCACCTGCATTCCCTCTTCGTCGTATTTCTTCCATGTCCTCTGCCTTATTCCGGTCCTGTAAAACTGTTCTTCCCTTACCCTGCCGTTTTCGTGATAATAAGTCAGCGTACCGTCAGGATTTCCCTGAATATAGTTGCCTTTGAACCTGAGGGTTCCGTCGGGATAAAATGATTTCCAAAGCCCGTCGCGTAAACCCACTAAATAATTGCCTTCTTCTGTATTGTCGCCGCAATCATATTTCCATGGGCCGTTCTTTTCACCATCGGCATAAACTCCCCGCGTTATAATTTTACCATCAGGCGAATACTCGGTATATTCCCCGTCGCGCTGTCCCTGAAAATATTCCTCTTCACGCAGCATGACCCCGCTTTCATAGTACCATTTCCACAATCCGTCGGGCCTTCCGTTATTGTATGAACCTGTTTGCTCAAGTTTCCCGCCTGAGTTGTAGAATTTCCATAAACCTGTTCGCCTGTTGTCAGTATACTGTCCCTCAGCCTGAACTTTTCCATCGGGATAAAGATCTTTCCACTTGCCGTTAAAGCGGCCTGCTTCATCTACAATTCCCTCTGAAATAAGCAAACCGTTATCATTATATACATAGGCATTCGTTACTTTTCCATCGCTTCCGTATTCCCTGTGAACTCCCACCGGTACCTTGTTTCTCATAGGCCCGCTGTAAACGAGTCTGTTGTTTTCATCGTACCTGTTTTCTATTTCAATATCAGACTGATCTTCAACCTCTGACTTTACAATAGATCCGCTGTCGTATAACATTGTAATAACCAGTACCCCTCTGTTATCATATTCCTTGAAATAGCCGTGAAGAAGATCATCGCGATAGTTCTTCTCCGTTTTTATATTTCCCCCGGAATAGAAATCTTTCCATACTCCCTGTTTAAGTCCTTGGGCATCAACACGGTTAATTCTTTCCCTGTTTATCAGGTAATCGTTGTTATACTCCATGATTGTTATAACATTGCCTTCCTTATCGTATTCCTTTGACAAACCTTCCTTTTTACCTCCGTTGTAAGTAAGTGTCTGCTTTATCCTGCCGTCTGGAAAATAGAAATAAGCCAATCCCTCTTTCCTGTCGCCGGCATATAGTTCCCTTGACTGAACAAACAATCCTTCCGAAACATCTTTTTCGAATTTAAATGAGTAGCCGTTCCTCTTTCCGAAAAGATAATTGATTTTTTCCAGGGTATCTCCGGCCTGATCAAAGAATACCCATACACTGTCAAGCTGGAAGTTGGTGTATTTACCCTCCGACTTTTTAACACCTGTAACATAATAGCTTTTCCAGAAACCATCAGGTTTTCCGTTTTTCAATATCCCTTCACTCGACACCGTACCATTCGGATATTTGAATACCTGGTATCCATCCGGAACAGTGCTTGTTTGTCCTCTGGCCAGAAGTCCTGTTAATAAAATAACACTAATAAATAATATCCTCTTCATTTTACTATAATCCGATTTTTTCAGATATTTTCATCATTCTTACAATAGGTTTTCGCGCTTTCAAAAGCACGTTTTTGTCAATCACTATCTCCGGTTCCTCTTTCTTCAGGCATTCGTAAATCTTCTCAATCGTAATCATCTTCATGAAGTTGCATTCACTGCAGCCACAAGCTGAATTTTTCGAAGGCGCCGGTATGAATTTCTTCATGGGATTTCTCTTTTCCATCTGATAAATTATTCCCGGTTCGGTTGCAACAATGAATTCATCTGAATTGTCAGTTGAGGTGAATTTAAGAAGCGCTGCCGTTGAACCCGTGAAATCAGCCATCATCCTTACAGGTGATTCACATTCAGGATGAACAATAAGCTTTACTTCCGGATACTGTTTTTTGAGATCAAGGATGGCTTCCGCTGAAAACTCCTCATGAACATGGCATGCTCCGTCCCATATTGCAATGTCACGCCCTGTCATTTCCTTAATATAATTTCCGAGATTTCTGTCAGGACCAAAAATGATCTTTTCTTCTTCGGGGAGAAATTCGATGATCTGAACCGCATTGCTCGAAGTACAGCTAATGTCCGACAATATCTTGATATCAATATTTGTATTGACATAAGTTATTACAGTTCTTCCCGGATTTTCACGGATGAATTCTTTGAACCGGACAGGATCGCAGGAATCAGCAAGGGAACATCCTGCATTCATATCAGGAATCAGTACCTTTTTATCGGGTGAAAGAATCTTTGCCGTTTCAGCCATAAACCTTACACCGGCAAATAATATTATGTCAGCAGAATTGTCAGCAGCTTTCTGAGACAATGCAAGACTGTCACCAATAAAATCTGCTATCTCCTGAATATCGGCGGTCTGGTAATAGTGAGCAAGAATTATTGCATTCTTATTCTTTTTAAGTTCAATTATTTTTTCGACCAGCTCGTCATTTTTAACTTCTTTCATCCGTTTCTTCTTTTGGGCGGAATTTTAATCACTCATCTATGCATGTAACAAGTTCTTATTAGCCTTATAAGATAAACAAATCAGCCCGTTTTTAATATTTTTGGAATTCAACTCAAAAATAGCAAGCAATTCCTTAAATCCCGCCATTTTATAGCATTGATATCATTATTATTATTTATTAAATTTTATTTTATTTATGTTTTTTATTATAGCCTGTTAATTGTGTTAAAATAAAAAACGCCGAATTCTTTCTTTTAATGAAATAATTATCCTGCGAACATGTTTTGAACATCTCAAAAAATGTACCGTTTTTGAGAATCAGCAAATTAACTTAAATATTAACAACTGTTGAGTAAGGTTTTATCGTGTCAATTGTTCAACAAAAAAATATGTTTTGATGTTTATTAAAAGTTAAAATTTGAGCTTGATTTCATAAAAACTTTTGAAAAAAATATGTTTTGATGAGATATTATCTGCAGGTGGTTAATAACTGGTATGTTTTTAATAAAAAAAAACGTCGGATTAACGGGTTGTTAACAGGGGTGGGTTTAGACTAAGATTAAATCATATTATTTTCTTTTATGCTTTCAATTATGTTAATTTAGTGCTTTTGACTCACTTAATAAAACATGGTGTGAAACAGAAGAAAATTGCCATCGCATCCGATCATGCAGGTTTTTATCTGAAAGAGAAGATAATCAGTTACCTGGTGAAGAATAATATTGAAATAAGAGATGTTGGAAATCATAAATATGAGGAATCAGATGATTATCCCGACTTTGGACATCCTCTCGCGATTGTTGTGGCAAACGGAGAATGTGATCTTGGAATTTCGATATGTGGTGCCGGTAATGGCATTAATATGACCGTCAACAAGCACCAGGCTATCCGGAGCGCTATTTGCTGGAATGAAGAAATAGCTGGACTGGCAAGAAAACATAATGATGCGAACATATGCGCACTGCCGGCAAGATTCATCAATGAATCGGAAGCCTTTCTGATAGTCAGGGAATTTATCAATACTGACTTTGATGGAGGAAGGCACAAAAGAAGGATTGACAAAATACCTTTGAAAGTGTATTGATATGCTTTGATTTTCCGGCAGCTGGCCAAAAATGCTGCAAAAGGATCAGCTATGGTCGTGATCTGAATTTTTCCTTTTATAGTAAGGTTCGTAAAACAGCCATATGCAAACTGCGGTGGCGGTTCCTGCCGTGTTGAACATTATATCAAGTATATCGGCCTTTCGTGTGTTGGTGAGCCCCGACTGCATAAGTTCAATGACTGCACCGAATACAACCGGGATCAGAGCTACGATTATTATCTGGCGCGTGTTTGAAAACAGCCGGCGATGCTCAAGAATGATCACACCCATGAACGCGAAATAAAGACCGAAGTGAACAAATTTATCGAGATATTTTATATCGAATAAACCGGCTTTCTCAAAGGTACTCGCATTGGCAAGGCTCAGATACAAAATAATAAGAGAAAACAGGATCGAAAATTTATTCTTCTTTATCATTTTAAAACTTTGGTTCAAAAATAGACAATGAAATGATATTTTCTTAATAACATTAAACGTTCATCAGATAGAATTTGTTTTAATGATCTGATGCCATACCCTTTCAAGAGGAGGAATCTGCATGACTGAAAATTTTATAAATTTGTGTTTGTGTATTTGATACATGTGTATTTCATTCAATTAAAATGGCAGGCATCTATATTCACATACCCTTCTGCAAGAAGATTTGTTCATATTGCGATTTCTATCATGTAATGGCTCAATCGGACAATAAACAATATATCAATGCTCTTAACCATGAAGCCAGACTTCGCGGTAATTATCTTGGAACGCAGTCTGTATCTACAATATATATCGGTGGGGGTACCCCTTCGGTTTTGCAGGCGGATGAAATAAAAAGCATACTCGACAATATTGTTGATAATTTCAAAATCGACACAAACCCTGAGGTTACAATTGAGGTGAATCCCGACGATATCAGCGACGAATTCCTTGAAGGACTGAAAAAGACAATGGTAAACAGGATCAGCGTAGGTATCCAGTCGTGGAGGGATCAGGATCTCAGTTTAATGAACAGGCGCCATACTGCTTCCGCTGCGGCCATGGCACTTGAAAAGATTTTTAATGCAGCTTATGAAAATGTCACTATTGATCTTATGTATGGAATTCCGGGCATGAAAACTGCCGACTGGGCTTCAAACCTCGATATTAGTTTTTCCTACGGAATAAAACACCTTTCAGCTTACCATCTTACAATTGAAGAGGGAACAATGCTCAACAGGATGAAACAAAAAGGGATGCTGACGGAAATTGATGAGGACGAAAGCACTGCCCAGTTTCAGCTGCTTATCGAAAAAGCAGAAGCAGCCGGGTTCATTCAATATGAAATATCAAATTTCAGCTTGCCCGGGTTCCTGTCAATCCATAATTCCAACTACTGGAAACAGGTCAGTTACCTTGGACTTGGTCCCTCGGCCCATTCCTTCAACGGCTATTCCCGGCAATGGAACATAAGGGACGTGAATAAATACATCAAAGCAATCGAATCGGATTCTTTGCTTTTCGACAAGGAGGAACTTGACCGGAAAACAAGATTCAATGAATACATAATGACTTCGCTCCGGACAATGTGGGGTATCAATCTCGATTATGTGGAAGATGTATTTGATAAAGAAGGCTATGATTATATAAGAAACTTGTCGGGCAAGTTTATAGACTACGGCCTGATGAGACAGGAAAAACAAACCCTGGTCCTTACGAACCAGGGTAAAATGATATCTGATAATATTATTTCCGAGCTGATGCTTCCTGTCGGCAATTGATTATCTCTTTGACATTGCAAAGCTTGTCCGGCCGATAATGTTGTTCTCAAGATAAAGCTCCACGCTGTAGGTGCCTTCGATAAAATCTCCCGTGTTATCCAGGAAAATGCACATTTCAATATCCTGATTCATATAATCAACCAAACGGCTTGCTGAATAAACTAGCTTGTCGCCGTTGAAGTCGAAAAGATTGTCGGGACTTGTGGTAATCACCAGTGAATCGGGTCTGATAATCCTCATGAACACTTCCTTTTCGCCTGCTGTAGCCAAGGGATTTTCGCGCAGGGTGAAGCAGATCCTGAGCTTGTCGATGTTTGCTATCCTGGTGGTTTCCTTTCTTTTCTTGTTAAGTGTTACGGCATTGATGTCCTTGGCCTGGATCACTGATGCTACAGTGACTTTCGATGTCAGTTCCTCCTTGGCTTTTGTAAGCTCAACATTAGTGTTCTGAACTTCGGTTATCTGCTGCTTGAAACCGATATTCTCAGCCATAAGCTGTTGATTAAGAGTGTTGAGGGAGTCTATCTGAACGATGTAACCCTTCATAATGTCGCGCATTGTGCCGATTTCTGCCCTGTATTTCTTCAGCAACTGAACGTTGGAGGCATTGATCGACAATAACTGAACGATTCTTTCCCTTTCCTTCTGCAGATTTGCCATCAGGGTGTCGTTGTCTGTCTTCAGAGTGTCATAACCATGAACCATAAGTCTCAGTTCATTGGCAAGAGAGTCTTTTTCCTGCGTCAGAACTGTCTCTATTTCAACCATATTGTTCTTCTGATCAAAATACATTACAACCAGAAAAATAAGAGCTACAGCAAGAATGACCGTAGTGAAGATCATAGCTATGGGCGCACTCTTTTTCTGTGGCTGTTCTACCGGAGTGAAAGTGTTTGTGTCTGTCATTTATTACCCTGTATTTGAATAAATAATAATGCAAAAATAATAATATCATTGAAATAATTATAAAAATCCATTCCAATGATTAATTTTACCTCTGATTTTAATTATTAGTAAGTAATTAATTATCAACACTATGAGTGGATTTTTCGGTGTGGTTTCCAGGAAAGACTGCGTTTCAGATGTATTTTACGGTACTGATTACCATTCACATCTGGGTACAAAAAGAGCCGGAATGGTTTTCATAGTGCCGGAAAAAGGATTCCGCCGCTCGATACACAGTATTGAAAATTCATACTTCAGAAACAAGTTTGAGGATGACCTGGATGAGTTCTCGGGAAATTACGGAATGGGGATCATTAGCGACACCGACCCGCAGCCCATTTTGTTCAATTCTCACCTCGGAAAATTTGCAATAGTTACGGTCAGCCGGTTGCTTAACCTTGAAGAACTTGAAGAACAATTTCTGAAAAAGAAGAACCATTTCACCGGGAATTTTGAGGGAAATATAAATCCCACCGAAGTTGTGGCTAACCTTATATGTGAAAAGGATGATTTTACAGAGGGTATAGAGAACGTGTTTGACAACATTAAGGGATCCTGTTCACTTCTCATTCTTACAGAAAATGGAATTATTGCTGCAAGGGACAAGCTTGGCAGAACTCCGGTTGTAATAGGCCGTAACGAAAACGGTCATGCTGTTGCTGTTGAAACATGTTCCTTTCCCAACACAGGTTATGAAACCGAATACTTTCTCGGGCCGGGTGAAATTGTGCATATCAACGAAGATGGATATACCAGGCTTAAGGAACCTGGTGAACAGTTGCAGATATGTTCATTTCTATGGGTTTACTATGGATATCCGCCTTCATATTATGAGGGTATAAATGTTGACGAATGCCGTCAGAGATGCGGTGCTGCCCTTGCCCGACGAGACGATGTTGAGGCTGATTTTGCCTGTGGTATTCCCGATTCAGGCGTAGGTCATGCTATGGGATACAGCAACGAAAAGAAAATACCATACAAGAGGGCTTACACAAAGTACACTCCCACCTGGCCGAGGAGCTTTATGCCCCAGCGTGAGGAACAGCGTGACCTCGTGGCCAAAATGAAACTTATTCCCAACAGAGAGGTTATCGAGGGAAAAACGATGATTTTCCTCGACGACAGCATAGTGCGCGGAACCCAGCTGAAGGATAATACCGTTAACCTCAGAAAGTCGGGGGCGACCAGGGTACATATGCGCATTGCATGCCCGCCTCTTCTTTATCCCTGCGTTTTTCTAAATTTCTCGCAATCGCGTACACCGATGGAACTGGCTGGACGAAAAGCCATCTACGAACTTGAGGGCGATATCACCGATCTGAAGGAATATTCCGATCCTGATTCGGAAAAATATGCCATAATGGTCGAAAAAATAGCTGAAATGCTCGATCTCGACAGCCTGATGTACCAAAGGCTTGATGATCTTGTTGAAGCAATCGGGTTGCCAAAGGAAAAACTCTGCACCCACTGCTGGGACGGGAGCGGGTATTTTTAAACCATGCAGATCATGAAAGCCGTTCCCTGATGATATTCTGCGTCTCAGGCTCTTCCAGAACTCTTTTGGTTTCCTTGTAACCAATGTTATAAACTTCGATGGCTTTCTGCGGATCGAGGATTTTGTAATTCTTGAGTGCTTCGGGGGCAATGAAGAGATCAAACATGGATGCCTTCAGAACGACTTCCTTGACCATGTTAAGCATGAAAGAACGTTCAGCTATCTGGACCATGCTGGTAACTGTCTTTTCGTAACCGGCAGGATTGACGAAAGAGCCTATTATGAAACTACAGTTATTTTTAATAGGGCTGACCGGCAGATTGTCCATGACGCCGCCGTCGACATAATATATATCGTCAATGATTACAGGCTTGAACAGAACCGGAATGCTCGCCGAAGCAATCACGGGTTTTATAAGCTCTCCTTTTGAAAAATACCTGGCCTGACCGTTGTTGAGGTCAGTGGCGGTGACATACAGTGGAATGGCAAGTTCCTCGAATCGTGATGCCTTGAGGTAATCCTTGAGAATGCCTTCGATGCCGGAGATCTGAAGCAGGCCTTCGCGGGGAACAGTCGGCCTGACATAATGAAGCATGCTCGACGAATTCATTATCTGCATTATCTCTTCGGGAGTGTATCCGTCGGCGTAGAGAACTCCAACCAGAGCTCCAGCACTGGTTCCCGAAATAACATCTGGAAAAATGCCCGCGTCGTTAAGCGCTTGCAGAACACCTAGATGCGCGAAACCCCTGGCCCCGCCTCCGCTCAAAACAACGCCGATCCTGTATTTTTTCCTTTTCATTCTAAACTCTGCAGTACAAATATAGTCAATGATTATTTTAGTGAGGGCTACCTCGGCGTATTTGCGATTAATGATTAATTTTGAAGGAATGTTAACTTAAAACCATTCACTTATGCAGTTTCTTCTTGTAGCTTTTGACGGAACAGATTCGGGTGCCCTCGAAAGACGTATGAAAATACGGCCGGAACACCTTGAAAAGGTAGCTGTTCTGAAAAAACAGGGAAAATTTCTGTTAGGAGGTGCTATCCTCGATGACAAGCAAACTATGATAGGCTCGATGATTGTCTATGAATTCCCCGACAGGAAGGCTCTTGACGAATACCTGAAGGATGAACCCTACATTACAGGCGGTGTGTGGCAGAAAATCGATATAAGACCATACAGGCTTGCACAGGTAAATTCTTGATAATTAATTGTAAAACCGTAATTTCTGAGAATCGCCTGTATAAAATGAACAAATACACATTTATATAATCTTGATTCACGCGGGTTAACCCGCGTGAGGGGAATACCTTTAAAATTTAAATTAAAACTATAGTATTATGAAAAAAGCGTGCGTATTATTCATTTTGTTGTTCCCTGTTTGCCTTGTTATGTCACAACAGGCAGGAAAGTCTTCACTGCCTTATAAATGGGAGGAAATCACATCACCCCGTTTCAGCGAGGCTGTTGCCCTTGCCGGAGGTGTCTGCGTGATTCCAATGGGTGTAATTGAAAAACACGGGCCCCACCTTCCTCTTGGCACCGACATGTTTGAATCGAGGGAAACGGCATTCAGAGCGGCCCAAAAAGAATACGCGATCGTGTTCCCACCCTATTTCGCAGGGCAGATTTTTGAAGCACGGCATCAGGCCGGGACAATAGCATATAGTAATGAACTTTTATGGAAAATGCTTGAGGAAACCTGTGAAGAACTCTCCAGGAATGGCCTGAAAAAGATAATATTAAAGAACGGACATGGGGGAAATACAAGTTTTCTTCAGTATTTCTGCCAGTCGCAGCTTGCCGCCCGCAAGGATTATATTGTAGTGCTGTTCAGGGATGGAACCGATCCGGTGGCCGGTCCTGAAATAAAAGCTTTGAAAAAAGCCAGGATCGACGGACACGCGGGTGAGGAAGAGACTTCAATGATGTTCGTCATCAGGCCTGACCTTGTTGACCAGGGTGCCATAAAATCACAGTCGGGACTGACTCAGGGCAAACTCGATAAATTGCCTTTCGGATACACGGGAATCTGGTGGTATGCCGATTATCCCAACCATTACGCGAGCGATGTGGCCGAACCTAATAAGAGACTGGGGGAACTCTTGCTCGACAGTGAAGCCGGACAGCTTGCAACACTGATCAGATACCTGAAAACAAATAATACAATCGAAGAACTTCAGGAGGAATTTAACAAAAGAGCAGATGACCCGGTGAATAACTAAACGAAATAATATATAAAAAGATGAAAAACCTAATATTTATTGTTTTGGCAATAGCTGCAGCAATGATCATAACTGCTTCATGCAAACCCAAGGAACCTACAGATCTGGTAAAGACCAGCATCATTCCCAAACCTGTTTCAGTGACCGCTACAGGTGAAGCTTTTAGCCTGAATACCAAAACGGCCATTTTTGTAGATGCCGGATCGGATGAAATTTTACGGACCGGTCAGTATCTGGCAGATAAACTGAATGCAACAACCGGACTGGCAATTTCCGTTAGTGAAGCTCAGGCTGAACCCGGTAAAGGAAGCATTTTTCTTACATTATCCGGGGCTGACCAGAGCCTCGGAGAGGAGGGATACACCCTTGACATCACCAGGCAGAAGGTGAAACTGACGGCTGCAAATCCGGCCGGCCTGTTCAGAGGTATTCAGACAATCAGGCAGATAGCCCTGGAAGACACTTTATCAGGCAAAAAAGGGCTGTTCATGATCCCATCAGGTACAATTTCTGACAAGCCCGAATATTCCTACAGGAGCATGATGCTCGATGTCTCACGCCATTTTTTCGGAGTTGAAGATGTCAAACAGGTGATCGAATACCTGGCTTTCTACAAGATCAATACATTCCATATGCACCTTTCCGACGACCAGGGGTGGAGAATTGAGATAAAATCGTGGCCCAATCTCACAATCCATGGGGGAAGTACGCAGGTGGGAGGCGGAAAGGGCGGTTTCTATACCCAGGAGCAGTATTCAGATATAGTGAAGTTCGCAGCCGACCGTTACATTACAATAGTTCCGGAAATAGATATGCCGGGGCACACAAATGCTGCCCTTTCTTCCTATCCCGAGCTTAACTGCGACGGAAAGGCCCCGGAACTCTACACAGGAACCACGGTTGGGTTCAGTTCCTTCTGCACCAGGAAGGAGATCACCTATCAGTTTATAGATGACGTTGTCAGGGAAATTTGCGCACTTACCCCCGGTCCGTTTTTCCACATTGGAGGCGATGAATCACATTCAACAAAAGTTGATGACTACATTTATTTTGTCAACAGGGTACAGGATATCGTGGCAAAATATGGAAAAAGGGTTGTTGGCTGGGATGAGATAGCTCTTTCGACATTAAAACCGAATTCAGTTGCCCAATGCTGGGCGAACGAGGAGAATGCGAAAAAGGCTGTTGCGCAGGGAGCTAAGGTCCTTATGGCACCGGCCAAAAAAACCTATATCGATATGAAGTATGACTCTGCTACGCATATCGGTCTTCACTGGGCTGCTTTTATAGAAGTTGATGACAACTATAACTGGGATCCTGCAAGCTATGTGCCCGGAGTGACAAAGGAAAACATCATTGGTATAGAAGCCCCTATGTGGGCTGAAACCATTTCAAAACTTGAAGATATCGAGTACCTGATGTTCCCCAGGCTCCCGGGAGTTGCTGAAATAGGATGGACTCCGGCCTCATTGAGAAACTGGGATGAATACAAGTTCCGTCTTGCAGATCATGCAAGGTTCTTCGAGGAAATGGGTATCAACTATTACAAATCACCCAGAGTACCCTGGTAGGATTCCTCTTGTATTGGTAACAAAAATAATTTCTCATCATTGCAGAATGACATTAAAATCAATTAAAATGAATTCCAGAAAAAGCATCGCGTTGATCCTGTCAGCGCTCCTGACCATTAATCTCTTTGCTCAGCCAACAGTCGTGAAACTCTGGCCTGACGGCATTCCCGGATCAAAGAGCGATCCGGCTTACGTTGAGAACATCATAAGCACCGACGGCAGGGTGACACGTGCCAACAACGTGGTAACACCCGATCTCACTGTATGTCTTCCCGATCCGGCAAAAGCAAACGGGGCTGCCGTGTTGATATGTCCCGGCGGCGGATACGGAACGCTTGCCTTCGACCACGAGGGTAACGCGATTGCAAAATGGCTAAACGACAATGGTATAGCCGGGATAATACTTAAATACAGGCTTCCATCCGACAGAATAATGACCGATAAGACGGTCGGCCCACTGCAGGATGCACAGGAAGCCATGAGAGTGATCCGCAGAAATGCCGCGGCATGGAAAATAGATCCGAAAAAAGTGGGTGTTATAGGATTCTCTGCCGGGGGACACCTTGCATCCACTATTTCAACCCATTATGCCGATAAGGTGTACGAAGTGAAGGACAATGTGAGTGCCAGGCCTGATTTCTCCCTGCTTATCTATCCTGTAATTACAATGGATACTACCTTTACCCACAGGGGAACCAGGAATAATCTCATCGGACTTGATCCGACCGAGAAAAATGTATTCCGTTTTTCAAACGAAAAACAGATAAACGGCGATACCCCTCCTGCATTCCTTGTTCACTCTTCTGATGATGAGGTTGTTCCGGTAAAGAACAGCATTAATTACTACATGGGTTTGCAGAAATACAAGATCCCTGCCGAACTCCACGTATTTCAGAAAGGAGGACACGGTTATGGACTTTCTGCAAAAGGAGGCACCGAATCCTCATGGCCCGAACTGTGCATAAAATGGTTAAAAGCAATCGGTCTTATTTAGCAAGTAATTAAACAACAAATATTATGTTCCGGATCATTTTTCCCCTGTTTGCAGGGTTGTCGCTCTTTTTGGCATCCTGCAAGGCTAAATTTTCTGCACAGCCAAGGGAGACTATCTCCCTCGAAGGATCGTGGCGTTTTGCCATGGATACTTCAGGAACCGGTATCGACAAGCAATGGTTTGCTTTGAAGCTGAATGATTCGGTATCCCTTCCGGGTACGATGGATGAAAACAGGAAGGGCCTGGTAAACCGGGATACCACAGAAACAATGAGGCTGTCGCGCGAATTGATGTATTCCGGGATGGCCTGGTATCAGAAAGAGGTAAATATTCCTGAAAATTGGGATGGTCTTAATATAAGGCTTATCATGGAGCGGACAAAGCCGACCAGGGTGTGGATCGATTCTGCTCCTGCGGGTGAAAACAGCGATATTCTCACGCCGCAGGTTTATGATTTATCAGCTTTACTGACTCCGGGCTTGCATACAATAACAATCCTTGTCAACAATGGGCGTGGCTCGGTGCCGGACGGGATTACAGGTTCACATGCCTGGACTGAACATACGCAGACCAACTGGAACGGGATCATCGGGAAGTTCTTCCTAGAAGCAACTAACAGCTCATACATAAAAGATATTAAAACCTTTCCTGATCCGGAAGCAGGGAAAGTCATTGTCAAACTTACTGTTTTCAATGCTGCTGAAGCAGAAATGCCGGCTTCGGTCGTAATGAGGGCAGGTTCATGGAATACGGAAAGTCCTGTTAAGGTGAAAAAGAGATCCTTCAGTATCAACCTTCAGCCCGGGGATAATAAAATTGAGCTGAGCTATGACCTGGGCGAAGAAATTCAACTCTGGAGCGAGTTTGATCCTGTTCTTTATAAACTGGAGCTGGCTTTAATGGGAGATGGTGTTCTTGATGCCGTCACGACGGATTTCGGGATGAGAAAGTTTTCAACCAGCGGAACGCAGTTCACGATTAACGGCCTGAAAACTTTTCTGCGGGGAAAGCATGATGCATGCATTTTTCCACTGACAGGCCATCCGCCGATGGATGTCGAAAGCTGGAGAGAGTTGCTTAGGACAGCCAAATCCTACAACATGAATTTCTTCAGGTTCCATTCATGGACCCCTCCGGAAGCAGCATTCCTGGCAGCCGATATCGAAGGTATATATATGCAGCCCGAACTGTCATTCTGGGGCGGTTTCAGCAGGGACAGGAACACTGATCTGAATGACTATCTTCTGAAACAGGGAGAAAAAATCCTTGAAACATACGGCAATCATGCCTCCTTCGTGATGTTTGCCCTGGGGAATGAGCTTTCGGGCGACCAGACCGTGATGAATGATTTTCTAAATCATTTCAGGTCTATCGACAACCGTCCGCTTATGGCTTACGGATCAAATAATTACCTTGGCTACAGAGGACAGGCTCCCGGCGAGGATTATTTCGCAGGCTGCAGGATAGGCCCGGATACCGACGATTCATATAAAACCCACATACGTGCTTCATTTTCGTTTGCCGATGCATTTGACGGCGGCTATATCAATGGCAGATACCCTTCGACCAGGCTTGATTATTCAGGAGCAATCGCGAACTGCTCGGTCCCGGCCCTCGGTACTGAGGTTGGCCAGTACCAGATATATCCCGATTACAATCAGATAAAGAAGTACACCGGAGTGCTTAAGCCCTGGAATCTTGAAATATTCAGGAAACGTCTGGAGGAAAATAATCTCAGCGGTCAGGCAAATGACTTTTTCAGGGCTTCAGGTGCATCAAGCGTTATCTGCTACAGGGCAGATATTGAAATGGCCCTGAGAACACCCGGATTCGCGGGATTTCATCTGCTGGACCTTCAGGATTTTCCCGGTCAGGGAACAGCCCTTGTCGGGATACTCGATGCCTTTATGGACAGCAAAGGACTTATCACTCCTGAAGAATTTAGCCATTTCAACAACAGGGTTGTTCCACTGCTCATGATTGACAAATTCTGCTGGACAAACAATGAAACGCTGGCGGCAGATATTAAAGTTGCAAATTATTCAAGATGGAACCTGCTCGATCAGGAAATATTGTGGGAAATAAAAAATTCAGCCGGAGAAACTATAGCTGAAAGCAGGACAACAATGGAAATCGCTCAGGGCGGTTTATCTGAAATTATTCCGCTAAATGCTGACTTTTCTGGAATCGCGAAAGCTGAGAAACTTACCCTGTCAATAAAGCTCAGCGGTACTCCCTATGAGAACTCCTATTCACTTTGGATCTATCCCGCGGATGTCGATACAAATGTTCCGGCTGATATAATTGTTTCTGAGAAACTCGACGGTAAAATGCTGGAGGACCTGTCATCGGGTGCCAGAGTTCTGTTCTTTCCCGGTCATAAAGACTACATGGAACAAAGCGTGGGGGGTTTGTATATACCTGACTACTGGAATTACAGGATGTTCAAGTCAATTTCTGAAAACAATAATAAGCCTGTTTCACCCGGAACAATGTCGATCCTGACAGATCCCGCCCTGCCCTTGTTCAATGATTTTCCAACCGAATTCCATACAAACTGGCAATGGTGGCCCATTGTTAAAAACAGCAGGCCCTTCATACTCGATAATGCGCCAAAGGATTATTTTCCCCTGGTGCAGGTGGTTGATAATTTTGAAAGAAACCACAAGCTCGGCCTTATCTTTGAATTTGCCGTCGGGAAAGGGAAACTGCTTGTCTGCATGTCGGATCTGAGATCGGTTCAGGATAAACCTGAAGCCCGCCAGCTTTACAGCAGTATACTGAAATACATGTCATCCGGCAATTTCAATCCCTCACAAAGCCTAACAGCCCAAGAACTCAGAACGCTGTTCAGTTCCACTGTTCAGACAAGGAAGATGACGGGAGTGGATAACTTGTCTTATTGATGAACAGGCTAACAGGAAATGTATGTGTTATGTATTATGTATTATAGGCGATGGTGTGGCAATTGGCAATTTGTAAATGGCACAGGGCACAGAGCACAGGGTCAGCACAAGAACGCGGTTAGCCGTGTATCATCCCGTTATAACACTGTTATAACATATCCCGGGCCTTGTTTCTGATAGTTAAATAAATAGGATGAGACTGCAAGACCGCGAGACAACTACAGTTGGCATATTTGCAATATCTTTATGACATTATTTGAAATCAGCCGGACCAGGCCTGCTATTCTGTTGTTATGGAATTACTGATCATATCTCTGCTTATTCTTATGAACGGCGTTTTTTCACTGTCGGAAATTGCCATTATCTCCAGCAGTAAATCCAGACTTGAACAGATGAAAGATGAAGGCAGAAAAGGAGCCGATACCGCGTTGAAACTTCTTGGAGATTCGGAGAATTTCCTGTCCTCCATTCAGGTCGGGATAACCCTTATCGGGATTGTTACCGGTGTTTATGGCGGTATAAGCATCGCAGATGACATTGCTCCCTTTTTCAGGAAATTTGAATTCACCTGTAATTCAGCACAGGAAATCTCCCTGACACTTACGGTAATCGTGATCACCTATTTCTCCATAGTCATTGGCGAACTGGTTCCCAAAACCATAGCCCTCAGCAATCCGGAAAAAATAGCCGTCAGGGTAGCTGCTTTCGTTTACTGGTTCAGTATCCTTTTCTACCCCGTTGTAAGAGTCCTTTCATATTCCACTGCATTCATAAACAGGATTCTCGGGATACCCAAGCATTCACGGCACCTGAGCGAAAAAGAAATCAGGCAAATACTGAAAAGGGCTTCGCTCGAGGGTATTATCAATAAAGATCAGGATATGATCCATCAGAAGGTATTTTACTTTTCAGACAAAAAAGCCAAACACCTGATGACTCACAGGATGCATATTGAATGGATCGACCTCAACCTCCCGGCGGAAATATTCAATGATGCAGTTCTGGAAGCCAGGCACAGCAGACTGGTATGTTGCAGCGAAAACCTGGATAATTACCAGGGCATCCTTTACGTGAGGGACTATCTGTCTGCCCATAGCCCTTCAAAGCAGCCGGAGATACGAAAACTGATGATACAGGCCCCCATCATTCCCGAGAGCGCCGATGCCCCAAAGGTGCTTGACAGGTTCAGGAAGGACAAGATAGATTGTTGCGTGGTGGTTAACGAATACGGTACACTCGAGGGCATCATAACGCTTCATGATATTCTTGAAAACCTGATAGGGGAGATACCTGCCGATGATGAACAGCACGAACCTGATATCTATGTCCGCGACGACAAATCATATCTTATAAGCGGCGATGCACCGGCTGAGATTCTCGACGGGGTTTTCGACAATTATTTAACCGATCTCGAACATGTAGAATATGCAACAGTCGCCGGATTTGTTCTTGATCATATCGACAAAATCCCGCAGATTGGAGATAAATTTACTTTCAAGGAATACATAATCGAAATCGTCGATATCGACGGAAACAGGATAGACAAGATACTTGTAAGGAAAAACGGGGAATAAAACGAAACCGGATGGCTTTTCACTGTGTTTTACCGCATCTTGAGTGAGAAGCCTTTCATGAAAACATGTTTCAAACCTGCAAGTCGGTAGCTTGAATTGAAGTTCCAGCATCCAAACCGTTTCGTGTTGTTGAATGCCAGGGTTACCCGTGCTGAAATGCAGTTGTCACGATGCCGGCTCCGGAGCAGCTGGGATGAAAATACACACGAATTTTTATCGTAAAACGATAATTGAATTATTGTTATTCGATAAATATTTTACCTGAAACGATATGTTTTTTTAATTTCCTGAAAGGAATTTATTCCCGGATGATCTGTATCTTTACAAAAAGATATTTGATTTATAAACTGAAAATTGAACCTTAATAAAAACAAAACACTGAAACCAGCATATAACAAATGCACAAACATTTATATATATGGTTTTCAGTCATGTGGGTTCCCCGTTTGAGCCGGGCAGACATCAACCATTAAAATCAAAAATTATATTATGATGAAATCAAAACCTTCCCGAAGAAAATTCATCAGACAGCTTGGGGGCTCATCCCTTCTGCTGGCAGCTGGTTCCTACCGGTCACTGGCTATTGATGATACCAGAACGCTTGAAATTCCATGGTCTCCGAAGATCAGTCAGAACGACAAGATAAGGATTGCCACAATAGGAATGGGCATCATGGGATATGAAGACACCGATACGGCCCTTAAAATACCGGGTGTGGAACTGGTGGCAGTTTGTGACCTGTACAACGGCCGGCTGGTCAGGGCAAAGGAAAAGTATGGAAAGCAAATTTACACTACCCGCGATTATCGCGAGCTTCTCAGAAGAAATGATATTGATGCGGTGATTGTTGCAACAGGCGACCACTGGCATTCCAGAATATCTATCGATGCCATGAACAGCGGTAAGGCAGTTTACTGCGAAAAGCCAATGGTGCATAAGATCAGCCAGGGCCTGCCGGTGATCGAAGCCTGCCGGAAAACTGGCAAACCGATGCAGGTAGGAAGTCAGCGTGTAAGCAGCATTGTGTATGCAAAGGCAAAGGAACTCTACAAGTCGGGGGCAATAGGTCAGCTCAACTGTATCGAAGCTTCATTCGACAGGCAGGATGCACTCGGTGCCTGGGAATACACAATGCCCACCGATGGCTCCCCGCTGAGTGTCGACTGGGACCGTTATGTAGAGGGGATGAATAAAATGGCATGGGATCCGAAAAAATTCTTCTGGTGGAGAAATTACCGCGATTTCGGCACCGGTGTCGCCGGCGACCTCTTTGTTCACCTGCTGTCGGGAATCCATCTTCTTACCGATTCCTATGGTCCGGATACAATCTTTGCCTCGGGTCAGCTATGCTACTGGAAGGATGGCCGCGATGTGCCGGACGTGATGGTCGGCATAATGCATTACCCCGAAACAAAGGAGCATCCCGAGTTCCAGGTGATGCTTAGGGTTAATTTTGTAAGCGGTCAGGGTAATGCAGGCATTACTCGCTTTGTCGGCAGCGAAGGGATGATGGAAATGATCGACAATGGGTTTGTTCTCTCCAACAGCATCATGGCAAAAGCTCCCGGCATAGGGGGCTGGGATTCATTCCACACCTACCCCGAAGCAATGCAGAAAGAACTGATGAGGCAGTATGAACAGAAATACAGCGCTGAGGACAGGAAAAGACCTGTAAAAGAGGGAGTGAAATATACCGCCCCTCAGGGATTCGACGAGCACCTGGAGCACTTTAGAAACTTCTTCGGGGCAGTCCGCGGAAATGAAACTCTTGTCGAAGGTCCGGAGTTCGGTTTCCGTGCTGCCGCTCCGACACTTGCATGTAACGACAGCTATTTTGAGAAGAAGATAATATACTGGGATCCGGTGAATATGAAGCTTGTATAGCCTATGCCTGAAAGGTTTGCAGTTGATTTTGGATAATTAATTGCAAATTCTTAATATTGCAGTCCGGAAAAATCGGTTGCTCAGCAACCGATTCGGGCCCCTAGCTCATCCCGATATTTATCGGGAGGTTAGGGCACCGTTAAAGATTGAAATGTTCTTCGGGCCCATAGCTCAGACGGTTAGAGCACCTGACTCATAATCAGGGGGTCGCTGGTTCGATCCCAGCTGGGCCCACAATTGACACTCAACCAGTTGGAGACTTCTTTGACTGGTTTGTTTTTTTTGTTGGAGAAAAAACTGTATAAACAATCTGTCATATAAAAACATAATATTATCGGTTTTGGTTCAGATTTCTGACCCTTTTTGTTGGTAATAACTATGTTGTTGGCTTTATTGAGTATGAGTTCTTCCACCATGCCCTCCTCATAATATTCCTGACCTCTGTTGATAATTTTAAAATCACTAAAGTCCCGCACATCTTCTTCAGTAATCCCGGCCAGGCATTCAATAATTGATTCTGTGGCTGCATCGAGGAGATATTCTCCATATGTTTCCTTCATTTGCGGTTTATTTAAAATTTAGATTCAGTCTAAAATTAGTACTTTTACCTCATGACAGAGAAAGCAAATCGAATCATGAAAAAACATCACTGATTCAGCAATAACTCAATATAATTTTATTTTGACAGATTAACTGCCTGAACTTTTTCAATATTTTCAGAATCTGCCAAGGTAGCTGTAAGTGATTTTTTCCTGCAATCCTGATTTTACTGATCAGGAAGTTATGACAATTTATCTCTATGCAATAAACGTAGAACAGCGATTAAAGATAAAAAAAATACACCAGTACGCAAACGACTGTTCCTGGTTTCCTCTAATGCCATCCTATTAAGCTTTCAGGATTTGTTTCTTTTTGCCTGATCGAGTTCGTTAATAAAAACATTCATATTTGAAGAAGGATTATTAAATAATATCAGGTGTGAAGCTCGTTTACAGGCTATTGTAAGATTCTCTGTCAGTTTGATCTCAAGGTTTTTGTCAATAACTCCTTTTTGATATGAATGTCTGTTTCTATTGCTTAATTCTCTGATGCAGTCCTGTGAGCTGATAGACGCAGTCTGGTTTTTATAATGTAACAAAAACCATAACTCTATTGAAGGATTTGATGCAATCAGCTGAGCAGTTTTAATTGCTCTTAATCTTGCAAGTGTTTCCGGAACATCGGCATCGTATATTAAAAAATCCTTGTCTTTTTTATGAATTGGCTTTCCTCTTTTATATTCTCTGATAAAGCGATCAGTTATTTTATTACCAACCATTTTTGAAACAATATCTATGGGGATGCAGTACTTTGACCTTAAACTGGCTATATAGGCTTCTTCAGTTTTTCCTTCACAAAATACCCAGAAATGAGGATTTATTTTCTTCCCTTTTGATGCTGATCGTTTCCTATCCATTAAATAAGGTTTTTAGTTTCACCTGAGAGTCATTTATTAATGGTACAGCATCAAAACGACCTTGCAAATAGGCTTTTTCCACATCCATAGTATCCCGAAAATCACTATAGTCATAAAGAGAATACAAATCTGTAGAACCATCTTCTTTTTTATTTGCGAAAAAAATCTGGTCTTTTCTGAACATCTTTAAGTCTAAAAATTTTGTGTTATGAGTTGTACAGATAAGCTGAGCCTTTTTCCCACTTCTGAAAATGTTAAAAATATATTCAATGATCATAGGGTGCAAGCTATCTTCAATTTCATCAATTAAAAGCACTTTGTTTTTCTTAACAACATCAAGTATGGTCAGCATGATAAAAAACAACTTAATCGTACCCTGGGATTCTTCCGTTATAAAATCGAATGCAATATCGGGAGAGGCTTTGTGATAAGTCTTTATTTGTAAATGGTCCTGAACGACATCTTCAACTGTAAGAGTCATACTTGTAAGGTTGGCACTAATATTTTTAGCTGGTTTTTTTAGAACCTTGATCTTTACATCTACAATATCACTGTCAGCAATTTTTAGTGCTTCAATAAGTTGCTGCTTGTTTTGATTTGAAAGAGTCTCAATAGCCGAAACACCAAAACCAACATACTGCAATATAAACCTGCTATGAAAATATGTAAAAACCTCTTTGGCAATTTCCCTGTCCATTTGACTTGCCCTGGAAATATAAAGAGTCTTTTCGGAAGTATTTTCAGCCACATCCATGGGTCTTTTTATCCGACTTCCAAAGGAGTATTTTTCTTTCTTGGTTTTACCTCTTCGTTCATCACGGGTAAATACTTTAGTTATTCTGCCCTTGGGATAATAATACAAGCTTTCAGTTAAAATCTTAAATCGGGTAAATGAAAATGAGTATTCATATTCGATGCCGGCACTGATAAAGCGAATAAAATAATTGCTGGGCTTTTTGTCGTAACCATCAAATTTAAAAGGTTGAAAATTGTAAACAGTATTTTCATTATGCTTATGAGATTCGAATACCATAGCATTACAAAATCTGATTGCCTTAATAATGTTGCTTTTCCCCGAGGCGTTTGCCCCGTAGATTGCAATGGTCTTTAAAATGCTTGTGTCATTTTCAGTAATAATATTATCAGCAAGAGCTTTAGCATTCGCCGATTTAATTGTTGCCGCACGAAAGTCAAGTGTAATTTCGTCCTTAATGGAGAAAAGATTAGCTATACGTATTTCTAAAACCATTTTAATGCCCGTTATTGTAATTATTTTACAAATATATGCATTAAAACGAATATCGTACTATTTAATTGTCGTTTTGAAGAATTTTTCAGTAATCTATGATTCATAAAATAAGATGGCAATTCATAAAAGGACCTCGATTCAAGGTATCAACATTTAACTAATTCCTTTGATGATATTATTTTATATCACAGAAGAAGAAAATATTAACTCTCGGACATCATCTTTTCAATATCAACCTTCTGCCTGTAGCCCTTTCTGCCTTGACCGGAATGGAGAATTTTGTACATCACCGGCACCACTATCAATGTCAGGAATGTGGATAACAGCATCCCTCCGATTACAACCCATGCCAGGCCGTTCCTCAGTT
>JAXDBC010000070.1:0-10695 GCA_034679225.1 Bacteroidales bacterium | reverse complement strand
GATTGACAGCGATATCGTCCGGGACTCTTTTATGTTCCGGTCCCTGAATCGCTGCCTTGTGCGATGACATGCATATGCTGTCGGAGATGACCTGTGCAAGTATCTCATCATCTTTCATTTCAGGAAGTTCAAATTCCTCAAGACGAAGGTCTTTCTTTCCGTAAATTCTGACTGCTTTTGTTTTCATAGTCTTTATTATTGAGAACCTGGCTTCTGACAGGGAGCGGTACGCGGTACTGTGCCCCGAGCCCTGTGCTCTGTGCCCTGTGCTCTGTGCCCTGTGCCCCGTGCCCCGTGCCCCGTGCCCCGTGCCCTGTGCTCCGTGCCCCGTGCTCCGTGCCCCGCGCCCCGTGCCCCGCACCTCATCCCAGCATCACCTGGCCGCCTGTAACAGGGACTGCCTGTCCGGTTTCGTATTCCTGGTCGATGATATAAAGCAAGGCCTTAACCACATCTTCGAGTCTGCATCCTCGCTTAAGGGGAACCTGTTTCTCATAGTGCTTCCTGACATCCTCAATGGTCTTTGCACCAGGTACCTTACCGGTTTTGAGGTACTGGACAAAGAGTCCCTTCTGAGGGTCGGACCACAGTTGCCCCTCGTAAAAATTTCCGGGACAGATGGAATTGACCTTGATCCTGAACGGGGCCAGTTCGAGGGCAAATGACTGTGTAAGGCCTATACCTCCGAATTTGGCTCCGGCATATGCAAAGTTCCTGTTGCTGCCTCTCAGACCTGATTTGGAGTTTATCTGAATTATGTCGGAGAAGTACTCAGGTTTCTCCCGGTTCTGTATTTTCATTATTTCCGAAGCGTACTTCGCGCAGTAGAAGTAGCCGTTGTAATTAATTTCTGTAGTCTTTGAAAAAGTCACGGGGTCCATTTCGTCAAGTCCCCCGGCCTTCAGCACACCTGCATTGCTTATCATCAGATCGAGCCCGCCGAATGCGCTTACGGTGTTTTCAACAAGCTTCCTGACCGATTCCGCATCTGAAACATCCGTATGAATAAACAGCGCCTTGTTTCCGGAGGCAGAGGAATTGAGCCCGTCGACGAATGATTTTCCTGTTTCTTCATTCAGATCGGCAACGACGACATTCACTTTCATTCCGAACAGGGCCTCAGCTATTCCTGCACCGAAACCCTGGGCTCCACCGGTAACGATGGCAATTTTCTGGAACATCCTGTTGCTTTTGATCCCGGCCGTGGAAACTTTTCTCCTGTAGTTTTCAACCTCCCACTTGTCAATAAACTCTGTCTGATCGGGAGTCAGGGTTTTTGTTCCGCCGCAGAGGGATGAATAATGACAGATTTTTATCATATCCTCATAGACATCAAGCACGGCCTCAGCCGAGGCGACGGATTCGTCTGCCGCCAGAATCCCGGCATTTTTTATCACTATTATTTTCGGCAGAAAACCGTATTCATTCAGGAAGCGCGGAAGCTGGGTTTTTGCCGAGTCGAGTATCTTTTCAGCCGTTGATGATTGCTCGATGTAGAGGTATCTGGTTTTACAGTAAACAATTATATCGGGTGTCAGGGGACGTGAAATCTTGTGAAACTCCGCCTGGCTTTTATAGTATTTGGATATCAGGCTGTTGTGCCGGTACCTGATAACTTTTGGCCTGTCTTCAGAGAGCAGCATTCTCAAAGCCGGCAATGCATTTGTAAGAACAGGGTTATATTCCAGTTCCTCAATCTCATCTGTCCGGCCTATATGACCGGAGATTGCCGACAGGATGTCCTCGTATATTTTTTTCACTTCAGTGCATGAATCGGCACTGACAAAGGATCCGTGGTTTTCAAGCAGGATTATCTGAGGATCGTTCAGGGAACCGGATCTGAATTTAATGATTTCCGATTCCAGCTTTTTGAAGAGGGTATATCCCGGGTCGGTGTACGGCATGAAGAGGGCCTTGTCTCCGAAAAGCTGCCTGACGAGATTTTTTGCATTTCTGCTGCACAGGATTCCGTTTATGAGGGTAGGGTGGAGGTGGACAACAAATTTATACCTGATCAGGTCGTGAAGGGAAGTCTCGACTGAAGGCCTTTTATTCTGACTTTTGTCGATTATGCTGTTGAAAAGGTCTGTTTTTACCTGTTCCTCCCTGAGGGACGAATCGTTGGAATACTGTTTTTCGGAGATCAGGCGGAGTTTTTCCCTGTCGAGAGCCACAAGTCCGTCTTCGCTCAGTGTTGCCAGGGCTTGTCCGCTTGCCTTTATCCAAATGGTCTGTCCGTCCTTGTATGAAGTGTTTCCTCCTCCGGCAATGACATAGTCTTTATTGTTCCCGTAGTATTTTGATATTTCAATAAGATCGGCAATTTCCGGTTTCATGGCATCAGTTTTTTGAAAGGAAGAATTCAATTACAAGTTTACCAAGGTAAGTAAGTTCCCTTTTCTGGTCGAAACTAGGCTTTCCGTCGGGCATTATGTAGCCCTGCATGCCCTTTGCCCTGAGGTACTGATGTGCGGCGATGACGCAAACACCTTCCCAGGCTATCTGTTTGAGGTCGTTTCCCAGTTGTTCATCTCCCTTCGCGGTGACTGTAAGGGGAGCAAGACCGGGAGTGTTGTGTTCTGTTCCGAAAGTCACTATGAAATTCCTGTCGTGGAAGAAATGGACAAAATCGCTCAGTACGGGAAGGCTGTTTCTCCCGGGGATAAGTTCGATGCAGGCTATTTTTTTGTCGGACAATGATTTGTACAGTTTTCCCCGGTCTCTTTCAAACTCGGTGAAATTTCCTGACGGATCATCGAGCAGTACGGGGTAGCAGGGTATGCCGCCTGCCTTAAGGATAATCTTGATTATGGAAGGAAGTTCGGGGAAAGAATCATCATCTTCCTTTACGAAGGCCGCTCCTCCGCTCTTGAGAAGGTTTGAGCGGATCTCGTTTTCGAGCCGGGCGTGGTCGGCAGGATCGGCTGCTGATTTTTTCCCGCCGTATATTTTCTCGAGGAAACTCAGTTGGTCGCCCGGATCGGGAAAGTTTTCCGTTACCAGGGTTCTCAGCGCCCTGGCGAGGTGCCGTTCGCGCACCATGTCGCGGGCATGCCGCGATTTAATTTTATCATAAGAAAGAGTCAGTGAAGGATTTACAGCTTCAATCAGCCTGTTTAGCTTTGAGATCATTGCCTTTATCTGGGTCTGGCTTTCCCTGACCACCGATTTCAGTTTCAGGCTGTAAAGGAAGCCCGGGTTAAAGGGAAAGTCAAGTCCCTTTCCGCAGAAATAAATCCTTCCAGGATTATTCGGATCATTGATCCTGATGCCTTTTTTCTGTTCCTCCTTCAAAAGGCCCATGAATTCAATATTGAACAGAGGAAACACCCTGCTGCTTAGCGATCTGTCGTTGAATTCCCTGAATCCGTCCGCGACATAGAAATCATTGATTCCCAGGACGGCAATGTTTTCGCTTACTGCCATTGAGAAAATGGTTTCCATGTCGGGGAAACTGCTGAAAGAGTATGGAGTATGGACATGCGCGTTGGCTTCCCTGAATTCAGGAAGATGGTTGTTCGATAGCTTTTTCCTTATTTCTTCGGGTAACGGGTAGTCGGCCAGAAATGACTTCATCATAAATAAAACTTGGTGAACAGCAAATATATAAAAAGTACTACACGCCCTCCCAGTTAAGTCTCAAAGTCTTTTGAGGAGAAACATCTGTTGAGCAGTTGTGTCCTTTAAGCGGTACAATCTTCTCATGAATTGCATCCACTATCCACGAAGGTTGAGGGAAGAAATAGTTCTCCATCTCATGTGCCGGGATGATCCAGTTACGTGCTCCCACAACAACGGGTGGGGCATCAAGTTCATCGAAGGCAAGTTCGGTTATTGTATGGGCCATTTCCTTCAGGAAGGAACCCCTTGAAGATGCATCGCTGGCCAGGACTATCCTGCCTGTTTTTCTGACCGATTCCAGAACGGTTTCGTATCTGAACGGGACCAGGGTTCTGGCGTCGATTATTTCAGCGCTCATGCCGTAATCTTTTTCAAGGATTTCGGCAGCTTTCAAAGCCGGGTAAAGAGTGGCTCCGATAGTTAGGATGGTGATGTCGTTTCCGGCTTTCTTCACGTCAGGTTCTCCCAGCGGGATTTCGTAATAATCTTCGGGCACACCGCCGCTGTGGAACATTTCTCCAATATCGTAGATTCTCTGGCTTTCGAAGAATATTACGGGATCTGTTCCCTGCAGTGCACTGTTCATAAGTCCCTTTGCATCGTAGGGAGTTGCCGGGAACACCACCTTCAGTCCGGGGATATGGGCCACGAGCGAGGACCAGTCCTGTGAATGCTGGGCCCCGTACTTTGAACCCACCGAAACCCTTATCACCACGGGCATTTTGATCAGGTTTCCGCTCATTGCCTGCCATTTCGGAAGCTGGTTAAATACTTCGTCCCCGGCTCTTCCAAGAAAATCGCAGTACATTATTTCCGCTATCACTCGTCCTCCGCACATGCCATATCCGATTGCCGTGCCGACTATCGCGCCTTCGGAGATCGGAGAATTGAAAAGGCGGTTATAGGGAAGCGCCTCGGTGAGGCCGCGGTATACGGCGAAAGCGCCGCCCCAATCGCGGTTTTCCTCACCCCAGGCGACGAGAGTCGGGTCTTTGTAGAAACGGTCAATGATAGCTTCGAACAGCCCGTCGCGGAGCTGAAATGTCCTGGCCTTTGAAACCGGTTTGCCTTCGCTGTCGAGATAGAATCTTTCCTTTGTCTTAAGTGACTTCACCCTTGGATTTTCCTCCATGGGGATCAGTACCTGCGGTATTCCTTCCGACATCCTGTCGACCGACTGGTTTGAAAACATCATTCTGCCCACAGCATCAGGATCAGAATCGAGGTCAAGTCTCGGGGATATCTCATCATTCACGGCAAGTCTCAGGATATGTGACATCAGTTCGCCTGCATTCTCCCTGATTTCATCAAGCTGGTAGGGAGTGGCAATTGCTGCTTCAGTAAGTTTCTGACCATAGGCGATTATTGAATCTTCCTTCTGCCAGGCCTCGATTTCTTCTTTCGACCTGTATGAAGAAGCGTCGGAAGGGGAGTGTCCGCTGATCCTGTAGGTAAGAGTGTCGAGAAGGACAGGACCCTTTTTCTGACGGATGATTTCCATTTTTCTCCGGAAAGCATCGATAACGGCCAGGGGGTTGTATCCGTCGACCCTTTCGGCATGCATCATTTCAGGATTCACACCGGCTCCTACTCTGGCCAGAATTCCGTATCCCATTGTTTCCCCCATAGTCTGGCCTCCCATTCCGTAGAGGTTGTTCATGAAGTTGAATATGATAGGAAGTCCGCCGTTGAATTCGCCTTCCCATAGAGTCCGGTACTGGTCCATTGTAGCAAAGCTTATTCCTTCCCAGACAGGTCCGCAGCCCATCGATGCATCGCCTATGTTGCAGACGACGATTCCCGGTTCGCGGTTTATCTTCTTGTACAGCGCGGCGCCCACTGAGATATCACCGGAGCCTCCCACTATTGCATTATTTGGATAGATTCCGAAAGGAGTGAAGAAGGCGTGCATGGAACCGCCAAGGCCCTTGTTGAAACCATTTTCTCGGGCGAAGATCTCTGCCAGGGCTCCATAAAGAAGGAAATGCTTTGCCAGTACCCTGACGGATCCTCCCGTGAAGTCTTTTTCAACCACTTTCAGGGTCCTTCCGTCGAAGTAGCCTTTCATAATTGTATAAAGATCGTCTTCACTGAGCCTGGAAATTGCAGAAAGGCCTTTTGCAAGGATTTCCCCGTGGCTTCTGTGGGAACCGAAAATAAAGTCGTCGATGCCGAGGTTGTAAGCCATTCCTACGGCTGCCGCCTCCTGTCCGATCGAAAGATGGGCCGGGCCGGGATGGTTGTAGGATATTCCCCTGTACTCATTGGTGGTCTTGATCAGGTTAAGCATTGTCTCAAATTCCCTTATTATCACCATGTCGTGATAGATTCTGATAAAGTCCTCAGAGCTGAAATTCTGCTTTTCCTCTTCAATCGATTTTCTGTACTGGTTAACCGGGATCTTCCCGAATTCTATGAATCGTGGTCTGCGTAATTCTTCCGGACTGATATACTGACTTTTAGGCATGTTGTTATGTTTTTGGAAAATTGTTTTTAATCCCTTAATAGTTGAATTGTTCAATCTGTTCTTTTATTTCCCTGAGGAACAAGGTGGCCGGACCGCCGTCGATGGCCCTGTGGTCGTAGGTGAGTGACAGGCCGATATAGGGTACGAATCCGAAGGTGTTATTACCCAGGTCGGCCGGCCTGTTTATTATTGTACACACTCCCAGTATCGCGCACTGCGGGAGATTGATGACGGGAGTGAACATTTCGACCCCGTAATTTCCAAGGTTTGAAACAGTGAATGAAGCAGATGTGCTCTGGATCAGTTCAGGATTGATGTTTCCCTTCCTGCAGGCTTCGGCGGCGGCCTTCAGGGCTTCGGAGAGGCGGGGGAGATTCATCTGGTCGGCATTCCTGATGGCAGGTACCATGAGTCCCCTTGGAGTGTCGACTGCATTTCCGAGGTGAATCCTGTTGAAAAGCCTTATTGAATCGCCCATAAAGTGGGCATTTATCGCGGGATGTAAGGCAATAGCCTTTATCACGCACCAGCAGATGATGTCATTAATCGTGATGTCGTGGACTTCCGTTCCGCTTTTTAACCCTTCCTTGATTTTTCTTCTTGCCTGGAGAATATTGCGTGCATCGGCGCTCATGTGATGGGTAAGCTGGGCGGAATCGCGAAGCGATGAATACATGGCTTTGGCGATGAGCTTTCTTACATTCGAAAGAGGCTGGTCGCTGTATTCTTCCGGTGAGACCGGTTTTTCGGCCGGATTAGGAACAGGAGGACTGAGCGGGGGCGTTTCCGCGGGAGCCGTGACCGAGACGGGAGTCTTAGCGGAGAGGGCATTCTGAATGTCGCTGCACATTATCCTTCCGTTTGGGCCTGAGCCGTTTATCAGACTGTAATCGAGATTGTTTCTTTCGGCAAGGCGTTTTGCCCTTGGCGATATCCTCACGCGTCTGCCTGTAAAAGATTCAGCTACTGCCGGCTCTAAAGCTCCGGCAGAAGGATTTTCATGCGTCTCCGGTGTTTCGACCATGACAGTTTCGGCCCCGGCTGTTACGGCCCCGGCTGTTTCAGCCCCGGATGTTACGGCCCCGGCTGTATCAGTTCCGGCTGTTTCAGCAGGAGATTGTTCTCCTGATGATCCAGTCGTTTCTCCCGGTTCGCCGATGAAAGCCACGGTGGACAGCACCGGAACTTCTGCCCCCTCGTCGTGGAGGATATCCAGAAGAGTACCGTCGGCGGGGGATTCCATGTCGAACGCGGCCTTATCGGTTTCATAAGAGAACAGGATGTCGCCCGTTTTAACCGTTTCGCCCTTTTTTCTGAACCATTTTGTTATTATGCAGGTCTCGACCGATTGACCCTGCCTGGGCATTATTACTGCAATTGCCATCTTAGATTATGAAGGTTAGTTTTGTGTTATCATATCATTTCCGCCGCTCCGTGACGAAGACTGAAGCCGGCTTGTACTTGTTATAATAAGTTGAACAATCTCAAAAATAACAAGTTTTGAAAACCTTTATATTAATGATGTTACAAACATAACAAACAAACTTGTATTTACAAGTAAATATTACTATATTTACAGAAAAATTTTCTGACAATGAATTCAGGCGCTTCCATGCCGCGACACAGGAAGCTGTACGAGATACTTCGGAAGCACATTAGCGAGGGTGTTTATGCAGAGGGTGATCTTTTGCCCTCGGAGAACGAATTATGCAGGCTTTACGGGGTAACGCGTCCGACGGTAAGGCAGTCGCTGGCAGTTCTGGCCAACGACGGTTACATAAGGAAGCATCAGGGTAAGGGGAGTATAGTTCAGCTTCCTCCGATGGATATCGGGATATTGTCGGTATCGGGAACCACTTCTGCTCTTGGAAACAGGAATCTGAAGACAAGGATCATAGTAAAGCCGGTACTGAAGCCCTGGCCGGAGGAATTCATGTTTAGTCTGACCAAACTGGAAAGGGAGTCGGGTTGTATTTACATGGAGAGGCTCAGGTTGCTTGATGAGGCTCCGATCTTTTATGACATAAGTTATATAGCAAACATAAATCTGCCGCGGATAACAGCCCGGCAGTTTGAGAACAAGTCGCTTTTCGCCATACTCAGGGAGCATTATCATGTTGAGATAAAAGGGGGTGAGCAGAGGATACGTGCCATTTCGCCTTCGGCAAGGATAAGGAGTTTTCTGATGCTTGAGGCAGGTCAGCCCGTACTTCATTTAGAGAGGCGTATAATGACAAACATGGAAGGGCTTTTTCTTTATTCTTCAATTTTCTGTAATACCGGAAAATATTCCGTTTTTGGAAGATTCTGATAATTAATGCTTCGTTTGTAATTAGTATAAAATAGTTTATTTTTATGCTCGATTTTTAAAAGTATCGTAGAATCCATCATCAACCATTAATAAACCTTAACTTAATTCGTAAATGAAAGAACAAAGTAAATTATGGACCAGGCGCCGGTTCCTGGGTTCTGCAGCAATCGGAATGGCCGGAATTGCAGTAATACCGGCATTATCAACATCATGTAAGGGCAGGAAGAAAACCGGAGAGCAGGAGAGCAGCGATGTTACCCTTGGTTTTATAGGGCTCGGTCAGCAGGCAATGTTTTTGCTTTCGGGATTTTTACAGGTGCCGGGAGTGAAAGTTGTTTCCGGATGTGATGTTTATGGGATCAAGCGCAAGCGTTTTGAGAAACGTGTGACTGATTTCTACGCCAAAGCCGGCCAGGAGTTCAAGGTAGACACTTATGAGAAGTATCAGGATCTGCTCTCGAGGGAAGACATTGATGCGGTTGTAATTGCTGTTCCCGACCATTCTCATGCCATGATAGCCATTGCAGCCTGCAAGGCGGGCAAGGATGTTTATCTGGAAAAGCCGATGACTCTTACCATTAAGGAAGGACAGGAGCTGAAGAAGGTAGTCAGGCAGTACAACAGGGTTCTTGCTGTCGGAAGCCAGCAGCGTTCAGATGCAGGTTTCCAGCATGCTGTCAATCTAGTTCAGACAGGTGCTCTTGGCAAGATATCCAAAGTGAATGCCTATGTTGGTGCGCCTCCGACTCCCTATGATCTTCCTGAGGAGCCTATTCCTGCTGATCTGAACTGGGATCTGTGGCTTGGTCCGCTTCCGGAAAGCATTCATTTTAACAACCAGCTTAATCCACCCATTTCCCTCGACCCTGAAAAGAATGAGGAAATATGGGGGGCATGGCGCTGGTACAAGGAAATGGGCGGAGGATTTACCACCGACTGGGGTGCACACATGTTCGACATTGCCCAGTGGGGACTCGGAATGGATTTGAATGGTCCCGTGGAGATCTCACCGATAGGCGACGGAACGGAATTCATGTCCTTCAAGTATGCCAGTGGTACTATCATGACATCTGAGCCTTTCGATGAAAAACTCACCAAGGGAGTAAAATTCTGGGGAGATAACGGCTGGATAGAAGTTGCAAGAGGATATTTCAAGGCATCCGATCCCAAGTTTGATCCGCCGGCTTCGGTAACCGCGGCTAATGATGGCCCGTATGAAACAAGGATACCTCATCAGCTCAACTTCATCGAATGTGTAAGGTCGCGTCAGGATCCTGTCGTACCGGTTGAAATCGGTCACAGCAGCTGCACGGTCTGCACACTCGGGAATATTGCCTGTGATCTAAAGAGGACAATCAAGTGGGATCCGGCCACCGAAACATTTATTGATGATGTTGACGGCGAGGCAACCAAAAGGCTGCATTATGAATACAGGAGTCCCTGGACTCTGGTGTGATATTCTGTTTTTCGGGGGAATGCCTGTGAATCCCCTGCAGATAATAAAAAAAGAGAGGCTGTGCAACTTGCACAGCCTCTCTAATTTCGTAAGCTTTTGATACTGTCATACTATTTGACGGTGCCTGTCATCTTTTCGAGTTTTTCTATCTGTAGTGGTCTCTTCTGTCACCGCCTCCTCTGCGCTCGTTATCACCGCGGAAATCTCTTCTGCGTTCGGGTTTCTCAATTGATTCGTTAACAATAATTTTTCTTCCCTGTACCTCAAAGCCATTTAGTTCTTCAATAGCCTTCTTAGCTTCAGCATCGTTTGGCATTTCAACGAAACCAAATCCCTTACTCTTACCGGAGTACTTGTCGAAGATGATCTTTGCTGATGCTACTTCGCCGTACCCTTCAAATAGTTCCTTAAGTTCAGCTTCACTCATTTTGAAGTTAATGCTTCCAACGTAAATGTTCATAATTCAATAATTAGATAAATAAAACATAAACAAAGTTTACATTTTTTTTTGAAATCTAAAAATAAATGTTACAGGATAAAGACCAGATAAAAGAGATTTATTCGGGATGCCGGAAATACATTATAAGTCTTGCAAGTCGTGCAAGTCTTGCAAGTCGTGCAAGTCTTGCAAGTCATGCAAGTCGTGCAGGTCATGCAAGTCTTGCAAGTCGTGCAGGTCGTGTAAGTTGTTCGTGTAGTGCTGGTTATGTGACTCGTGCTGGTTGTGTGGTTAGTGCCCTAACGGATAATTGTTAATTGTTCATTGCTAATTGCTAATTGTTTATACATCGCCTATAATACATTATAAGTCATGCAAGTCGTGCAGGTCGTGTAAATTGT
>JAXDBC010000069.1:0-11673 GCA_034679225.1 Bacteroidales bacterium | reverse complement strand
GATCGTTAAATCACAAATTGAAAGCAATTCACAACAAAAGGTTACAATATTCAGAAAAACATCATGGTGTGTCAAAGATCGTTAAATCACAAATTGAAAGCAATTCACAACAATGCCGCAGTTATGTTTTTCGCAATAACGGTGTGTCAAAGATCGTTAAATCACAAATTGAAAGCAATTCACAACCAGCCGATAGGTATTATAGGAGAGGGGTAAGGTGTGTCAAAGATCGTTAAATCACAAATTGAAAGCAATTCACAACCAAACCTCGGATTAGGGCAAATGGTTCTTTACGATTAATCATACCAAGACGCTCGGCTATAGACCCAGTTTCTTCAAGTTTTTTTAAAAACTCTCGCTCCATCTCTAACTGACCTATCTTGGCATACAATTTCTCGAGATCAGCATCCTCTTTCTTATCATGACCCGACTTGTTAAAAAGTTCCGAGGCACGATCCAAAAACTCCTTCTTCCAGCGTGATATCATGTTCGGATGGATACCATATTTCCTAGAAAGCTCACTTAGAGATTCCCGTTCCTGTATCGCTTCAATCGCGACTTTTGCCTTAAAGGCTCCTGAATGTTTTTGTCTTTTTGCTTTCATAATACACTGGCTTAAAAGTATGCAATTTTAACTTAACCAGTGGTCTTAATTCCGGGGAGTATCATACTTTAACAGACTACCATCAAAAAACTACCTGACCTTGACATACAGAATCAGAAGCAAAAGGATCACATATTCCATCACAAAACTCCCTTACCCTGATATGCCGGGAAATAACCAAAAGGATTACTATCATACTCCCATCACAAGACTCCCTGGAAATGACATGCTCCGAAGGAGCATCCATCAGCCGGCAGCTTCTCTGAAGGAGAAGGATTTCCTGGATTCTGATGCTTCTGTTTTTTAGTGCGGTCTCAAACTTTAATTAACTAATAATGAGAAAAATATGAAATTTACCGAACTAAATGTCAGAAGTCAGGACTGGATTTCGGTGTTCAAAAGGTTGAATATTTCCTTCTCAATCTGGTCTGAATCTTTATCTGGTTATTAATTATACTGTCTCTGGTTGTTAACAATAATAAACCCTGCAAGTCAGCTTATTGCAGGGTTCTTTCTGTAGTCCCACCAGGAATCGAACCTGAATCTAAGGTTTAGGAAACCTTCGTTCTATCCATTGAACTATGGGACCGGATTTTCCGGGGTGTAAAATTATATCTTTTTTTTATGATAGCAAAGCCCCGGAGATTTTGCAGGGAAATAGCGAAAACCGGAGGAAGCAGGAAATTATGCCGGATTTCCCTAAAACATTTTATAAGCTTTTTGTTGAGTCAGCGATCTTTCATAATTTCATGCTCAAATTATACAACCATGAACTGGATTGATTTTGTCATCATTATACTTCTCGTTTTCGGACTTGCAAGAGGATTTATTGACGGTTTCATAAAGGAACTGGCATCGCTGCTGGCACTCATTCTTGGAATATGGGGAGCAATTAAATTCTCCTCATTTACTGCAGAAAAGCTCTATGACTACTTTGACATGACCGGCCAGTATACGGGCATAATAGCATTCCTTATTACCTTTGTGATCATTGTGATCCTGGTTCATTTTGTTGGGCTGATCATTGACAGGTTTATTGACAGGATCTCACTGGGAGTCCTGAATTCACTTCTAGGACTTCTTTTCGGCCTTTTTAAAACAGCTTTGATACTGAGTGTGATATTCACGGTATTGAATGCAATAGATGCAAAACACAGGTTTCTGCCTGCACGAACGATAGAAACTTCCAGATTGTACAGCCCCATAGCAGATATTGCACCGGCTCTCTTCCCGATCATTGGCGAAGGCAGTTTCGATAAAAGCTTTGACAGGCTGAAGAAGAAACAGGAAACCAAAAAAAATCCGGCTGAGACAACGGTTTAGCTGCCTTTGCTATATTTGCAGTCCGGATAAAAGCACAAATTATGACTTTTGTTGAAGAACTGAGATGGAGAGGCATGATCCATGACATCATGCCGGGTACTGAAGAATTGCTCGCGAAGGAGTCAACCCTGGGATATATCGGATTTGATCCGACTGCCGACTCTCTTCATATAGGCCATATGGTACAGGTTATGCTGCTTGTTCACTTTCAGCGGTCAGGACATGTTCCGATAGCCCTGGTGGGAGGTGCAACCGGTATGATTGGCGATCCGTCGGGCAAGTCGGAAGAAAGAAATTTGCTTGACGAGGGGACTCTTCGAAGAAACCAGGAATGCATCAGGATACAACTGGCTAAATTTCTTGATTTCTCCCCTGAGAGGAAGAACAAGGCCATTATGGTTAATAATTACGACTGGATGAAGGATTACTCTTTCCTTGGATTCATAAGGGAGATAGGAAAGCATATCACGGTTAATTACATGATGGCAAAGGATTCGGTGAAGAAAAGGCTTGGGGCCGATTCCAAGGAGGGAATGTCTTTCACAGAGTTCTCATACCAGCTTGTCCAGGGAACCGATTTCCTTCATCTTTACAATGAACTTGGCTGCAAACTTCAGATGGGCGGATCGGACCAGTGGGGGAACATAGTCACCGGTACGGAGCTTATAAGAAGAAAGACGGGTGGAGAGGCTTTTGCAATGACATGTCCTCTCATTACCAAGTCGGACGGCACGAAATTCGGAAAGACTGAAGCTGGAAATGTCTGGCTCGATCCGGAGAAAACTTCGCCCTATCATTTTTACCAGTTCTGGCTCAATGTTTCGGATGAGGATGCCGCGAGGTATATAAAGATATTCACCCTGCTCGACAAGGCTGTCATAGAGGAGCTGACCGAGAGTCACCATCAGTCTCCTCATGAAAGGATACTTCAGAAGCGCCTCGCCGAGGAAATGACCGTGATGGTGCATTCGCGAGGGGAATATGAATCAGCTCTTGAGGCTTCACAGATACTGTTCGGGAAAGGCACCACCGATACGCTCAGGAAGATGAATGAGAAAACCTTCCTTTCGGTTTTTGAGGGAGTGCCGGTATTTGACATCAGTATGGATGTGATCCGTAACGGTGTAAGCGCGGCTGATCTGTGCGCCGAACACTCCGCTGTGTTTGCTTCGAAGGGTGAACTGAGAAGGCTTGTGCAGGGAGGAGGGATGAGCATAAACAAGGTCAGGATTGATAATCCTGATATGATTATAGGAAGCGATATGCTTCTCAACAATAAATACCTGCTTGTGCAGAAGGGCAAGAAGAATTATTACCTGCTGAGGATAAGTTGATTGAGCCCTTTTAGGAGGCTACAGTTATCTGAGAAAGTCGGCGGCAATAATGGAGACATCATCAAAGAGCCCGGGATTATTGTCGGGGATTCCCAGTTTTTTCAGCATCTTTTTGACGTTTTCCTCAACAGGCATCTTGTTCTTTATGTGCTTCACTATTTCAGAAGTAAGTATTTCTTTGCCGTCGTCGCCCTTAAGGTCGGAAAGGCCATCGGTGTAGCAAACTATCTTCGAGTTGGTGGTAACATGCAGGACCTCGTGTTTTACAGGAGGCATTTCATCTATCATTCCGATACCCATGCACTGTGAATGGAGATGAGTAAGCTGACGGCTATCATTGTTGAAGAATACGGGAGGGTTATGGCCGGCGTTGAGATACTCGAGGATACCCGTCTGATGATCGTAGCGGGCCACGAAAAATGTTATAAACTTATCTCCCTTGGCATTGCTCCAGATAAGGTCGTTGAGCTTCAAGACAAGTGTTTCGAGCTCAATGTCGGAAGTGAAAAGCGCCCTGAATCCGGCCTGGAAATTCGACATAAGTATCGCGGCCGCGATTCCCTTTCCGGAGACATCGGCAATGCAGAATCCGGTTTTTGAGGGGGAGAGCCTGATGCAGTCGTAATAGTCACCGCCGACCTCGTAATGAGGGTAATAGAAACCGGTTATCCTGAGCTTTTCATTCACCGGCATCGATTTGTTGTCGGGGATCAGTTTCTGTTGCATCTCTGCGGCCAGTTCGAGCTCTTTTTTAAGCGCTTCCTGCCTGAGACTTTCCATGAAAAGCCTTTTATTCTCGATGGCTGCAATAACTATTCCCGATATGGTCTTAATGAAGTTGAGATGTCTGATCACGGGGCTCATACCCTTGCGGTCTTCCTCGATATCGCCTATCAGGATAAATGCAAGCGGTGTATTGTTGCTGAAAACGGGGATAAGTATTTCCACCCCCTCTATTCCCAGGTTCTTGTTCCTTATTTCTGTCTCGTTGTATTTCAGGAGTTTGGTCTCCACATCGATACCGGTTTCGAATTCCACGGGGAAACCGGCATTTAGAATACATTCCCAACGGAGGGAATGCTTGAAAATGATGATTTTACCTATTCCCAGCTTATTTCTGAGAATCGATTCATAGTTTGATAAAAGATCTTCGGTCGGCAGGTTTTCGTTTATCGACAGTGTAATATCCAGAAGTGAGTCAAGTTTGAACCTGGATATCTGAAGTCTGTCAACCGAAGCCTTTTTTTTTCTCATTAAACTATATTTTTGCTCTTTCTATATAGGTTTTGCTCGAGGTGTCTATCCTGATCTTGTCGCCGGTATTGATAAACAGCGGTACCATGATAGTGCTTCCGGTTTCAATGGTAGCCTGCTTGAAAGTGTTGGTTGCGGTATCGCCCCTTAGACCGGGTTCGGTATAGGTTACCTCCACCACTACAAACTGCGGAACCTCTACTGATAAAACGGTATCGGTGTCAGCGTGGTATACAACCTCAACATTTTCACCTTCCTTCAGGAATTCATGGGCGTCGATGAGTTCCTCGTGGACGTGTATCTGCTCGAATGATTCGACATGCATGAAATAGTATCCGACTTCATCTTTGTAGAGATATTGGTATGGACGTCTTTCAACTCTTGCCACGTTGACTCTGGTGCCGGATGAAAATGTATTGTCAAGCACCCTTCCTGTCTTGATGTTCTTTAGTTTGGTTCTTACAAAAGCCGGGCCTTTTCCGGGCTTTACATGCTGGAACTGAACAATTGTGTGAAGTTCCCCGTTGTACTCAATTACCAGTCCGTTTCTGAAATCTGCAGTAGTAGCCATAAAAAAAGAATATTTCTGTTATTTGTTAGTATCTTTTCCTTTTATTTCCATTGGATATTTCAGTCCTTCGTAATCAACTATCTCAGCTACGAAGGCTCCCACGAAAATGTTGAACCTGATTCTTACGGGCAGATGGTTCCTGTCGGCCGTGAACCAGAATGTTACATCATCCTGTGTTTTAAAAAGTCTTCCAACCTCAGTGACCGGATTGAATTTCAGGCATTTGAGTCTACCGATCCTGGTTTTGATCTCTTCGGTTCCCATGTATCTCATTATAATCGGGTAGTACTCATCGGCGAACCATGTATTGATGGTTATAACATCTCCCTTTTTCATCTTTTCGTAACCGGGGAGATAATTATTTCGCATGAAGTAGAAGCATGAAAGGATATCGTGTATTCCCTTTTCAGTCACATGCACACCTGAGAGGTCGCTTGTCAGAACCGACGAATCGGGTCTGCTGTAATGATCAAAGATCACTTCGTTATATTTGGTATAACGTCCTTCCCTGATGTTTCTGATCGAGAACACCGGTAATCCGGTTGAAGGTTCCATGAAGCTTTCATAGATATCTTTTACCCTGAAGATTGCATCAGCCATCCCGGTTGTCCGTCCCAGCAGGGTTGAATGCCACACCTCCCTGCCTCTGAAAGAATCAGTCCGGAGCTCAAGAGAAACGACGCCTCCCTGGATGATCCCGTAATTTATTACAAAATTAATCTTTTCACCCGGCAGGTAAGCCTTTTCCTGTCCGGAAGAAATCGCCGGTATCAGGAGGGCCAGCAAAAGAGCTTTAATATACCTCATACTGCTTTTTTAAATGTACTTTGATTATAACAATCAAATTACCTGCCAAGTATATTTTTTTTAGGACGTGAAGTTATGAAATCTTTGAGATAAAACGGTTCAAAATAAGCAATATCTTCAAAAACCTGTTGTCTAAGTGATTTAAAAGCAGGTTGGTACATATGTGCTGCCGAAATCCTGAATTCATCGGCAAATGCTACATTTTCCCGTTTTATAATATCGCGGCATTTTTCTGCACCGTCGCCGAAAAAAAGAAGCCTTATATCCGCGGGTATGTCTGTAAAGGAGTTTTCATCAATAATTTCAGCGGAGGTTTCCTTAACGGTACTGCCTTCATTATCCAGTATTGAGTAATAGACTTCCATCCGGCGTGCGTCGAGCATCGGGATGAAAAGAGATCTGTTATCGAGACCGTATTTATTCCTTATCCTGTCGTCGATACCGTGGAACATCGAAAGGGTGGTTTCGACTCCGATCAGCGGCAGCGAAGCCGCATATGCAATTCCCTTTGCAGTTGAAACGCCTATCCGGAGTCCGGTGTATGAGCCGGGGCCCTTGCTTACGGCCACTGCTTCGAGATCTTTTGTTTTTAATCCGGCTCTTTCAAGAAGTTCAGCGGTAAAAACGGTAAGCAGGGATGCATGGGATTTTTCTCCGGAGCTCTCTCTCAGATCAGCCGGACCATTGCTGTCGCAGAGAGCGACCGAGCATATTGGAGTTGAAGTCTCAAGACAAATTATCATATTCCCTTATGAATCCTTTTTCCGCAGGTTTATTCGAGGGAGAAGAGGTCTTCCTTCTTGACTATTTCGACCAGTGTACTGTCAGACAGCTTTTTGCTAATGGCGGAAAAGGGTGCGGAAATAACACGATCTCCTTCGGCAACACCTGAAATAATCTCAATATAACTGTTATCCTGTATTCCTGTAATCACGTCCTTTGCAAGGGCGCGCTCACCGTCAGTAATGAATACCAATGTACGAATTTTCTCGTCTGCCAGATTCCTGACCACCAGGGTAGTGTCTGTTCTGGTTGTTACCGACTGAATGGGTACTGAAATAATATTCTCCCTTATCTCCGTCCGGATGTCGACAGTTGCTGACATACCCGGTCTCAGCGGGTTCTGGTTATGGCTGGTAACAAGCGTCTCATAAGAGGCGGGCAGCACGAGTATGTTAACGTCAAAGTTGGTTACCTGATCGGCTGAGACACCGGTTGTCTTTGCCGAGCTGGCTATTTCGGTTACAATACCCTTGAATTTGTAGTCGGTATAGGCATCGATCTCGATGGTAGCGGTATCGCCGAGCTTGACTCTCGGGATATCATTCTCATTAACTTCAACCTGTGCTTCCATCCTGGAAAGATCTGCTATTCTCAGCATATCTGTACCTGCCATCATACCTGTTCCTGCGACTCTTTCGCCGAGTTCCACCAGCAACATTGAAACGGTACCTGACATGGGTGCATAGATGGATGTTTTTACAAGGTTTTCATTGGCCTCTTTAAGAGCTGCTTCCGAGCTCGTCACGGAGAACCTGGCCGCGTCAACCTCAGCTTTGGCAACCAGATAGGAAGCTTCTGTCTGTTCAAATTCCGATCTGGAGATAGTCTCTTCGTCATAAAGCTGTTTGTTCCTTTTATATGAAAGTTCAGCCTGGATGAACTGTGCCTCGGCCTGTGAAAGTCTTGCACGAGCCTGACTTATGGCAGCAAGCGAGCGGTCGCGCTGTGAGATATAGACGTCAGGTTTGATCCTGAGCAGCAGCTGACCTTTTTCAACATTATCACCTTCGCGGACGGTAAGCTCAACAATTTCACCTGAAACGTCGGGAGTGATCTTGACTTCCTTTTCAGGCTGGATCTTCCCGTTGGCGGTTATTGTTTCTATGATTGTTCGTTTTTCTGCATTTTCAACTGACACTTTTACCGTAGCGGCCTTTCCGAACCAGCCGGCTTTTTTCCCAATCAATGCGAAAACTATAAGGACTATTGTCAAAGGGACGAGGATCTTAAGTATTTTATCGTTCTTCATCGTATGCCATATTTATTATTATTTGTTCAGAGTCAGGGGCAATCCCTTGTAAAAATCCAATACTTTTATTTTAAATATATATTCATATTTTGACTGCGACATTTCAGACTGAGCGTTCAGGAGCTGCGTTTTTGCGGCGTTGTAGTCGACGGGAGTTATCATTCCGACGTTGAATTTCTGTTCCGTGTACCTGAACGATTCTTCAGATGATTTAACAGCTTTTGAACTCGCGTTGTACTTCTTGAGGGCGGCCACAGCATCGGCATAAGCCTGCTGTATATTCTTGTAGAGTTCCTTTCTGGCTCCCTCGAGGGTGTACTGACTGTTTTCAACGGCCAGCTTGGAGTTTGCAATATTCTTGTTTACCAGCCATCCGTTCAGGATAGGAATACTCATGGAGAATCCGAGTCCGTAGTTTTTGTTGTTCTTCAGCTGATCCTCGAACGATTGCTGTCCGGGAAGGTTTGCAATATGCGAATACCTGGTTCCGAAACTATGACTCATCGAAATGCTGGGGCTTCTGGCTCCCTTTGCAATCCTGAGGGCATACTCGCTTGCAGTGAGTTTCATCTCCGAACTTATGATCTCGGGCCTCGACTGCACTGCCAGTCCGTATATTTCTTCAATGTTTCCTTCAATTGTTGCTGTTTCCTCAACAAGTATATCCGGTACAACTATCTCGAATCCTGCGGTTGTTTCAAGTTCAAGTAGCTGTGTCAGGTTCAGGTATGATATTTCAAGCTGGTTACGCATATTTACCAGGGTGACCTCTTCCTGGGCTGCCTGGGCTTCTATCTGCAGAAGGTTTCCTCTTGCCATGCTTCCGGCATCAACCATTTTGCCGGTTTTGTTTATTTGTTCGCGTGTCGTATTCAGCTGATTCTCCGTGGCAGTTACCAGTTCCTTGTTCAGTAGAATCTGGAGGTAAGCCAGGGCAACGCTGAGGGATACATTGTCGCGGATCATCTGAAGATCCTGTTCACCTGCCAGCAGTTCATACTTGTTTTTCTGAATGGTATTCAGGTTCTGAAGTCCGGTAAAGAGATCGGTTCTTCCTCCCAGATAGAAATAGTTGGATTTCAGCGTCTGGTTATAAAAGTCATATGTAGTTTGGTCGAGGGCCCTGCCAAAAGAGTAATCGTGCGATGCCTGGCCTGAAACTGTAGGAAGGAGGCTGAGCTTTGACTGCTCCAGAGTGTTCTTCTGAACCTTTGTCTGGATAGTCTGCTGTTTTATCTGGATATTATGGTCAATGGCATAGCGGATGCAATCCTCAAGCGACCATTCCTTCTGAGCGTACAGTGGTCCCCAGGATGCAAGCAGCAAAGCAATTGTAATTATGAAGATTGGTTTCATTCTAATATAGTTTTGGTTTTAAAGGGAGCCCGCTCAGGCGTGGGAATCCACATGACTGAGAATTATATAAACATGTATTTGTGCATTTGACACATGTGGGTTTCATGATAAATTGTTTGTTAAAATCATTGAGATAGGCATACCTGATAAGGATTGGTTTTTCTCCTGAATGCTGCATATAAAACAAAAAAACTCACGACAGCCTCAGCTTTAAAATAAGGTTACGAAGATAAGAAATTAGGAGAATATGGCATAAACGGCAGGGTCTTATATCATTTTTTGTCTTATATTTTGGTTGCGATTTTCAAATTACTTATCTTTCACGAATCATTTAAATACTTAATATTATGCTTCATTATAAAGAATTAGGCTTAGTTAACTCGAGAGAGATGTTCAGGAAGGCAATGGCGGGCGGATACGCGATTCCCGCGTTCAATTTCAATAACATGGAACAGCTGCAGGCTATTATCAGTGCCTGTGTTGAGACCAAATCTCCGGTTATTCTCCAGGTGTCGAAAGGTGCCCGCAAGTATGCAAACCAGACCTTGCTCCAGTATTTAGCCAAGGGTGCGGTGGAATATTCGAAGGAACTGGGATACGCGATTCCGATAGTGCTTCATCTCGATCATGGGGATTCGTTTGAAACCTGCAAATCGTGCATCGAGACGGGATTTTCGTCAGTCATGATCGACGGATCTCATTTCCCCTATGAAGAGAATGTCAGGCTCACGAAGCAGGTGGTTGAGTATGCTCATCAGTTTGATGTCACAGTTGAAGGAGAGCTGGGTGTGCTTGCCGGAATTGAAGATGAAGTATCGGCGGAACACTCATCATATACCAAGCCCGAGGAGGTTGAGGATTTTGTGAAGAAGACAGGCGTTGATTCACTGGCTATCTCGATCGGGACATCTCATGGAGCATTCAAGTTCAAGGTAAAGCCCGGAGAGCTTCCTCCTCCCCTTCGTTTTGACATTCTGGAAGAGTGCCAGAGAAGGATTCCCGGTTTCCCGATAGTACTTCATGGAGCATCATCGGTTCCCCAGGATATTGTTGCCGAGATAAACCGCTATGGAGGCAAGCTCGAGAATGCAGCCGGAGTTTCGGAAGACCAGCTCAGAAGGGCAGCTGCATCGGCTGTTTGCAAAATCAATATCGACAGTGACGGAAGGCTTGCGATGACTGCTGCCGTCAGGAAGGTGTTTGTGGAAAGCCCCGGTGAATTTGATCCGCGCAAGTATCTTGGACCTGCCCGCGATAAACTTAAGGAACTTTACAAGCACAAGATAGTCAACGTGCTGGGAAGTGAAGGAAAGGCTTAGTAGTTCTGTAGCTGCACAGTTATGGGCTAAAAGTTTTTAATATGATATAATACGGGGAGCCAGTCACTTATTGACTGGCTTTTCATTTTTTGTTAAAAACTAATCACGTCCATAAAGATAATGAGTTCAGGATTTTCTAAATTAGCATTCATATTCAATTTCAGGGGTTTTGAAACGTGTTCCATATAAGGAAGAGCGGTTAAAGAGAAACAACAGGATTACCGTTATGCTTAACAACAGGGAAGCCAGGGCTCTAGGGATTTATTGCAGCCGCTACCGTATTTCCAACAAGTCGGAATTCCTAAGGGAGACCCTGATGAAGGCCATTCTGAAGCGCTTTGACGATGAACATCCGTCATTGTGGGAGGAACCGGAACCCACTCTTTTCAACCGGCAATAACAAATTTTCATAGTCCCTTTACTGTTTCCTGATTTTTCTTCAGAAAATCTCATCCATTCATGACAGAATAATTTCCGTGACTCTACGTTTGTTAGTTTGATGAAAAGCTTAACAGGCATACAGAAATACGTTGTTGAACCCACCAGGAGAACGCCGCGGGTCTTACTGGAGCCCGGAAAGTTCTTTATTGTGGGACGTTCAATTCCGGAGAATCCGGGGGAGTTTTACCGTCCGGTTTTTGACTGGATCAGCGCTTACGTTCATGCCGGGGGGCAGAGGACCAGCGTTGAACTTGGATTTGAATACATCAATACCAGTTCCACGAAGTGGCTTTACAACATAATAAAGGAATTATCATCAATGAAGGATCTCGGCGAGAATGTTAGCATCTGCTGGTATTATGATGCCGGAGATGAGGATATGTGCGAGCTCGCGTTCATTATGAAGTCGCTTGTCGACTGTCCGTTTTATGTCATTGAATCGGAAGTGATGCAAAGAACTCCTGATGACCAGTTTGCATTTGATGCAATGTAACACCGGCTAAATTCTTTATTTAAAAAATTTCCTATTTTTGCAGCACCGTTGAGCCAGACTGACCCATGGTGTAATTGGCAACACATCGGATTTTGGTTCCGCAGAGTCCTGGTTCGAACCCAGGTGGGTCAACGAATAA
>JAXDBC010000068.1:0-31626 GCA_034679225.1 Bacteroidales bacterium | reverse complement strand
CAGGAAATCATTCGAGTCGAAAAAGGTTGACGACTCGAACAGGGCCTGTCCCATTGCAGCACCCATTGGTCTCGAAATAACCGCATTTTCCTCATCCATCTTCCACGACAGGTTTTCAAAATACATGTCGACGTTGTGAAATGTGTTGTAGTAAGGGCTGTGTGAGACTGGATTGCTGGTCCGGAAAAGATTAAGCTTCCGGCTCTGTCCGTTGAATGAAAACCCGAGGCTTGAATGGTAAATGGAATCCTGTCCGAGGTATATCGTGGCCTGGGTTTCCTGGCTGTTTATTCCGCTGCTTGAGAACACGAAGTCGCCCGCGGCTATCTTAATAAAGAGAGTGTCATTCCTGAAAAGGTTTATCATCGCGGGAAATGCTTTTTCACCTTTTCCCTTTATGAGGGCACCTTCAAAGAGAAGTCCTCCTTCGAAATCCACACCTTTGTAGAGATTTTTTATTTTGAACTGTTTCCTGTAAGTTTCAAACTGAGGAAAGGTTGCCTTGTCGCTGCTTATGATAGTTGCAGCCTTATCGGTCAGTACACCGTAAACCGGTTCGGAAAACCACGATTTATTTGTGAACCGTGCTGAATCACATGTGAATGTATTTTTTGTTACGTTAATAACATAATCGCTGATCTCTGCATATACATCATTGGCGGGATAACCTGCCTTTTCCCAGGTGATGGTTCCCTTAGTTCCGTGGAATTCCTGCAGATCGGGGTGGAAAATGCCTGATGCCTTGTATATTTCCGTGCTGTCGCGCTGAGAGTAGCATGTAAGTGTTACATTGTTCAGGACAATATGAAAAGAAGTATCATGAGTGAACTTCAGATCAGCATTTTTGGCTTTCCATTTTACCGATCCCGTGTTTATCAGCAGGTTATCCTTTATCAGCAGACTGGTGTTCTCAATATACCTTGCAAGGCTTTCATTCCTTATCCTCGGATTAAATATCATTTCGGAAAGGCCGGTCAGCCAGTATTTCAGAAAGGCATCGGTTCTGTTGTAAGTTGAGAAATCAGTGAGTGTCTGCAAAAACTGGATGAAATGCGGATTGGCTCTTATCTGTCGTGCCGTCAGCTGGGTTGATAGGTCGATTATTATGGCTATATTCTCCTTGCTGAAGGCGGAACTGTCCCATTTCGCAATGAAGGTATTCAGGATTGCCCTTTTGTCTTCAGGAAGATCCGGACCCATAAAGGTCAGAAGCTCATCCTTGAATTTTATCGGATCGCCGCTAAATGCCGGTTTGGCCTGTGAATAAAGGCGTCCGGCCGGAAGAAGGATCAAAAGCAAACCCAGTATGATGAACTTCCTGACCATTAATTATTTTATTTGAACTGCATATTACCGTTATTTTCATCAAACGGCAACTGACAGTCTCATATTATCGGATGGCTTCAACAATAGCTATGAAATCATCCTTTTTCAGGGCGGCTCCGCCGATCAGTCCTCCGTCGACATCGGGCATTGAGAATATCTCAGCCGCATTTGACGGTTTGCAGCTGCCACCATATAGAATTGTAAGGTTTTCTGCAATTTCTTTGCCGTATTTCTCACTGAACTGTACCCTTATGAACTGGTGTATCTCCTGAGCCTGTTCTGGAGTGGCCGTGAGTCCGGTTCCGATTGCCCATACCGGTTCGTAAGCAACAACCACATTAGTGATTTCTTCTTCCGTGAGATTGAAAAGCCCGTTCTCAACCTGGTTTTTCACGATCTCGAAATGTTTTCCCGATTCCCTTTCGCTGAGTACTTCACCAACGCAGAAGATGACTTTAAGTCCGTTTGAAAGTGCCAGTTTTGCCTTCTTGTTTAGAATGTTGTTGTCTTCGTGGTAATAACTTCTTCTTTCCGAATGACCTATAATCACATACCCGGCTCCGGTGCTTTTAATCATGGCAGGGGATATTTCGCCTGTATAGGCTCCTGATGGTTCCGAGGCACAATTCTGGGCTCCAAGGCACAGCTTACCGTCTTTGAGCAGCTCCGCGACGCCTGCAAGATGAATGAAGGGGGTACAGAGAACAACTTCAGCTTTGGATGGCTTTAACCTGAAATAGGTGTCTACTGATTCAGCAAGCTTTAATCCTTCAGCCAGTTCCATGTTCATCTTCCAGTTGCCGGCAACAATTTTCTTTCTCATAGTTATTAGTTTATAAAATAGTTAAACAATAATTCCTGGTATAATAATTCCTGGTGTAATCTCATTCCTGATTTTTTAGCTGCACTTCTTTCTCCCGGTTTTTCCTGACGACGAAAAACTGACTGACAAGCAGAAAAAGCACCAACGCGGCCAGTGCAAGTGAATAACCAACAAGCACGGGAGGCTTTCGGGTCATTTTCTGAAGCTCCGCGGCAGTCATGCCATTTACAAAATTCTCTTTGGGAGGAACTGTTGCCCATGACCATTTGCCCATGATATTACCGTCCCTGAGCAGCATATATCCGGGATTTGAGCGGACAATTGTCTTAAGGGTTATCTCATCGGCGGTGCAGAAGGTCAGGCTGTTCTGATAGTTCATCACGACATCGCTTCCCGAGGCGCTTAGCACATAAAAACTCATTCCATTTTCGCTGCACCATTTACCGAGCTCAAAACCCTTTTCGAGCTGTTCCTGATCCGCCTCATTCAGCTTTGTCGATATCATGATCATTGTATAACCGGGATTTGTAAGTATCCAGTCGGTTATATCGTCGCCCTGGGTTGTTGTGATTGCAAAATCGTGAATGGGAGGGATGTACCCTTTTTTTACCAGTACCGATATCTGGTCAACGAACACCCAGGAGGTGTCATCCGCGGGATAGTTCTCGAGGGTGAACTCCTTCTGCACCCCGTCCTTTTCGTAGATGAAAGTGCTAAGGTATTCATCGGCAGGTGCGTCTTCAGGGATCATCATTCCCTGGGGGATATTGTTCCCGGTTTTGTAGGGAAGGAAGTCGAACAACTGAAGGTATCTCAGGTTTAGCAGTGAAAAAATGACGAAGAGCACAGATACGCTTATTATTACAATCCACTCCCCGCGGGCTTCGAGGACCCCGGGCAGTTTTTTCCTGTTTATGAAAAGAAAAATGGCCGGAATTAAAAGAATAAGGTTTTTGCCGAAAGTCTGCCAGTTGGTAAGATGAATGGCATCGCCGAAGCATCCGCAGTCCGACACAGGATTAGTAAGAGCCAGGACGAAGGTGAGCGGAGTGAAAATAATCATTAGAAGCATTACGCCCCAGACTCCCGTTTTTATCCTGTAGCCGCTGAGCACCGAAAATCCGGCGACAAACTCGGCGGTACAAAGGATAATACCCAGCACGAGGGCAAGCGGCTGAAGAAAGTCGAGGTGAAAAGCCTGAAAGTAATCACCGAATTTGTATGCTGAGCCAAGCGGGTCAATCGCTTTGACAGCTCCGGAGAACATGAATACCGAACCAATAATAATTCTGCTTGCAAGCTTTAATAATTTCATTTCAGATCAGTTTCCTTTCATTTATAGTTTGTATGATAAGCGAGGAAATTTCCTCCGGTGCTCGAATTCTGTCCCTGTTATCGCTGCAGTCGATAACGGCAAGTCGTTTGTCGCTAAGAGAAACTCTCAGATATATGTCCCTGACCTTTTTCTGGAATATCAGGCTCTCCTCATGTATATCGGGGGAGCCTTTGAGATAATCCCTGTCATTACCTCTTCTGCCTGAACTCAGTTTTCTCTCGGTGAATGAAAAAGGCACATCGAGGAATATGTTCAGATCAGGTGTCGGTATCCTGAAGTGACTGAATTCCAGCGAGAGTATCCAGTTCATGAGCTTTTCCCGCGAATCCGGGTCATCCAGTTTCGCGCACTGGTAGGCTATGTTCGAGTAAGTGTACCTGTCGAGCAGGACTATCCTGCCCTCATTGAGCCAGTTCCTTATCATTCCGGAAGCATCCATGCGGTCACCGGCAAAGAGCATGGCAACCAGGTAAGGATCAACATCACCGATTGAACCGAATTCCCCGCGCAGGAAGCGTGCAATCAGTTCCCCGAAATAAGGTGAGTCGGTTCTGGGAAAATGCAGAAGTTCACAACTATAACCCTTTGCGGCAAAATAGTCGTTAAGAAGTTTCATCTGGGTCGATTTTCCCGATCCGTCGACACCTTCAATTACAAACAGCTTCATGCGTTAGCGATTTCAACTGATGCAAAAGTAATAATCATCGCTTAAGATGAAAACTGATCGGGATTTAATTTATTTTGAATCCCTTGCAATGTGATTAACTTTCAATTAAGAAGATTATGCCGCGCTGAAAGGCCTGAGGGAAAAAAAGTTGTAATTTAGGAGCCTTAAAGATGCTGTTATGACTGACAAACCGGTTTGTATAAATGTCAGGGGCCGGCTTATCGATCTGTCGGTTCCCAGGGTAATGGGGATCATCAATGTAACTCCCGATTCATTTTTCAGCGAAAGCAGGGTGGAATCGGAGACTGAAATAATAGAAAAGGCAGGAAGGATGATTGAGGACGGCGCTGATTTCATTGATATCGGCGGATGGTCGTCAAGGCCCGGCGCGGCCGAGATACCTCCCGGGGAAGAAAAGAAACGGGTAATCACTGCCGTCAGGGCTATCAGCCGCGAGTTCCCGCGAGTAGCCATTTCAGTTGATACCTTCAGGAGCGAAATCGCGGAAGAAGCTATCGTGGAGCACGGGGCAGGGATGATAAACGATATCGCGGGAGGAGAGGCCGACAGTAACATGTTCCAGACTGTTTCCCGCCTGCAGGTTCCATATATAATAATGCATATGCAGGGCAAACCTGCCTGGATGCAGGAAAATCCCAGGTATGACAACATAACAGCCGATATAATAAAGTGGTTCGGCGAAAGGACTGTAAAGCTTCATTCGATGGGAGTGAACGACATTATTATTGATCCGGGCTTCGGATTTGGAAAGAATACCGGGCATAACTTTGAACTCCTCAGTCATCTCGGCGATTTTTCGATAATCGGACTGCCTGTTCTGGTGGGTGTTTCAAGAAAGACAATGATTTGGGAAACACTTGGAATATCTCCCGAAGAAGCCCTGAACGGGACAACAGTGCTGAATACAGTGGCTCTTCTTGAAGGAGCAGATATTCTGAGAGTTCACGATGTAAAGGAAGCGGTTCAGGCAGTGAAGCTTGTCATGAAACTGAAAAACAGCGCTAAGTAATTATGATGCTTAATATTACAATAATCGACATAATAGATATAGTCCTGGTGGCTATCATTCTTTATCAGCTTTACCGGCTGATCAGGGGTACCGCAGCCCTGAGCATATTTATAGGGATATTCATCATTTACATGTTCTGGCTGATAGTAAAGGCTCTTAACATGGAACTTATCGGGGCGCTGATGGGCCAGGTGATCGGAGTTGGAGTGATCGCCCTTATTATAGTGTTTCAGCAGGAAGTACGAAGGTTTCTCCTTGTAATTGGTAACCGTTATATGAACCGGAGGAGGTTTTCTTTGGGCAAGATATTCGCCGGCGAGGAGGAGAAGGGAAGTCCAAGGGAAGCTGAGGAGATAGTCAGGGCCGCCGAGTCGATGGCTTCAAAAAAGACAGGAGCGCTGATAGTTCTGGGGCGCAAGAGCAGTCTGGATATATATTCGGAAGGAGGAGAGAGGATAGATGCTATTATCAGTGCAGGCCTGATCGAAACTATTTTTTTCAAGAATTCACCTCTGCACGACGGAGCCGTTCTTATAGAAGACGGGAAAATATTTGCGGCCCGGTGTCCGCTTCCCATAACCGACAGCGTCAATCTGCCGGCAAGGTTAGGTATGAGGCACAGGGCAGCTATAGGGATCTCGGAACATACCGATGCACTGGTAATAGTGGTGTCTGAAGAATCGGGTCGTATTTCGGTCGCTGAAGGAGGAGCAATAAAGGAAAATATTAGTCCTAATGAACTTCGTCAGATCCTGCTCAGGGAGAAAATTTAAAAGGAATCCTTACCGGCCTTTTGTCAGAATTGCTCAAGTATCGATATCACCAGTGCTTCCTTGTCATCGCTTGAAGCCTTGCTGAAAGCCTTTTCAATTATGTCTTTCTTTTCGGGAATTGCCCTGACAATTGATTTTTTGTTAAGCTGCACCTGCTGAAATATACCCTCACTACCTTTAATATAATACTTCGATTCATTTACATACTCGTCGTATCGCCTGTCGGCGGAATATGCTCCCTTGTAGTCGGCTGTGACAAAATTCTTCATGGGCACCTTTATGAATTCATATTCCCCATCTCCGATTACCTGGTAAAACCTGTTTTCCCTGATTCCCTTATCAAATTTCCGGCCTGATGTGGTCCGGAACAGGACTTCCCTGCCGTCCATGTTGATAATGACCTCCTTTACATATTGAGCCGGGATAGAAAACTCAGCTGTGTTTCCTGACCTGGCATAGATGATCGTGTTGTTAACCAGGTCGAGATCTGCGTTTATTTCAAAATAATAATCCTGTCCGGCAAGCATCAGGAAAGATGGCATAAGAGTGTCAGCCATCCTGGGAGTTCCCTTGATTCCCTCATATCTTGTATCGAATGTGATCCCTGTCTGGGACATCTTGTTCAGATTCATCACCGACTGCATATTCTCCACCGACATGAATACTCTCTGGGTAGCTTCAGAGAGTTGTTGCGAAAATGTATTGACAGCGATGAAAAGGAATAGGCAGATAACAATTGATTTATTCATCTTTATAACTTTTTGCCGGTTTGCGGCCGGCTTATTAAGCCATAACAGCCATAAGTCCTTACAAATTTAATAAATTCGGCTGACTGAATTAATAAGATCTGAGTGCATTAATTCCTTGGCCCCTCTGTCAGATTTATGGCTGATAAACTCCGGCATATCAGAGGATGAATATTTTTGTTCCGGAAACGAAATCCTGAACATTTTTTATAACATTTGTAACGGGCATTTAAGAATCATCACGATATGAAGAAATTACTACTAATATTCATTGTAATGGCAAGTTTAACCGGATTATACAGTTGTTCCGGCTCTTCAGATCCGGCAGGATGGAGCAGCGGGAAGATTGATCAGTGGTTTGAAAAAGGAGAATGGCTTGGCGGCTGGGAGGCAGTTCCGGATGAGTCGATAAACAGGAAATCATTTGCGGTTTCCTATTTCAGAAACAGGGAGAGATGGGACAAGGCCTTTGCCTTTCTTCGCGACAATGACCTTTCGACGCTCGAGCTGAAGCGTTATGACATTGACGGAAATAATGTTTATGCTCCTGTCAGCGAGTACATTACAAAAAACGAGGAGGATGCCCGCTACGAGTCTCACAGGGCGTATATAGATATTCAATACGTGATAAGTGGAAAGGAGCTTATAGGAGTGGCTCCTATGTCGGCCAAGATGACTGAACTTGAGCCCTATAATCAGTCAAACGACATCGGGTTCTTTACAGTGAGCGGCGGAGAAAAGCGGCCGGCAAATCCTTCGCGCTTTTTTATTTTCTTTCCCGACGATGCACACATGCCCGGTCTTAAGGATGTGGAGAACTCGCCCGTGAGGAAGGTGGTTGTAAAAGTCAGGGTGGATTAAAAAGAAGAGACGCCGGGGCAGGCGTCTCATGCATCTTGGGTTGGACGGCACTGTGCAGTTAAGAAGTGCTTCTGATTCATTTTTACGTATCTTGTTCCATAATGTTACATTTTTTTCACAGTCTTTGACGAATGACGGTTGCCTCCTAAAGATGAAATAGCTTAATTATTAAAATAACTATCTGATTACATGCATATTGATCATATTGCCATCTGGACTGAAGATATTGAAAGGGAAAAGGATTTTTTTCTCAGATACTTCGAATGCACTGCAGGGCCGAAGTATATAAATGTCAGGAAAGGATTCTCATCATATTTTATTTCCTTCTCATCAGGGGCGAGAATAGAGCTGATGAAAAAGAATGATATTACAGGGAGCAGAAGCGGAGAGACAATAGGCATAGCCCATATCGCCATTGTAGTTGGCAGCAGGGAAAAAGTCGACAGCATGACAGCCCGTTTTGAAAAAGACGGATACAAAGTGAAGGGCATGCCAAGAGTTACAGGCGACGGTTACTACGAAAGCGTCATTCTGGATCCGGAAGGAAATATTATCGAATTGATGGCGGAGTAAAAGCATAAAGCCTCAATGACGGGATTGCCTGTCCCGCTGAAATCATATATATTAATTTGTCCTGAGTAATAATTCAGGTGGCTGTCCGTTTTTAATGGGATAAAGATTGAAAGTCAATATCAGCATTATATGATTGAGATTTGCTGTTATTTGTCCATATGACAAAGCATCTTGGCTTCAGGGCGGGCATATTGTACCTTAAGAAGTTGTGGTTCATAGAATGAACTAAAGCTTTGAGGTTTATGAGAAATTTTATACTTTTTCTGTTATTGTGCATATTCTCGGCAGAACTATCGGGACAGACCTGTACAATTATTTCAAAGGCAAATAATATTACACCCGACAAGTTGTGTTCTCCCGTCTCGGTATCGTGGACTGTCAGCTATACCGGAGTGAACAATGCCGGCACCCCGGTTGAAATAAGACTCGACTGGGATAACGGTTCAGTTGTCACTGTCCCGGCAATACAGTCTGCACCCGGAGTGTTTTCCGCCACTGCCGCGAATACCTATACATCATCCGGACGAGTTTGCAATTATCATCCTAAGGCCACCCTTGTTGTCAACGGAACGCTCTGTACCTCGTCGACCCAGGAGCAGATTGTCACGGTATGGGACGATGATGACCATAACGGGGGCAACATGCATATCAATCCCGAGATTTATCCTGTCTGTTATGGAAACAGCGCTGATGTACGCTTTCAGGACCTTACTCAATTCAACTGCGTACCGCCCCAGGAGAGAGACAACCCGAATATCAATACCAGGTGGATACAATGGATATACGGTACAGATATAACAATGACCGGGCAGCCCGTTACCATTGAAGGTAAATCGAGGAGTTATCCCTATACGGACAATGTTATCACGCTGACCGGGCCTGTAACCGGTTCGGGCGTTATGTCGAAGGTAATAAATGTTGCCTCTGATAAAAACATTGGGGAATATTTCCAGGTCACGCTAAGAAACTGGAATTACTGTAATCCCTATGATGATCCGAATATACCTGGTCCTCCGAAGGACCGTGTTAACGGCGATAATCCCCCGGTTGAGACTACCGCGATAATCCTTATTGTTGATTATCCTGACGCCACCATCAATCCTGTTGCCGGGATGTGCGCCAATGCACCGCCGGTGACACTTACCGCCCATGATCCCGGTGGAGACTGGTCTGGCAAGGGTGTATCTGGAAATAAGTTCAATCCTGCCGTTGCCGGTGTCGGAAACCATATCATCCGCTACAATATTACAAATGCAGAAGGTTGCAGCGATGTAGACACGGCAATTGTAAAAGTTATTCCCGTTCCTGATGCAACCATAGACCCTGTACCGACATTGTGTATCACCGACACCATAATAACTCTGAATGCTGCAAGCGATGGAGGAGTATGGAGCGGACCGGGAGTGACGGGGAATACTTTCAACCCGGCAATATCGGGTTATGGCAATCATCAGATTGAATACAAGATTGTTGATACCAACGGTTGCATGGATAGCGACGAGATAACGATAACGGTGGCAACACCCGATGCGACCATTATTCCGATTGACACCCTTTGTATTAACCATGCCCCGGTTACCCTTACCGCTCATGATATGGGAGGTGTCTGGTCTGGTCCGGGAGTATCGGATGACAAGTTTGATCCTGCAATTGCAGGTCCGGGTACGCATACAATACACTACAGCATTGTAAATCCCGATTGCAGCGATTCTGACACGGAAGACATTACAGTGGTACCGATACCGGCAGTGGATATCGACAGGGTAGGGACAGTGTATATAAACAGCCCTGCCATCAACCTCAATGCCACACCTGCGGGCGGGATCTTTTCAGGTCCGGCAGTTACCGGTTATGTCTTTGATCCAGCCGAGGCCGGGCTGGGTACACACGTGATCAGCTATGAAACCATTATGGACAAATATGGCTGTTACGGAACCGATACCATTCATATTCAGGTTCTCATGCCTCCGCTTCCTGTTGCTGATTTCTCGCCCGACACTGTCGGATGTTCGCCTCTGACAGTGCAGTTTACCAATAAGAGTCTTTATGGCGAGACCTACATGTGGGGTTTTGGTGACGGGCAGTATTCAGTAAAGGAGAATCCGGTTCACACTTATTATGTGCCGGGTAGCTACATTGTCAAGCTCATCGTTTACAATATTGCCGGTGAATCGGTTCACAACGGCATAATAACGGTTCATCAGAATCCGACAGCCATACTGGAAGCATATCCTACCGATGTGATCAACAACGAGCAGATAGTAGTCTTTTCAAACAACAGTATGCATGACTCCATTTCATTCTGGCGCTTTGGTGACGGGATGACATCGGAGGAGAAGAATCCATATCACAAGTACACGGAGCAGGGGAATTATATCGTGACACTGATCGTGACATCGAAGGACGGATGTATTGATTCTGCTCAACTGGCGACACCGATCAGGGTTGACTGGAAGGTGGGCGACATCGACTTTCCGAATGTCTTCAAGTGGAATGAAACCGGTCCGACCGGCGGATTCTGGAGGCCCGGCTGTTATCCGGAGATGGATTATGTTTTCAGGCCGTTCTATGAGAACGTTTCCGAGTACAAGCTTCAGATCTTCAACAGGTGGGGTGTGCTGATCTTCGAAAGCAGCGATCTTTACCAGGGATGGGACGGTTACAGCAGGGACGGCAAGCTTGCTGTCCAGGGGGTTTATGTATGGAAAGTTACGGGGAGGTATGCCGACGGTGATTATTTTACCAAGGTCGGTGATGTCACCTTCCTGCATTAAAAGCATTCTGATACAGCTTAGTCAAATAATTAATCCAGAAGCAGGAAAAGTGGCTCTTCGGAATGTGGATGAAGTCCGGGAAACAGTTAATGTTACCGGACTTCTTAATTTTACGGGCTATGATGTGAAATTAAAAATAAATGATATTTTTGCGCCATCGTTTTAAACCGGCATTGAGAGTCATGTAATAAAAAACAATTATCGGGGTGTAGCGCAGCCCGGTTAGCGCATCTGGTTTGGGACCAGAGGGTCGCAGGTTCGAATCCTGCCACCCCGACAAAAGAAAAAAGCCTTGCACGTCAGTGCGGGGCTTTTTCTTTCTTTACACGTCATATTCACCGGCAGCTTCAGGCTGGTATAGAATTTCCTCAATCCGGATCCTCGTAAGTCCGGCCGGCACTATCCATTCTATTTCATCTCCAACCCGGTATCCGATAAGGGCAGTGGCTATGGGTGAGAAAATGGATATTTTATTTTCCCTGATGTTTGCCTGTTCGGGGTATACTATCTTGAAGGTTACCGGCTTTTTTGTATTGGCGAAGCATATTTTTACCTCTGAATTCATGGTAACAACATCCGACGGTATATCCCGTGGTTCAACAATGGTGGCATTGCCCAGCTCCTTAAGCAGTTTCTCGGCTTCAGCTGCATTTATAGTACCCGACAACTTGGCGTTGTCTATGTTTTTCAGGATCCTGATGTGATCCAGCCGGCTTAATGTAATCTTGTTCATTTCCTTTTTGGTTTTAATCAGAAAATGTCTCTAAAGGACAGTGCCTTACCCGTTGATATAGAAAGCACGCGAAGCCCCTGATATATTACAAGGGCTATGCATACTTAGAGTCCTAAATTACAAAATAATTTTGTGAAAACAGATTTGATTCTGAAGAAAATACCTTTCTACAATTCATTGAACCATGCCTCATATTCTTCCTTTTGTTCGGGAGTCATGTTTTTCCCATGGAAGTCAATATCATAATTGTTGAAAAGCCATCTGAAGAAATTGGGATTGTTTTTGGCTTCATTCTCAACATAGCTCTTGAGAGTAAACAATTGATTCTGGCTTCCATCACCGGGGCCAGCCTGAACGTTTATCTGAGCGTTCACATGATTCATGTTGTCCGTTAAAATTTTTACTGCATTTGCTCTGATAGTTTCCATTACAAAAATTGTTGTTTAGAATTTTAATTAAAAAAAAAGGAGCCATAAAGCTCCCTTGTATTTTATACTGCCTTATAGTCCATTTAAGAGTCAGTTGTCTTGTAATCGTATAATTCTCTTTGTTCCACCGGTTTCATACCTGCCTGTTTTTTAAAAATGTCGCAAGATACTCCCATTTATCTATAAAACAAAACAATGATCTATTATAGAATCATTATAAATAAGCAGTAAGCAGATGATTACCCGGTTTCAGGATTAATTTCCCGGACCAGGAGTCTCACGTCAAAATCCTTCATATTTTTCTTAGTATAAATAGAATTCTTATTATATTCGTAGTTAATATATCAGAACCGACATGAAGATAAAACCGATTCTTGCAGTTTTACTATTAATAGTAGTATTCAATCCGGCTTATTCACAAGATAAGATCCGGATCAGCGGTGTAGTGACCGCGTTCAAGACGATCCCTCTGAATAATGTGCTTGTCGTTTCCTCCAAAACGGGTGAGGCGGCCAGGACTGATTCGACAGGAGTATTTTCCCTTCTGTGCATGAAAAAGGATGTTCTGAAGGTATCGGCATCCGGGTTTATCCCGCGAAAGCAGAACGTGAAAGGGGAATCGCTGTACAAAATCGATCTGGTTTACAGGGGTGATCCCGAGAGTTCCAATGAAGCAATCAGCAACGGCCATATTGCAGAGCGTGTGCTGAAAGCTGCTGTTACATCGGGCCAGGGAAAGCGAGTGAAGGATTACTCCAAATACAAATCGGTATATGAAGCCATTGCAGGTGAGGTCTACAATGTGAGAGTCCAGGGCAGCACGATTGTGAACACCAAGAGAAAGTCGTTTGACATGAATCCTCAGGTTCTGCTGGTGGTTGACGACAAGATAGTATCCGATATCTCCTATATTGATACCGAGTATATACAGTCGATCGAGTTTATCGACGATGTGGGAACAAGCTTGTACGGATCAATGGGAGCAAACGGGGTTCTGAAGATCTATCTCAAGTAACTCCATTCAATAACTTCGGAATGCCTGGTGGCAATCAGGGACGGCATATTAATGAGTCAGTCATCCTCTATGAAAATTACAGGTGAATTTAATCTTGAATCAATGGGCATGACTATGCCGGTTGTTATTCTGAGGAATGATTCTACAGTAAAAAAATAAAGCCTGATCTGGTAATTCTGAACAATTCAGGACGGGGAGTGTTTCGCTCAGAAAGAATATTTCTTACTACTGTTTTTACAGGATGAAAGGGATGAACATTTTCGTCTCTTTCATATAGTCGAGGTACTGCTGACCGAATTTCTCCACCATTTCTTTTTCTTCAACATATGCTGTAATCCCTATAGCAGTCAGGTTGACCAGACCTGCAATTATGGACGGCAGGCTAAGCTTTATCATCATGATACTTGTTCCAATTAGAAAAAGTGATAAGTATAAGGGGTGTCTTATCATTCCATATACACCTGATTTGACCAGCACTGTAGTGTTTTCAAAATCTCCCTCTGCCTTTCCTTTCCTGTAAAGTGTTACATAACCGGCAATGCCAACCCATGCAGAAAGAGCCAGCAGGAGCAGGGCAATGATCTGGTTCCACGAAAAAGGGGTTGAAAACCAGTGAGTAATATTCAGAAGAAAAAGAATCAAAATACTTTCAAAAGCAAATAAACGAGGTATCCCGTGGTATCTTTTCCCTTTTACCGAATAGAACCACGAAAAGACAATTATGACGATACTGCCGGTTATAAGGGCCGGGATGTTCACTGTCAGTATTATTTATCAGGATATTTGCCGCTTGTTTTCATGACATAGGAATATACCTCCACCTGGGAGCGGAGGAGCGGCTTTTTCCCGGGCTTGACGAACATGTTTGCCAGTGCCGGATCAAGCTTTCTGGCCTTAACGTTATCTGACCACTGGATCTCAAAGATCTCTTTAAGTTCATTTTTCAGTGTCTTGTCGTAAACCGGGCATGTGACCTCTATCCTGTGTTCAATGTTCCTTGTCATCAGATCGGCCGATGAGATAAAGCATTCCTCATTCCCGTCGTTGCAGAATATCATGAAGCGGCTGTGTTCAAGAAAGCGGTCGACAATGCCTATGGCCTTGATATTATCGCTTAGATTCTTTATTCCTGTCACAACCGAAAACATACCTCTGACAATCAGTCTCACGGTCACTCCCGCGCGGCTAGCCTCGTATAGCTGGTTTATAATCTCCGGGTCGGTCAGGTTGTTAAGCTTAATGTAAATAAATGACTTCTTCCCCGCCGCTGCATTTTTAATTTCATTTTCTATAAGCTGCGTCATGCGGTTTCTCAGGTAGAAAGGGGAGAGGATTATATGGTAGTATTTGTCTTTCCGGTAGTTTACATTGAAGAAATTGAATGCCTTGAACACATCGTTTGTGATTTTCTTGTCGGCAGTCAGGAGCAGGTGGTCTGTGTAGACCCTTGCAGTATCCTCATTAAAATTACCTGTTCCGACCGCTGCATACCTGTGAAGTATGTTGTCCTTTGAACGCGTTATAAGGCAAAGTTTTGCGTGTACCTTGAGTCCGGGAACTCCGTAAATCACTTTAACTCCTTCATCCATAAGCTTGTTGCCCCATAGAATGTTGGCTTCCTCGTCGAAACGGGCCTGCAGCTCTACAACGGTTGTAACCTTCTTCCCGTTTCTTACGGCATTTAGCAGGGCATTGATCACGCTCGAATTTCTTGCAAGCCTGTAGAGGGTGATCTGTATGGAGATGACATAAGGATCAATGGATGCTTCCCTAAGCAGATCGATGAAGTGTTCAAACGGATGGTAAGGGAAGAAGAGCATTATATCCTTTTTGTTTATCGCGGAAAGGATGCTTTTTCCCGAGGGGATGTCCTTATGGGGGATATGCCTGAAGGGCTCATAATAAAATTTTTTCTTGCCAAACTGGGGAAACCTCATGAAATCCTTGAAGTTATGGTAGCGGTCGCCGGGTATAAGGGTATCATCAGTCCCGATATTCAGTAGCCGGGTAAGCATTTTCAGCATGTCCTTCGGCATTTCCCTGTCGTAAATGAACCTGACGGGGCTTCCGTGCTTTCTTTGCTGAATGCTCCGGGAAATTTTTTCTATGTAGCTTTCGGCGATATCGTCTGTAAGTTCTAGTTCCGCGTCCCGTGTCAGCTTGATCGTGTATGCCCTGATCTCATCGAAATCGAAAATGAAGAAGATGTCCTTAAGTCCAAAGCGGATAATATCTTCAAGGAACATCAGATACTTGTTATCATCTGTTTCAGGAAGCACAACAAATCTCGGAAGGACATCCGTCGGTACTTCAAGAAGGGCGTATTTCTTCTTCTCAACGTTTTTCCCGGAAAGGGATATTGCCAGGTAGATTGCATCGTCGGTCAGGTTGGGAAATTCACTGTCCTTGTCGAAAAGAAAAGGCATCAGTCTGTTGCGCACTTCCTTGAGAAAATACTTCCTTACGAATTCCGATTGTTCGGGGCTCAGTTCCTTTTCGTTGACAATATGAATATTGTGCTTTACAAGTTCCTGGATCAGCCCTGTATAGGCTTTCTCGAACCTGGCATTTTGCTCAAGGACTATCTCATTGACTTTTTTGAGGGTTGCCTTGGGACTGTAGCCAAGAACATTTTGTGATTTGGAACCCAGCTGGCTCAGTCTTCTCAGGGTTGCCACCCTTACCCTGAAATACTCATCAAGGTTATTTGAGTAGATCCCAAGAAAGCGGAATCTCTCGATAAGCGGAACCTCCTTGTTTTCGGCTTCCTGCAGTACTCTTTCATTGAATGAAAGCCAGCTTATTTCCTTAGGGATGTAAGTCTTGTTCATAGTATTTCATTTGGTTTCAGAAAAAACTCTAGCGATCCCTTCTCCCCGAATAGCTCTTTCCAGGTTTCTGCTTTGAATGACAGGCTTACTATTCCGCTTTTCGGTACGATATCGCAACCGGATAGGGAAAGGATGTCGGGGATTTCAGTAAACGAGGGATTGTGTCCGAATAATATCACGGTATTGTATTTTTCATCGAGTTCTTCTGTTATCCCGGCAAATGATTTCAGGCTTGCGGGTGAATAAAGGCTTTCCCTGAGGATTATCTTCCCGGTATCGTATCCAAGTATCCTCGCGAAGATCATGGCTGTTTCGTAAGCCCTGAAGGCCGGGCTTGTAACCATAACGTAAGGATCCTTTACTTTCAGTTTCAGTATACGGGCCATCTTTCCCGAAACCGTTTTGCCTTTGGTGGTTAAGGATCTTTCGTAATCGCCGGATCCTGTGTAGTCTTCAGCCTTACCGTGTCGGACGAAAATCATTCTCTTCATACCCCTTACATGGATTTCACGATCAGCAAATTTAGTTCTTTTTGCATCACTGCGCGTAAAATGAACGGCAACATTGGTTATTGACAATCTGATTATTGACATTCTTGTACGAAAATCATAACTTTATCCGGTCAGTAGGCATTAAGTCATATTGATTCCGGAATGATAAGGATAAGATGTATAGGCAGAGACGGAGTCAGGGAGATGGACTCGCAGGAAGGGATCCCGCTTCTGGCTATTCTCAGAAAAAACGGATATGATGTTTATTCGCCATGTGGCGGCCGGGGCCTTTGCGGAAAATGCACGTTATGGGTGTCGGGTACCGGAAAAGTGCTTTCATGCAGATATTACCCGGTAAGCGATATTGAAGTTATTTTACCGGGCGATGATGAAGCCCAAATCCTTGAAAGGCAGACGGAATTCCTTGAGAATTTTCAATTCAGGCCGGAGCTGTCTTCCTCTCACAGCCCTTCTCCATATGGAGTGGCGGTTGACCTGGGTACAACCACCGTGGCTCTTTACTTCATAAACCTTATTGATGGCGCCATCGAAAAAATATCGTCCTTTCTGAATCCTCAGATGAGATTCGGGGCTGATATAATAAGCAGGATCACCTGGTGTCAGGAGAATGATACCGGGCTCAGGGATCTTCAGACTGTGATACGCGCTTCCATAAACTCCGGGCTGGATGCCTTTCTGACTGAACGCAATCTAAATACCAGCAATATTGAAAAGCTTGTCGTGGCGGGTAACACCACTATGCTTCACCTGCTTCTGGGCGAGGATCCCGTGCCTATTGCCCTTGCACCTTTCACCCCGGGGTTTACTGAAAGGCAGGTCAGGAGGGGCGCCTCTTCCGGATTGAATATTAACCCTGATGGTCAGCTTGTTACACTTTCATGTCTGTCGGCATATATCGGCGCAGATATCATTGCCGGTCTGGCAGCGCTGAAACCACTATATCAGAACTACCTGTTCGTGGATATAGGAACAAACGGTGAGATAGCGCTTGTGACCGGCGATACTGTTTATGCCTGTTCTGCAGCTGCCGGACCTGCTCTTGAAGGTGCAAGTCTTTCCTGCGGCATGACAGCGGTAAGGGGTGCGATATCTGCTTATTCCGGCGACGGAGTAATCACTGTGATAGGGAATGCTGAGCCTGAGGGAATCTGTGGGTCAGGGATAGTAGATATCGTAGCATATCTTCTCAGGAAAGGTATTGTGGACGAAAACGGATTCCTGAATGAACCCTTTGTCGTTTATCCCGGAAATAATATTTTGATAACCCGACAGGATATAAGGGAGATCCAGCTGGCAAAATCAGCAATCTTTTCAGGCATACGGATTCTAATGAAGCGCGCCGGGATAGGGTTTGAAGATATAGAAGCTCTTTTCCTTGCCGGCGGTATTGGAAATTACATTAACATTGATTCGGCCATTGCCCTGGGTCTTCTGCCTTCGGAACTGGATAACAGGATTTTCCCGGTCGGGAACAGCGCGGGAATCGGCGCCGTGCAGAACCTCCGGTCAGATGAGCATGAAAAGCGCATGCTCAGGATCCTTGAGAATTCAAGGTATGTTGAACTATCGGATGCTCAGGATTTTCCCGAAGAATTTGCCATTAACATGTTCTTCCCTGGGCCATCAGGAGTCGATAATGCCTGACACGGCTGGCAAATTTCCAATAGATTTAGTTATATTTGGCTCAACCAAAATAACTCAAAAACGAAACCCACACCCTCATGAGCGGGGCAGGCATCAAATAATTAAAAACTAAACTTAAAACTATATTATGATGAAAAAAGGGATTTTTACACTGTTTCTTCTTGCTTTTTGCACAGTTTTCACCCTGACAGCTCAAACAGCTTCAAAGAACCAGGCATACACGGGCTCATGGAAATTTGAAGCTCCCTATGCGCCTGAAGGTTTTACATCAGGTACAATCGATGTAAAGTTTGCCAATGAAAAGTTTTCCACATCAATCTCTTTCCCAAACATCGGCTACAACCTGGCAGGTGAAGCGGCAAAGCTTGAAAAAGATACGCTTACTTTCAAAGCTTATGTTGAAGGACAGGAAGTTGTTGTTCATCTCAAATTGGATGGCGACAAGAAAATGACAGGTAAGGCTGTCTATTTTGAAGGAGAGATACCGATTACCCTGACAAAACAGGAGGCTTCGAAATAATTACAGTACTCGTGTTTCTACCCCTCTGACTCAACCCAGCCTCCTAATATATATCCCCCCTGGATACTGAGGGATATGATTTAGCTATTCCTGAAAGGAAGAATTACTGATATGAATTTAAAATTGTGTTTTATTGTAGGTCTGTCGCTTCTGCTCCCTTGCCGGGCTCTGATGCCGCAGGAAAAGAAAGCTCTCAGCGACAGGATAACCGGATACAGCTTCGATGTATCACTGGATACTGAAGCCAAGACTGTTTCCGGGAAGATGGATGCATACTGGGTCAATAAGACTGCCGACACCGTTCCCGAGATCAGGATGCATTTGTATATGAATGCATTCAGGAGTAACAGAACAACATTTTACAAGGAGTCAGGGGGATCTCCCGGCAGGAAGGAATCAGATCCGGGATGGATTGAGATAAAATCGTTTACCGGAAATGGGAAAAAAGATCTTCTTCCATTAATGGAGTACATCAGTCCGGATGACGGAAACCGCGATGACAGGACTGTTATAAGGATTAAACTTCCCGCGGCTGCCATGCCGGGCGACACTGTAGCAGTAGCCATTGACTTCGTGACCAAGCTCCCGTCCGTTATCAGGAGGACAGGCTTTACTGATGATTTCTATTTTGTTGCTCAGTGGTTCCCCAAGTTTGGTGTCTATGAGCCTTCGCGCGATGGCGAAACGGGAAGTGGTTCATGGAACTGTCACCAGTTTCATGCTCATTCGGAATTCTATTCCAATCACGGCGTTTATGACGTAACAATTAGGCTGCCAGCAGAGTATGTAACAGGTTCGGGAGGCAAACTGATCTCGGAAAAGATCAATGACGGTATTAAGACACAGGTTTATCGTGCAGAGGACATTGTCGATTTTGCATGGACGGCATGGCCGGGTTACATGGTTTTTAAGGACAAATGGAATCATGTCGACATCACGCTTCTTCTGCCGGAAACACGGATAAACCAGGTTGAAAGACAGTTCCGCGCTGTAAAAAATGCACTGGAATATCTTGACAGCCATGTGGGTCCCTATCCCTGGGATCACCTGACTTTTGTCGATCCTCCGACGAAGGGAGCCGGAGCAGGCGGTATGGAATATACAACGCTTTTCACATCAGGATCTTCAGACAGGATACCTGAATACGTTAATTTACCGGAAATGGTTACCGTTCACGAGTTCGGTCATGCATATTTCATGGGTATTCTGGCAAGCAATGAGTTTGAGGAGCCGTGGCTCGATGAGGGAGTGAACAGCTACTGGGAAGGCAGGATAATGGACCATTATTACGGCAGCAGGTCAGGAATGATTGACCACCGTTTTATAGGTATATCCGATAAGGCGGTGGCGCGACTGTCATACGTGATGTCGCCGCTTAAGCAAATCGTAACAAACAGGGAATATGCCTGGAATTATCCCGGTGATACCTATGGAATGATGTCATATTTTAAGGCAGCAACATCGCTTCATACTCTCGAAGGTATTATCGGGCTGGAAACTATGGATAATGTTTTCAGGGAATATTACCGCAGGTGGGCTTTCAGGCATCCGCGCGCGAATGATTTCATTGATGTGGTCAGTGATGTTGTGAGAAGTGAACATGGAGAAAAATTCGGTTCCGACATGAACTGGTTCTTTGATCAGGCCTTTTATAGCACAGGTATTTGTGATTACAGGGTGACACGGATAGTCAACAGGAAACATTACAGCTATGAGGGCATCGCTGAAGATGAGGATGAAGAATCACGGAGTTCCGATTCCCTTTATACTGCTATCGCGATGGTCGACAGGCTGGGAGAAGTAATGCTTCCAGTGGAAGTACTGATCCATTTCACCAACGGCGACGAGATACTTGAAGTATGGGATGGAAAGGACAGGTACAGGGATTTTGTTTATACTGGTCACCGCCGGATAGAATGGGTTAAGATTGATCCCGGACACAAGATCGCCATGGATGTGAATTTTGTAAACAATTCAATGACGGAGAAACCCTCGCGTCTTGCTGTCCGCCGTCTGGCAAACAAATTGCTTGCATTCATTCAGTTTACATTTAGTCTCTTACTGTTTTAAATATTTCCGTGATGAAGATTTTCAATTCCCTCAGGAAAGGTTTTGCATTGGTGTGCAGGGCAAGAACCGGCGTTCTTATTACATGGTTTTTATTTTTTCTTTTGACTTTATCGCTTGTTTATCCGCTCAGGTCAGCCCTGAACATTGCCTTCGGCAGCAGCATGATAACCGAAAGGCTTGCGGAAGGATTGGATATAGAAGTCTTTGCTGACCTGGGTGATACGGGTAAGGGAATTTTATCTTTTTTTAGCGGTGGTTTCATTTTTACATTCTTTGTTGCCTTTCTGCTGAATGCTTTTGTATCAGCCGGTCTTTTCGGCATTATGAGGAAGAACACTGCCGGATTTTCGGCAAGAGACTTTTTCAGGGCGGCTGCCGGTAATTTCCTGCCGTATCTGCTGATCTTATTTGTATTGACAATTGCCTATGGTTTTTTCATGATATTGCTGTTGGTCGTTCCCCTGGGAGCAAGCGTATCAGGGAATGGAGGATCCTCTGACACCATTCAGTTGGCCGGCGCTGTATTGCTGGTGCTTCTGACACCTGTTTTCCTGCTGGTGGCCGATTATTCAAGGGCAAGGAAGGCAGGCAGCGAAAATGTTTCGGCATTTGAAGCTATTGGATACGGACTCAACAGTACCTTTGGAAAATTCGGCAGGTCATACCTTCTGATGGTTTTGCTGGTCCTGGTTCAGCTGCTGCTGCTGTTTGCCGTGTTTCTGATTATGCCGGCATGGAGACCGGCAACAGGCGGAGCTGTTTTTCTTATGCTGTTGGTATCTCAGCTGCTTGTTATCCTGCGGCTGTCACTCAAGGCATGGAGGTATGCAAGCGTGACATCGATGATGGAAAGCTTTCAGGATGTCAGGCCGGAAGGGCAGGAGGAACAGACCGCCGAATCAGTCGGGGCCGGTTTCGGACAGCACATGGAATAACTCACATAGAAAATCCCTGTTATCAGCCTGAAGGTAGTGCATTTCGCCGCCCATCCTGCTGAATGTCTTGCAATACCGCAGGTAATATGCCGGATTATCCGCGGGAGGCTCTCCAAGCCTGTTCCAGTCCCATTCATTCCTCGCGAGATCAACTACAACAATCATATGGCCGTCAATATGTTTCCCGTTTTGGATATGAACATTCTGAGCCATCGAGAGTGATTTTTCAAAGATCATCGGCGACATAACAGCCGAACCGATAGAAAGATAAACCCCGCCATCAATTCCGGCTACGCTTCCGGCATAGCACAGGAAATCGCGTAAGGCTGTTCTTCCTATTGCCGCACCCTTGTTCGCGGGGTGAGTGTAGATGATATCGTGCCCTATCATAGGATGACCTGTAAAAGGCACCCCGAGTTCATACGCGGCACATTGAACGGAAAATTCCTTAAATGGGTGGGGGATGCTCATGAAACCGGGCTTGATCCTTCGCTTCTTTATTGTTTCGAGCAGGTCGGCAGCTGATGCTGCATATCCGGGATCGGCTTTAATGTTTTTCACTGCCTGGTCGGCAAGAAACTGCAAATCCGGAATATCGAGCCCCTCCCTTGATATCATTTTGCCGACCGATTCACCGTAGCCCAGGTTTTCAAAAGCGCCAACAGTGATTGCCAGGTTTAAGAACAGACCTGTTTCCTGCCAGATCCCGAATTGTCCCCTCGCTGTATTTTCCCTGACGTTTTCTCCCGATTCGCCCTGGAAGGCAAATTCCCAGTCGTGGATGATGCCAGCCCCATTGGTGGCCAGGTGAGTCACCCATCCCCGTCGGATAAGTTCAGTCAGCACGGGGCTCAATCCGTTTTTTATTGTATGTGCGCCAAAGGCAAGGATGACCGGTTTATTTTCTTTCCTGGCCTTTATGATCCTCGATGCTGTCTTATTTATGATATGGAGTGTTTCATCCGGAAGATTATCCGGTCTGAAAGCAGGAGTCACCATCTTATCCCGGAAAATGATCTGGTTTTTCCTTTCATCGAGGCTTTTGATGATGAGACGCTCCCGGTTAAATATACTACCCGGCATCTATCTGATATTTAAAAGTTCAAGTAAAATTTCAGGCTGTGCGAAATCGGGCATTACGATATCGGCCCCTGCCTTTATCAAACGGGTTCTTTTTGAAGGATTAAGGCCATAGCGCCTGAGTTCGTTGGTGGCCACGCCCGCGGTGAGGCCGCCGCGCTTGTGGGTTTCCCTGATCTCAACCGGACCGTCGCCAAATGTAATTATTGATGCAGCATCATTCTTTCCAATCGAATCAAGTATCGAATCGAGAACCATCTTTTTAGCTTCGGCATCAATATTCCCTGTCGCCCCGAATATCCTTTCTTCAAAAAGGTATGCATAGCCAAGGACCTCTGCTTCATGCCGGACATCGGCCGTATCGGTTCCGCTGGTAAGCCAGAGCCTGATCCCTTTTTCGTGAAGTGCTTTCAGAAAAGGAATTGCATTCTTGATACTAAGATCATCCGTTGATATCTCTCCCCGTCTGAGTTTTGCTTCCCGTCGTCTGACCATGGCAAGGAGATCTTCGTTGTAGATCTCCTTGTAGCCGTGGGCGTCAAGTATGTCTCTTTCGGCTACAAAGCCGAATTCCCTTACAAGCTCACCAAGGTGAAGCATTTGCCTTAAAGTCTGGATGCCGGTTGTTTTATCAATAAGGTTGTCGACTGCTGATCTTACCTTTTTCAGTGTTGTTTCACCGGCATCATCGTATCTGTCGCCGAGGATTGCCCTGACCATCATGGGGGCCATAATATATTCCCATCCCTGGCGGAGGGTTGAAATAGTTCCGTCGTTGTCAAATATGGCATGTTTAATTTCTGGAGGCTTATGCCATGTTGTAATGATCTCGATTTCAGAATCGGGATGGTATTTTGCCTGTCTGATATCTTCAGCCAGATCGGGGTGATAGACATAATCGGCATCGCTTCCGATGGCAATTACCTCTTCGGGGCTGGCTGTGCCGGTCTGAAATAGTTTCTGAACGGTTACACCTGCTGCAAAATTTCCTAACCGGCCGGCCGTTCCGGGGTTAAAGCCCGCGGCAAGTGCAGAAGCGACGCCAGCGAGATAACTGTCGCCGGCTCCCACCGTGTCGGTTCTCCCTGTTATCATCATCGATTCTATTTCAAGTATTCCCTTATCGTCGGTCACTATTGAACCTCGGTCACCCCTGGTTATGAAAAGCGGCTTCATGTATCGGTCATATAGCCTCTCGGCGGCATGAATAAGCTCCGTATACGACAATGATTCGCCGGATGCCATGTGTAGCCTGCAAAGCCTTGCAGCTTCCCTGTCGTTCATCTTCCTGTATGCTCCGCTGTACTCATCGGTGAATTCCCTGCTGTCGGTTATGAATATCTTCTCTGAGAACTGCTTTATAACTTCTTTAAGTTTCTGCCTGAACCGGGGAGTATGAATTCCCGAGGCGACCTGCTGGTTGATGATTACCAGGTCCACTTCGTGCAACCCGACCCTCAGGTTTGCAATTAGACGTTCAGCTGTTTCATCCGACAGGATGTTGAAGTTTCCGAAATCGATGCGGCTTTGTTCCTCATCGCCGATATGAGGTTTTATGTACACATGAGTTGACCAGGTGTTTTCCTGTGTCAGCACATTCCGCGAATCAATACCCTTGCCCTTGAGCAGAGCTATCATTTCAGTTCCGAAGGGATCGTTTCCTATCACGCCGAAAGCCCTAACATCCCGGACTCCCAGCGCTGTAAGGTTATTTGCAACATTTCCGGCACCTCCCAGCGAATACTTCTGCCCTCTGACGGGAGTGGTGGGTTTTCCGGTCTCAATTGAGATCTCCGTTTTCGATTCATCTATAAACCAGTAGGCATCGAGGCAGAAGTCACCGACAACTCCGATTTTTGCCGTTTGGATTTTTTCGAGTACTTCCTTAAGAAATTCCGGATTCATCAGTATATAATTTTTATTTCAATGGTCTGATAGCCTGCCCCGCTCAAGCGGGGGAACCCACATGTTTGAAAATTATATAGATACGTGTTTGTGTATGCAATACATGTGGGTTTCATTATTCTTTTGTTTTATCAGCTGTAAAAATAATCTTCCACTATGAGGCACACGGTATGCATGGCAGGGAGCAATAATTCCTGAACCCAGGCAGTTCTTGTTTCAGGGACATTGATAAGAATATCGCAGAACTGCTTCATTTTTCCGCCGCTGCTTCCGGTGAAACCTATAATATTCATGTTCAGGGCTCTGGCAGTGATACAGGCATCAATCACATTCACGGAGTTTCCAGAGGTGCTTAATCCGATCAGTATGTCTCCCTCGTTTCCATAGCCAATAAGCTGCTGTGCGAAAACAAGAGAAGAGTCCGTATCGTTGCTTATAGCTGTTATAAGAGCTGTATTTGAAGTAAGGGGGATTGCAGGGAGAGCATGACTCAGCTTTTCGCCCAGGAATTTGCCCCTTTCGGGTGATATTTCACATATCCGGTCGATAAGTGATTGATCGAGAGGTCTTTCCTTTTCAAAGCTTTTCATCAGCTCAGCCGTAAGGTGTTCGGCATCGGCGCAGCTTCCCCCGTTTCCGCAAACAAGCAGTTTACCTCCATGATTGTAACAGCTGATAATCATTTCCGTTGCTTCGGCTATATTGTTCCTGAGGCCGGTGAGAGCAGGGTATCTGCTGAAAAGAGTGCCGAGGTGAATGTCAGTATTGTTCATGATTGTGTATGACTTGAATCATTGTTGTTTTCAGTATACGCATCGATGGCTTTTTTGACTGATCCGTGAAGGAGAAGCAGTTTTTTTGAAGTTTCCGGATCAAGTCCGAGCTCATCGGAAATCATCTTTGTTCCCCTTCTGATAAGTTTCTGGTTGGTAAGCTGCATATTAACCATTTTATTCCCTTTCACTCTTCCCAGTCTAATCATGGTCGCTGTGGTAATCATGTTGAGAACCAGTTTCTGGGCTGTGCCTGCCTTCATCCTGGTGCTGCCTGTCACGAATTCGGGGCCTGTTATGACCTCGATTGCCACATCGGCCTGAGCTGCCACTGGCGACCCGGGATTGCATGTTATGGAAGCTGTGAATATCCCGTTCTGCCGTGCTCCCTTAAGGGCACCGATCACATAGGGTGTTGTTCCCGATGCTGCTATTCCGACCACCACATCCAGGGGGGTGGGGTTAAAGGCAAGAATGTCTTTCCATCCAAGTTCCTCATTGTCCTCGGCCATTTCCACTGCCTTTCTGATCGCCCCGTCGCCTCCGGATATCAGTCCGATTACATAGCCGTGATCCAGGCCGAATGTAGGAGGTATCTCGGATGCATCCACGATGCCAAGGCGTCCGCTGGTTCCCGCGCCTATATAGAAAAGCCGGCCTCCCTTCTTCATTCTCACCACTATTGCTTCAACCAGCCGGGCTATATCGGGTATTGATTTTCTGACTATAAGCGGAACTTTCAAGTCTTCCTGGTTTATTGATTCGAGTAATTCCCTTACCGGCATCTTTTCGAGATCGTTGTAAAGGGAATCGGATTCCGTCACACTGGTCATATCTGCTTTCCGGTTAAAAACATCTTCTTATGCATCCGCCCCCGGATGTCATTAATATTAATTGCTAAAGTTTATGGGTTTTCCCTGTGATACTTTATCAGTCCTTCAATGGGTCCCTGGCAGACTGAGGATATTACAAAGCCGTTTCGGCTGAAGACTTCCTCCAGGATGGTCCTGAAGTGCCATGCAACCGATCCAGTGACAGCGATCGAAGAGCCCCGGGGAGCGCCGTAAAGGTTCAGGTTTCTCTTAACGAATTCCCCGAATGAAGTTTCAACCAGTTCCCTGCAATACGGTTCGCCGATATGGTCATTCAGGAATTTCACAAAGCCTCCGATATAGCGGCTTGGGAAAACGCCCCTGTAAACATTTGAAACAATTTCATCCTTTTCTGCTCCGTAAATGTTTCTGAATTCATCTGACAACTGCTTCGGCATAATTCCCCTCAGAAAATCGGCAATAATTTTCTTTCCGAGCGATGCTCCGCTTCCTTCATCACCAAGGATGAATCCCAGGGGAGGGACGTTGGTGGTTATATTCCTGCCGTCGTAATATCCCGAGTTTGATCCTGTGCCTATCATGCAGATATAACCGGGCTGGTTTCCGAGCATTCCCCTTGCAGCACCCGCGAGGTCGGAAAGCACATTGACCCTGATGTCAGGAAGGGCGGAATTCACTGCATCCGCGACCTTGGCAAGCATGGCTTCTCCGGCACATCCGGCGCCGTAAAACCAGACCTCACTGATGGGAGGATTGTTCATTGCCGGAAGTACTTCCAGCAACAACACATCACGGATAGTATCCTTCGACACGAAGTTCGGGTTTAGCCCGATACTTGGAATGATCCCGGTTTCGACGGAATCCGAAACGGCACACCAGTTGGTTTTTGTTCCGCCACTTTCAGCTATGAGTATCATATCTCAAAATTACAATAAAAATTCATACCGTCTTCCTTCACGCGATAACCTGAACAAGGGTGTTGGAGTAGGTATTTATACCCACGGTAAAATAGGTTTTAACCGTATTATATGCCACTGTTCAAAAAAGTAATTTTGTTGTTAATAAAATAACAGAACCTGATTACATCAAATATATCCTGAATGGAAAATTATCTGGAACTTCTGAAGCAGGACATCAGGTTTGTGGAAGGTCTCAAGGCCTGCATGAACTGCGGTATCTGTACGGCCATATGTCCGGCGGCCGAATTCTATGACTATGATCCCCGGAAACTTGTTGATACGGTGCAAAAGGGTGATAACGATGAAATAGAAAATATTCTCAAATCGGAGACGATTTGGTATTGCGGGGAATGCATGTCGTGCAAGACGAGATGCCCGAGAGGCAACACTCCCGCGCTGGTTGTCATGTCGCTAAGAACCCTTTCTCAGAAGCTTGGATTTTTCACCGAGTCGGAAAAGGGGAGGCAGCAGTTTGCCATCAAACGGACTGTCGGGGAGAATATTTTCAAATACGGATATTGTGTCGCCACCTATGCCGTCAGGCCCGACATGCATCGTGAGCAGGGTCCGGTCTGGGAGTATATGCTTGAAAATACCAGGGATATTTATGAGCGTCTGGGAGGCCAGATGGACGAGTTGGGCGAAGGTCCGCTGAGGAAGATACCCGAAGACGCGAAGGAAGAGCTGAGGAAGATATTCGAGATTACCGGGGGTATGGAGATGTTTGAAACAATAGAGGTTCATTCAAAGAAGAAAGCCGCTGAAATGGGGCTTCAGTTCGATGAGGAAGGGATTGATAATGAATATTTCATTATGACATACACGTCCTCTGGCAAGAAACATACTTATTGATATATTCAATATGAACGAGAAAGAGAAAGATAACAGACTGGTATGGCGTGATTATCAGAAGGAAATAGCCGATGATCATTTCTTTTATGTAAGGTCGTGCATCAGGCAAAGTTTTTTCCCGGGCTCGGAGCAGTTTTTCCTTCATCTTATGCGAAATGTTCTGGGCAAGGATGTGTATGAGAATCCTTCCCATACCACTTGTACCGGGATAGGATATCATGCAGATGTGGTTCCCTTTTCGACCATCCAGACCGTTATAGCCCGTCATTACGCTCTTATGAAGGAGGCCGGATACAAGAACATAGCTATCTCATGCGTAACCTCCTTCGGTATTTACACGGAAATACTTGAGACCTGGAAGCATTTTCCGGGGGAGCTTGAAAAAACAAGGGAATACCTGTACAAGGCGACGGGCAGGGAGTTTGATGTGCCTGAAAATGTTGTTCATACGAGTGATCTTGTCTACAAGTTCCGTGATCAGATTGCCGCCGCTGCAAAATATCCTCTTGTGAACAAACAGACGGGCGAACCTCTCAGGGTTGTTGAACACATTGGTTGTCATTATGCAAAGATCTTCCCGAAATATGGAGTGGGAGGGGCTGAGTTTCCGCATGTTCTCAGTGGTATGATTGAGTCGTGGGGAGGGCAGGTTATCGATTATCCCGAAAGAAGGCATTGTTGCGGTTTCGGATTCAGGCAGTATCTTGTTCAGGCCAACAGGGGCTATTCGCTTTCAAATACCGTCAAGAAGTTTTCATCAATGAAACCATACAAACCTGACCTGATTCTCACCAACTGCCCGGGCTGCACCATGTTCATGGACAAGTGGCAGTATACCATAAAAGAAATGGAGGGTACAACTTTCGGGGAAAATGGAGAGTCTGTTCCCGTGCTTACCTATGAAGAACTTGCCGCCCTGGTGATGGGTTATAATCCATGGGATATAGGCTTGCAGATTCACATGGTTCAGTCGGAACCGCTTTTAAGGAAGATGGGAATCGAATTTGATCCCCGCGATAAATACCGTACAAAAGACGGCAGGCAGATGCCGATACCGAATAACCTAATTAATTCCTGATATGGGCAGACGTGTTGTTGTAATAGGAGGCGGGACAGCAGGAATGGAAGCTGCGGGACGTTTGGCCCGCGAGGGTGTCTCGGTGACTCTTGTTGAAAAGGGAAATGAGATGGGAGGACATCTCAGGGATTGGTATCATCTGTTCCCCGATCGGCGAAGCAGCGATGAAGTCCTTGAATATCTCAGAAGACTCGTTTCGCATCAGAACATCCTTCTCATGAAGGGACGGAAAGTGACCGGATTTAGCAGGAAGGGCGATGAATTTACCGTAACTGTCGAAAACGGTGAAACAATAAGCGCGGATGCCTTGTTGCTGGCAACCGGTTTTGACCTGTTTAGAAGTGAAAGGAAGGAAGAGTACGGCTATGGTATTTATGACAATGTAATTAGCTCTGCCGATCTTGAAGCAATGTTCAGGAAGGGGGAGCTTAAACTTGTAAACGGCAACAAGCCGGAAAGGATAGGATTTCTTCATTGCGTGGGTTCCAGGGATGAAAAAGCCGGGAATATCTATTGCTCCAAGCTTTGCTGCGTTACTGCCGTGAAGCAGGCTATTGAGGTAAGGAAAGTTCTTCCCTCGTGCAAGGTTTTCTGCTTCTATATGGATATGAGGATGGGAGGCGCGTTGTATGAAGAGCTTTACAAGGAAGCCCAGGAAAAATATTCGGTCGGCTTTATCCGCGGAAAGGTGTCGGAAGTAGCCGTTAACATTCAGAACAGGCTGGTTGCAAAAGTAGAGGATACACTTGTCGGGCGGCCCCTTAAGATGGAACTCGACATACTTGTTCTGATGGCAGGCATGGAAATGTCGGAAGATGCTATCAGGCTGGCGGATGAAACGAAACTGAAAAGGGGGGAGAACAGGTTTTTCCAGCCGGCCGATCATCATTTCGGTACCAATATGGGTAATATAAAAGGTGTGTTTTACGCGGGAACCTGCACTGCACCGCTGAATATAACAGAAACGATTTCCCATGCGCGGGGCGCAGTAATGGAGATTGTCAACTATCTGAACCAGGAAAAGTAAATGGAAAAATTCGGATTTTCCCTTTCAAAAGCACGTGTTATCAACTACGACGCCAACGATCGCGGCATTGTCAGATATATTATCGAGAGGGAGCCGAGTCTGAAGCTTTGCATAGAATGCGGATGCTGCACTGCAACATGCACGACAGGGAATTTCACGGATTTCAGTCTGAGAGAGATACATATCCTGCTGAAGAGGGGTGAAAATGAACAGGTAAGGGATAAGATCAGGAAATGCATGCTATGCGGCAAGTGCATTCTGGTTTGCCCCAGGGGAGTCAATACCCGCGATGTGATAAGTGTGGCAAAACAGGCGTTCCGAAAAACAGAAGGCTATGAAATTTGATCCTTTCGTAATCCCCTTCAATATAGGACTTTACTTCATACTCATCTATGCGGTGGCCAGGTGCATTATCTGGTTCAGGGAGCTTTCAAGACCTGACAAGCTGAGGCTTCAGAGAGGTTTTTTCGGGAGGGCATTCGGCCAGAGTTTGAAGGAAATATTCCTGGAAAGTCTTATTCACAGGAAGATCCTCAAGTCGAATCCGCGACTGGGCTACATGCACATGAGTCTGGCCTTCGGGTGGTTTCTTCTTATAGTATTCGGGACTATTGAGGCTGACATCTTCGGAGAAAAGCATCTTAATCATCCGTACAAGGCGATATTCTTCAGGTTTTTCCATCCTGATCATGGAAAGACCTTTTTCGAGAGTTCCTATGCCTTCCTCATGGATCTTATTCTTGCCTTCATACTGTCGGGACTTCTTATGGCTGTAATCAAGAGGTTTTCGTCGAGGGTTGTTGGGATGAAGAAGACCACCAGGCTGAAGCCGCTCGACAAAATTGCCCTCACATCACTCTGGCTTATTTTTCCAAGCCGTCTTATTGCCGAGAGTCTTACAAGCGGAGCCTACGGTACGGGTAGCTTTCTGACCGGAAGCCTGGGAGCCGCGCTGGCCTCTTTTCTTCCGGCCAATGAGCTGGCCTATCCTTTCTGGTGGCTCTATTCGCTTTCGCTGGGTACTTTTTTCGTCCTGCTTCCGCTAACCAGGTATCTTCATATTCCAACGGAACTGTTTCTCATCTTCATGCGTAACTCTGGCATACGGACCGGCGACAAACCGGGAACCTATTCCGAGGTAGAGGTGCATTCATGCTCTTCGTGCGGAATGTGTATCGACGTATGCCAGCTTGGCTTTACAACGGGTATAAACACCATTCAGGCCACCTACCTGATGAAGGGGATAAGGAACAACGATGAATTATATGACGTTGCCCACAATTGTCTTATGTGCGGTCGATGTGATCATATTTGCCCTGTCGGGATCGAGATATCCCCGATCAGGATGATTGTCAGGAGGGCAGAGGGAAAAGAGTTTATGTACGAGAAAACATGGAATGGTTATTTTCGTAACAGGCTGAACCTTCCGGCCCCGAAGCAGGAAGCCGGTGCATCCTATGATTTTCTTCCGCGGCTCAGGCAGGAAAAAGCTGATGTTTTATATTTTGCAGGCTGTATGACT
>JAXDBC010000067.1:0-2788 GCA_034679225.1 Bacteroidales bacterium | reverse complement strand
TACTGGACGCTAAATGCTTGAACAATTAGCAATTAGCAATGAACAATGAACAATGAACAATGAACAATGAACAATGAACAATGAACAATGAACAATGAACAATGAACAATTACAAGTATAATTAACAATTGTAAATGACGCGAGGTGCAAGACACAAGGCCAATAATTAACAATTGTAAATAACGCGTGGTGCAAGACGCTAAATGCTTAATTATAAACGCTTTACCTTCAACTAAACCTTGAACCGCTAGCCGCGTGCCGCTAGCCGTTTCTTTCAACTTTCTACTGAACCTCGAACCGCATGCCGCGAGCCGTTCCTTCCTTACCTGGGATGATACTGACCACCTACTACCAGTTTATCACCTGAATCATCCGCTTCAAAAAGATGCGGAATCCTTACAGTTCGTCCGTTCACTGTCGTGTGACTATGGATCGACATAAGCAATTTTCCCTCAAAAGTCCGGAATAACATACCATGACCGAAGTTTGGCGGAGTGACCGGTTCCGCTTCCTGCACCCAGGGTCCGTCAAGTGTCCCGCTTTCCGAGTAAGCCACCCCCTGTACATAATCGTTGTAAACCCAGCTTGTCCATATCATTCCCAGTCTGCCTGTCTGTGTCCTGAAGAGATAAGGACCATCAGTTACCTTGTTGGGAATAATACGGCCGTACTGGTCTTTCTCCCTGCTCCATGGTGAATCAAAAGCAAAAAATAATATTTTTCGTTCCCCGACAGTGCCGCTTAAATCCGGTTTTAACTCAATTTTCTCCATTGTGCCGTTCCAGTTCTGAAGCCATTCGTGGCAGTAAATCATGTATGGTTTCCCATCGGTATCCACCCAGAATGTTCCGTCAAGCGTTGGCTTATCAGGAGGAAGGTAGACCGAATCCTGCATTGGAACATAAGGGCCGTCGGGACGATCGCTTACAAGCACATGGCTTGCCCGCCGGTTTATTGCATTGCCTTTTACCGTTTCAATAATCCTGTCGCGGTTGGTGAATGTTGCAAAATAATAGTACCTGCCTTTGTACTGATGCAATTCGGCAGCCCATATCATAGGCTGAGGTCCCATCCACGACGCGGAATCTGTCTTCGTTACAGAAAATGGCCCTGTCCATCTTTTGAGGTCCTTGCTTTTCCACAGCAAGCCTCCGGTTCCCGTCATATAGTAGGTTGCGGTACTTTTGTCAGCCAGAATACAGGGATCGCTCAGGCGGATTGAATCCAGAGGTATGTTTTCCCTTATCTGAGGCGCCCGGCCCTGAGCAAAGACTGATGCAAAGCTCATGGTCAATAACAATATAGTCAGATTTCTCTTCATCATATTATAGTTTTTATTCTCCTCCTGAATCCCGGTTGTACTGATGCGATTCAGGCAGTACATACTATTCAATCTTCAGCTCCACCGGTTCAAGCAGCGGTGATGACAGCTTCATGGAGACAGGGGCCTCCGATGCATCTTTCTTTACAAAAATCAACAGCCTGCCATTAATACACCGTTGCCTGTTGTCCTGATAGTTATCCGCTGCATTGGATGAGGCATTTTCCATCCCAAGCAGGGTCCCTCCGGATATTTCACAGGTGATTTCATTGTCAGCCAGGATTGAGTGGTTGCCGTTTGTGTCAATAATATTCACCATAACCTGTCTCACAAGCTCATCATCTTTCAATTTAAGAACCTCAGCATCAATCTTTGCCGGCATAGTATTGGTCACAATCCTGTACGATGCAGCCTCCTTTCCATTATTGAATGCCAGCACTTTGAGTTCGCCCGGGTCGTAGTCTACTATCCATGAGATTATCCCGGTTTCAGGGTCGTAGGGTTTGCGTTCACCGACTGTTTTCCCGTTAAGCTGCAATTCCGCCTCGCCGCAATTCGTGTAGCAGACTACCTGAACCCTGCTATCCTTATCGTAATTCCACAGCGGCGGTGCATCGGATGACAATCTGTTTACCCGGCGTGAACCGCTTCTCTCAACCAGTTTGTAAGTTCCTAAGTAAGCCATCGGTTCCCCGCTCCACAAGGCTTTCCGGAAATAGCCCCTGGGTTTGACATTTCCGGCCAGGTCGAGCAATCCCGCGGTCGAACCCCGGGCGGGCCATGGACCTGATTCTCCCAGATAATCGATACCTGTCCATAGAAATTGTCCAAAAATAAATTCCTTGTCTTTCACGGCATACCACGCCGGCAGATCATGTCTGTTTTCACTTCCGTAGAGAATTCTTTCCGGATACAGTTCATGGTCACTGTCATATTTGTTCTCGGTGTAATTATAACCGACAAGGTCAAGCACAAACGGATAATCGGTATAATTCGACATTACCGCGCCGGCAAGAGCAGCCGTTACAGGCCTGGTATTATCAGCCTCCTTGACAACTGCCACGAGTTCCCTCGCGATCTGACCAAGGGTTTCTGCCCGCGGATGATCTTCCAGGAATGCCCTTACAGACTGCTGACTGATACCCTCATCTGCAAGAACGGGATGAGTATAGGGATCATTAGGATAATCCACTTCATTGCCTATACTCCACATGATAATGGAAGGGTGTTTCCGGTGCTGCAGGATCTGATCCCTTAAATCGCGCGCGCTCCACTCCCTGAAATACTGCGAAGTCCCCTGATGCCCCGGGACACCCCTGTTCCAGCCCGTGATCCACTTGTTCTTCGGATATTCCCATTCATCGAATGCTTCATCCATTACAACAAAGCCGAGTTCATCGCATAATTCATATAAATGAGGAGCCTGAGGATTATGGCTTGTCCGGATAGCATTTACCCCAAGGCTTT
>JAXDBC010000066.1:0-9399 GCA_034679225.1 Bacteroidales bacterium | reverse complement strand
GCACAAGGAAGCGGTTCATTTCTTCCATTTCCTCCTTTCCCGGCTTCGGGAGGATCACCTCCTGACTGCCGGTGTTCCTGCATGCGCAGGGACCAAGCATCAAAACACATAATAATATAAGGAATTTCCGCGTCACAATTCAGTCAGGATTTAGTCAGCCTTTTTAAGCATTTCTTCGTTCTCTTTCAGCGCTTCAAGAAAGAAACTGACAGTATTTTCAAGGCTGTCATACCGTTCTCCTCCGGAGGCATTCATGTGTCCTCCCCCGGAAAAATATTTTGATGCAAAATCATTGACAGGGAAATTTCCTTTCGATCTGAGTGAAAGTTTCACATAATTGTCCTTCTCAATAAAAAGCACGGAAAAGACAATATTCTTTATTGACAGGGGCAGATTTACAAATCCCTCGGTATCACCCTTCACATGGTTACAATCAGCCAGATCTTGTTTTGTGAGGCAGATATAGGCTGTACGGTATTCTTCAAGGACGGTCATACGTTGGTTGAGTGCAAGTCCCATCAGTCTCATTCTGTCGGCTGAGAAGTTGTTGTACACCGTGTTAAGCACTTTGCTCCTGTCTATCCCCGTGTCGAGCAGGTCGGCCACCACCCTCATTGTATTGCCATTGTAGCTTCCATACTCAAAGTTGCCTGTATCTGTAATAATTCCTACATAAATGCTCTCGGAATATGAATGATCACGGAATGGACCATCATTCATAAGGGTCACAATCTCATGGACAAGCTCCGATGTGGAGCATCTTGAGGGATCCGAAATAATAAGGTCCGCGAAATCAACTGGTTCCAGATGGTGATCAATGATGACCTTCGGAACCCGTGATGCAGTAACGAAGGATTCCGCTTCCCCGAGGCGGTTTGGATGGTTGAAATCAAGCATTACAATCAGTCCGGCATTTTTAATCATCTGAATGCTTTTTTTTCTTTTCCGGATAAAGACTTTGATCCTGTCTGAACCATCCATCCATTTAAGGAACTCCTGGAGATTGTTCGGACACATCATTTCCACCTTTTTTCCGCGAGAGGAAAGATAGTGATAAAGAGCTAACTGAGAACCAATTGCATCGCCATCCGGATTGATATGGCTAATCAGCAGGATATTGTCGGACGATTCCAGCAGTTCCGAGAATTCTTTTGTATATTTGGCCGGTTCTGTCACTATTTATTTTGGCTGAATCAAGGTGTTAAAGATATGAAATAATCTATTAGGCATAATTTCAGGCAGGATTATCATTAAAAACGGACATGAACGGCAAATATACTTTTTCAATAATAAAACCGAATGCGGTGAGGACCGGAAAAACAGGTCCGATACTTTCAATGATCAATGAGGGTGGTTTCGAGATTGCGGCCATCAAAATGGTTCAGATGACCATTCAGCAGGCTGAAGCGTTTTACGAGGTTCACAGGGGCAAGCCTTTCTTCGAAGAACTTGTGGATTTCATGACTTCGGGGCCCGTTGTCGTGCTGATCCTGATGCATGACAATGCCGTCAATGAATTCCGCAAGCTAATAGGCTCCACGGATCCCGACAAGGCGGAGCAGGGCACCATCCGTCGTAATTTCGGAGTCTCTGTGAAGATGAATGCCATTCACGGCTCCGACAACGATGAAAACGCCATCAGGGAATCAAACTTTTTCTTTTCCGACATTGAACGATTCTGTTAATCGCATGAACAAGGAAACATCACTCAGTCCTGCCGGAACAAGGCAGATGGAAAAATATTCATCAGCCTTTACCCTGTCGGACATGGAGATCTTCATCTTCCCCGACCTGTTTTATCCTCTCGTCCTGGCTAACATCATGTCGCCCCTTATCTGGAAATGGCGCGATGATCCCTGGTTTGAGGGTATTGACAAAAAGGGATTCAACTACAAGGTAAACAGGATCAAACAGTACATAATTGACAACTACGTTTTCAACCTCGACCTGGCAACCTGGGGTATGACAACAAAGACAAAGGAAATTGAGCGTTTCAGCAATTTCTTCGATATTGCCGTGCTTCGGCAGTCCAATGCACTGTTCGGGTATGAAGGAGACAAATACTATTTTGACATTGATATAAGGAAGCATTTCGGACTTGACAAATTCAGTTCCGATGTAATCCCTTACTGGAAGACCGAAACGGTCGAAGCCATGACTGCCTTCAGATACCGCGACAACTACACGACAGGTGCCGGAGAATGTGTCTCACTGTCGGCCCTCTATGCTGCAGCCATGTTCATTGTCGGAAAAATACCCCTCGAAAAGATCTTCCTTGTTGCCACACCTCTTCATTCCCAGAACTTCATAACCGAGAAGGAAGGCCTGATCACCAATAACAGACGGATAGTTACCAAAAACATGTGGTTCAACGGGACATCCCTTTCGGAGAAGGCCAGACGGGCTCTTGAAAATGAGAAGGTCACGATTGTTTCGCATATTTCTGGGCATATTCACACCATATATAATGAAGCAAGCATAGATCCGGAATCTTACAGTATGTTTTCTGAAAAGCTCAGGGACTTCCTTCGAACAAACATAAGCGACCTTGTATTTATCAACTTCCTGAGGTTCAAGAACAAGTACAAAACCCACTTCCAGTACATGTGCGAATGCTCAGGCATTAAAAAGTATATCTCGCTAGAAAAGATGTTTGAATATGAACATACAAGCAAATACAACCTGTCGAAGGAAAGCAGGGCCAGCCTGGTTAAAGAAATAGAGGGGGATGAGTTCCAACTGAGCCCGATATCCGGGAAGATCATACTGAACGACATTGAGGGGATCTTCTGTGAAGACAGAGGCTGCAGCCTGGAGGAATTCAGGACGAATTTCAACAGCTATGCCGGAGGAATGAGCGAAGCATTACTTGACGAGATGTTCAGTGATCTTGAGAAATTTACTATTACGGAGCCGAGGCTGCCTGACAGTGAAAAGTCTTTCATCTCTGAGCCGACACCGTCAATATCACCTGAAAACACCAGGGAGGAAATCATCAGGTCGATAACTGATCTGAGAGACAAGTCAGAAATGGCACTTCTTACGATGTACGTTTACAGGCAGATGGACCTGATCGACTGGGTCCCCTACATCAAGGCCGCGATGGAAAGAAACCCGGTATGCTTCACTGATCTTGAAGAGATGCTGGTCGACGAGGTTTATTGCATTCTGAAGAAACTGTCTGACGAATCGATATATGACGGCAACAGGCTTGCCCTGCCTGATGAAGTGTGGAATTTCAAGCGTGGTGACGGGCTTGAAAAGGCTGTGCTTCTGGCTGACTTCATAGTATTGAAATACCCGGAATCAAGTCTTCAGATAGAGATATCAGACAACAGGGCCGTATTAAGATACAGGACCGAAGAATACCCCTTTTCCTCATCAAGGGATTTCAGAAAGCTGATCTCGGTTTCGGGCAGAGTTTACAGCGTTCAGGATCTACCTTAGAACAATTTCCCGGATTAATTCCTTACCTGCCTTTTCATTAAGCTTCTCCCTGAGGGCTTCCCTCAGCATCATTAGTTCATTCCTGGCAACGGAGGAGTTCAGGCGTATGTGAAGTATCTGGTCTTTGATGTACACCTTTGAGGTTCTGGATGCTATGGCCTTGCCGACCATTTCTTCCCATGAGCTGACAAGGTTCACTTCCATGAGCTTGTCCTCAAGCTTCATTTCCCTGATGTAATCCTTCATCGCCTCGGCGATTGATATAGTTTTGCTTCTTCTCATGGTTTACATACCGTTTCCGGCAACTCCTCCTATACCGTCCTCGTTTATCCTTATAAGGCGGTAATCGGTTTCAATGCTTTTAAGAATATCATGAAGCCGTTCCTGGTGAGTGTCGGTAATAAAGATCTGGCCAAAGCGGTGATTTCCTACAAGCCTTATTATCTGTGCCACCCTTCTGGCATCGAATTTATCAAAGATGTCATCGAGCAGAAGAATCGGCGGAAACCCGGCTTTTCTCTTTATATAATCGAATTTGGCAAGCTTCAGGGCAACCAGAAATGATTTCTGCTGTCCCTGCGATCCGAGTATCTTCACCGGATAGCCATCCATTTCAAATATAAGATCATCTTTATGTATTCCTACCGTTGTATACTCCAGGGCCCTGTCCTTCTGTACCGAAGCGGCGAGCAAGTCCTTAAAATCTCCCTCATTCAAATGGGAACGGTATCTCAGACTCACATTTTCGCGGCTGTTCGACACCAAGGAATAGTATTTATAAAAAACCGGAACTATCTCATTGACAAGTTGAGCCCTTACGGCATGCACCAGGCTTCCGTAGCGTATAAGCTGGGCATCCCATATTGAAAGCATATCGGCATCGAAACGACCTGAAAGGGCAAAATCCCTGAGAAGCTTGTTCCTCTGCTGAAGCCCCTTGTTGTAATTCTGGACAGCACTGAGGTATTCGGAATTGAACTGGCTTATTATCTTATTCATGAACTTGCGCCGTTCCTCGCTTCCTTCAACGATCAGAGAAATGTCGGCAGGTGAGATCATAACAACCGGATACCTTCCGACATGGTCCGACAGCCGTGAATATTCCTTGCTGTTCCTTCTCAGTACCTTCTGTTTCTGCCTTTGGAAGGAGCAGAAGATATTATCCTCCTCACCCTTTTTTTCAAAAATCCCCTGAATGATAAAGAATTCCTCATCGTGCCTTATGCTGACACTGTCGATATTATTAAAAAAACTCTTAGTAAGCGACAGATAATGAATTGCATCAAGGATATTTGTTTTCCCGACTCCGTTATTTCCCACGATACAGTTTATTCTCGGGGAGAAACCTATGTCGGCCTGTCCGTAATTCTTGAAGTTGGTTAGGAGGAGTTTCTTAAGGTACATTTCAATGCACGCTATTCGGTTTAGCTAATGAATACAAATTTACAAAAAAGTAAATAACATTGAAATTAAATATTAAACAACTTATATTCAATATTTTATCAGACAAGTATAATGGTCTTATTTTTTTGTTCATTTGTTTCAATATTGCTTGAAAAGCACTACTTTTGCGGAGTTATTTTTTTAAGTGATTTAAGAATAAACTGTTATGGCAAAAGGTAAGAAAGTTGACAGTCCACAGGGTATAAAAAACGTCGAACAAACACTGACCAAAACGGAACAATTTCTTGAGGAGAACTACAAGCCGCTACTTATCGGACTTGGCATCCTGGTTGTTATTGTCGGGATTTTCTGGCTGGGAAGGATGTATATTATTAAACAGAATGACGAGGCTCAGGCTCAGATGTACCAGGCTCAGCGTTATCTTGAACTTGATTCCCTGAATCTTGCCCTTAACGGCGACGGCAACTATCTTGGTTTTATTGACATTGCAAAGGAATACAGGTTCACCCGTGCCGGTAATCTTGCACGTTACGGAGCCGGTATCTGCAATCTGCATCTGGGTAACTACGAAGAAGCAATCGACTACCTTGAAAAATATTCAAAAAAGGACAAGGTAATCGGATCCATTGCCATAGGCGCCACCGGCGATGCGCTTGTTGAACTCGGACAAATAGAAAAAGGTATTTCCAAATATATTGAGGCCGCTGAGTATGCAGATAATTCATTCAATACCCCGCTTTACCTGATGAAGGCCGGTGAACTGTATGAATCGGCCGGTAAATATCCTGATGCTCTTAAAGTGTATGAAAGGATCAAGAAAGAGTATCCCACAAGCACCGAAGGTTCCTCAATCGACAAGTACATTGCAAGGGTAAAAATACTTTCAAAGCAATGAGCACTGCTGATCTTTCCGATTATGATCAGGGTTCCGTTCCTGATGCCGGCAAGATGACATTCGGGATAGTAGTCTCCGACTGGAATCACGACATCACTTCCTCACTTCTCAAAGGCGCTCTCAACACTCTCAAAAAGCATGGAGCAAAGAACAAAAATATTATTGTCAGGCATGTACCAGGCAGTTTTGAACTGACTATTGGCGCACAGCTTCTTGCCGGGAGTTACGATGTTGACGCCATTATTTGCCTGGGTTGCGTTATCCAGGGCGAAACACCGCATTTCACATATATCTGTCAGGGTGTAACTTACGGAATCACAAAACTTAACCTCGACTACGGAATCCCCTTCATATTCGGAGTGCTTACCACTCTCGATCATGATCAGGCCCTTGAAAGGTCAGGCGGAAAGCACGGCAACAAGGGCGATGAAGCTGCAGTTACAGCTATAAAAATGGTTGCCCTCCAAAGGGAAATGTAATAATCGCGAGTCTGTAATTTATCTCCTGCACAATCCCCGGTATGGGCAATAATTGCATTTGGCAACTATTTTCGTCATCCTGAAAGGCTCCCCTGAATTGAATATTGAAACTATCACCTCCCTGATGCCGGTCATAAAGGCTTCTCTCACAGTCCGGTAATCTTCGAGAATCCATTCGTTCTTTTTGTCCTCTTTTATTTTCAGGGCATCACCGGCTTTCGCCTGTCTCAATTCCTTCACCCTGTAGATGGATGGCCTTACAGCCTCGTCAGGGTTATTCGCCAGCCAGGCTTCACAATAAAGTAAAGTCTGAAGCCATCCGTCATATTCTTTCTTCCTGTCATCGGCGAACAAATCATCCAGCGAGGCAATCGCGGAGACAAGCTCTCCCGTCTTGTAGTCGATTATTCTCAGCCTACCCCCTACCCTGTCGATCCTGTCGATGCTTCCCCCTGTTCTGATATTCAGAACCTGAGCTTCGCATTCAACCAGCATCCGGAAGCTGTATTCCTTTTCAGTGCCGACCATGCAGAAGGAAGCAATCTCCCTGTCGGCAGCCAGTATCCTTCTAAGGTAGTTTAGCAGGATATCTTTGATTATGATATCATTTCCGCTTTCAGGGCGCAGCATATCCGGTCCGTATACTGATTCCACCGACTTGTCAATTAGACCGGCAAGATAATCCTGAGCACCGTATATGGAGTCAATGTAAGCGGCAGTGACAGGCTCACCGGGCGGCACATTATAGATATCCTTCATCACCGAATGCAGTATCTGCCCGAATATCGCGTGATCGATTTCAGGCGAAACAACATCCGCTTCCTTTAATCCGCAGACATACCTGTAGTAGTATCTCATCCTGCAGCCCAGCCAGGTGTTTATTGCCGTGGGCGAGAGCATCGACACGGCCCGATCGCCGGAGTAAAGTCTCAGCAGCCTTTCCCTGTGAACGCCGGTCTTTTCAACCACGGTATTTTCAGATGAGCTGGTTCTTATGTCAAAGTTAAGGCTGAGAGTATCATGACTGATCAGGCGTGCAAACTTCATTTGTGTAAGGAAGCGGCTCATTTCACCCGTCCGCATGCCTGAAGAGTCGGAGTTGTAAACGAAAGTGACATTTTCGGCCCGGTGAAGGAGTCTGAAGAAGTGATATGCATAGAGCGATTCCTGATGGTTGATCACAGGAAGCCCGAATGCTTCCCTTATGCTGTATGGGATGAATGACGATCCTGTGCTGACAGAAGGCAGATTACCTTCATTAACGGAAAGCATTATTATATTTTTGAAATCGAGAACCCTGGTTTCAAGGAAACCCATAATCTGTATTCCAGACAAAGGCTCGCCGCTAAAGGGTACTGACTGGCTCCTCAATATCTTGTCGAGAATCCTGATGTAGGTATCAGTCCTGAAAACCACATCTCCGGAACAGGCAACAGGTTCAAGACGTTTGATTGTCTTCAGCAGCGTATGAAGGAATTCGTTTTTCAGTTTCCTCTGCATAATTCTGTCAGCATCATCCTGATCGTCCTCCTGTCCTCCCGATGCCACAATCCCGAGTATGTTTATCAGATAATCAGAGAATTCTTTCGGCGTATCCGGTTTTTTAAAGAGAGCTTCCATCAGAGGGGTGATACACAGTAAGCCTGAATTTATCCGGAAAAGGTTTCCTGATACAATCTTCTCCGTTAAACTACTTTCCTTATCAGCCGAAGCATCTGCCACCAGAGGATGCCTGAGTATATCGATAACGTCCCGGCGGCTGAAGAGTATCTCGTTTCCTTCGACCGAAGCATTCCGCTGAAGATCGAAGATATGCTTCACAAGGCTGTACACACCTGTCATTTTGAGCGGATAACCCATTGTAATGTTGATATCACCGATGTCGCCTGGCAGGCTGGTCAGAAGGGGAACAATCAGGTTTTCGTCAACCAGTATGACTGCCGTGTGGTGGGCTTCTTCAGGTGCCGGCGCGGGTAAAGAAGCCAGGAGTTCCGGTATCAGCTTCACCTGAACAATATCGGAGGCAGTCGCTATAAGCTTTCTGGTCACATCAGTGCCGGCTGTTGAAAGCAATGTGTCGTACTGCCAGTCTGCAGGCATATCGTTCCCGAAGGTCTTAAGGTTCCTGTTCATGAAGAGCCCGGCAGAGTTTATGTTTCCATCCCCGATGTAAGAATTGTCATAATCCCAGTAAAAACATGCTTTTCCCTGATCCTTAAGTATTTTCATAAGCGTGAGTTCGCACTTGTTCAGTGCATTGAATCCTATGAAATGAACTTTCTCCCATTCCAGGTCCTGTATAAGACCAGCGGCAGCACCTTCGGCCACATCCCTCATTATCATGCCCTCATAAGCGAGTCCTGAGGAACGGAGGGTATTTCTGAACGCGGAGTAGAGCTCCCCGAGGATAGACCATACAGTTTTAAAGCCCTCCTTCTGCGGCGATTGCTTTTCAGGCTCGAAATTGTACCAGAACTGTTTTATTATCCTGGCCTGATCAGGATCGAGATCTCCGAATTTCTCATCTATATTCCGGAAATCCTCCACGTTGCGGAATACTGCCCGGGCATCGGCCATGTACTTGTCAACATCATCAAAATCGTTTAACAGCATGTCGCCCCAGAAGTAAAACTCGTCAAAGCTCTCTCCTTTTTTGTTGAGACTGAGATAGATCCTGTACAGTTCGAACAGCAGGACTTCAGTATCGGCAATCACCAGGTCCGAGAAGGAAGCAAAGAATTCATTTGATGTCATGGTCACGGGAGCCCAGACAGGTTTCTTCAGCAGAGCCGAATAGTATTTAAGGAAATAAAGACCGGCTCTGCGGCTGGGAAAGACAAGGCAATGCCTGCCGATATCGCCACCGGTGCTTTCAAAAAGATGCCTTGCTATACGTTCAAGAAAATAGATCATGGTCTTGCGGTCTTGCGGTCTTGCGGTCTTGCGGTCTTGCAGTCGGGCGGTCAGGCGGTCGGACGGTCGCCGGATACGATGTCAGGACTATATGACAGCAGTTTTTTCTTTCAGCCACTCTTTCTCGTCTTCCGTAAGATGGGGGCTCAGCCGCACTAAGACTTCAGCATGATAGGCGTTTAGCCACTCAATTTCGTGAGGTTCAAGAAGCGATTTGTCTATCAGCGACTTATCAATATAGCACAATGACATGGTCTCGAA
>JAXDBC010000065.1:0-28968 GCA_034679225.1 Bacteroidales bacterium | reverse complement strand
ATGATCTTTGTTAAGAAAAATTATTGCTATAATGCTTACATTTGAGTCAACCTAACAGCTTTCTCATGGAAAAATCACTAAAAATCGGGATTCTCCGGGAAACAAAAAACCCGCCTGACCGAAGAGTACCTCTTACTCCGCCTCAGATAACGGCCCTTGAGGAACTATATCCCTTTGTCGAATTCTTTGTTCAGCCCAGCGACTACAGGTGCTATTCGAATGAAGAGTACGAGTATCTTAACATCCCCCTCAGGGAAGATCTTCAAGAATGTGATATCCTGATGGGCGTGAAGGAAGTCGACCGCGGAACCTTCATCCCTGGTAAAACTTATTTGTTTTTTGCACATGTGGCCAAGAAACAGGAACATAACAGAGATATGTTCAGGGATATGGCTTCAAAGGGAATCACTCTTGTTGATTATGAATATCTTACAACCGGTCATGGCGACCGCGTGGTGGCATTCGGCAGATGGGCGGGAATAGTGGGAGCCTATAATGCGCTGAGGGCAAGAGGTATCAGGACAAACAGGTTCAGGCTTAAGCCTGCACACCAGTGCCATGATCTGGATGAAATGTGGGCAGGACTCAGGCTGATACAGCTGAAACCCGGTCTGAAAATCCTGGTTACCGGCACCGGACGCGTTGCCAACGGTGCAATGGAAACCCTCAGAGTGTGTAATCTTGTTCAGGTTTCACCCGAAGATTTCCTGAACCGTGAGTTTGACGTAGCTGTCGTATGCCAGATCGGTCCGGAACACTATGTCCGGCACAAGGATGACAAACCGTTTAGCTTCAGTCATTTCTGCAATCATCCCTCGGATTATTTTTCAACCTTCCTTCCGTTTACGAATGTTACAGATATCATGATAACCGGACATTTCTGGGATCCGGCCTCCCCGGTTTTCTTCACCCGCGATGATATGAGGCGAAATGAATTCAGAATCAGTATTATTGCAGATATCAGCTGCGACATTAATGGTTCGGTGCCTTCAACTCTTAGAGCCACAACCATATCCGATCCTTTCTATGGATATAATCCTGTCCTTGAAAAGGAAGAACCGGCATTCACAAGGCCTGGCAACATAACCGTGATGTCAATAGACAATCTGCCGGGAGAACTTCCACGTGACGCTTCGCACGATTTCGGTGAACAGCTTATGAGAAACGCGCTTCACGATCTTTTTACCGGTTCGGACAGCAATATGATAAACAGGGCTACAATTCTGAAACATGGAAACCTGACCGACGACTTTAAATATCTGAAGGATTACCTTAACTTTACAGGCTGAAAATTTAGGTTTTAAAAGAGGCAAGACTAAAAAAAATCATTCTGCCTGAAGGGTAATGGAACTGATTTTATATTTTTACCGATTATTTTCTTTTGATGAAGATCACCTTTCTCGGGCCAGCACATCCATACAGGGGAGGTATTGCCACCTTTAACGAAAGGCTTGCACGTCAGTTTATCTCGGAAAGCAAGGAGGTGGATATCCGTACCTTTTCCCTGCAGTATCCCGGTTTGTTATTTCCGGGAAAGACCCAGTATACCAGTAATCCGCCACCGGACGATATAATGATACGACGGGAAATCAATTCAATAAACCCTCTTAACTGGTTTAGAATGGGCCGCAGACTGAAGAAAGAAAGACCCGATATCCTCCTGGTCAGGTACTGGACTCCTTTTCTGGCACCATGCTTTGCCACGGTGGCAAGAATAGTCAGATCAAACAAGTATACTGTGGTGATCTCACTTGTGGATAATGCCTTTCCTCATGAAAAACATATCGGAGACAGGTTTCTGACTAAATATTTTCTGAACAGCATCGACGGCGCCGCTGTTATGTCAAATACTGTAAGGCTTGATGTGATTGAATTCAGGAATGATATCCCGGTGTGTATTGCTCCGCACCCATTATACGACAATTACGGAAAGAAAATCAGCCGGGATGAAGCATTGGCCGGGCTTAAACTCGATCCCGATTTCTCATACCTCCTTTTCTTCGGTTTTATCAGGGATTATAAGGGGCTTGATATCCTTCTTAAAGCCTTTTCGCATCCTGAACTGAAGAATAAAAAACTTAAGCTGATTGTGGCCGGGGAGTTCTATGAAAACGAAGCGCCATATCGCGAGCTGGTAAAGGAATCCGGAATCGAAGAGGATGTTATCTTTTTCAACCGTTTTATTAAGGATGAGGAGGTGAAACTATTCTTCAGCGCCGCCGACCTCGTGGTACAGCCTTATAAAACTGCAACCCAGAGCGGCGTAACACAGATAGCGTTTAATTTCGACAAGCCGATGCTCGTCACCAGTGTAGGAGCCCTGATGGATATGGTGCCCCATGAAAAATGCGGATATGTTGTCGATACAGATCCCAATGAAATTGCCATGGCTATACTTGACTACTTCGGCAATGACAGGAAAAATGAATTTTCAGAGTATGTCAGCAAGGAGAAATTAAAGTTTTCATGGAACAGGGTGACTGACGCCATAACCGAGGTTTTTTACCGCTGTCTGCTGAATCAACTGATAACAACGCTCTAAACAATGTTATAACATCGCTGGAAAGACGTTATAACATTGTTATAACATGGAAAAAAGCCCTGAAAATTTCTATTAGCCGATAGTCAAAGATTTATCTTATCCTTTATCAGGTATTTGTTTCGCTCAGGCGAATTCCGGTTAACAAGTTCCCCAAGGAATCCGGTAAGGAAGAGCATCGATCCTATTATCATGACCGTAAGGGCAATATAAAAATAGGGACTGTCGGTAACCAGAGGTGCCTTCATGTTGTTGTGAAGAAAGACCAGCTTCCGGATGCCAAGATAAGCGGCCATAACAAAACCTATAAAGAACATTAGTGTGCCTAATGAGCCGAAAAGATGCATGGGACTCTTTCCAAAACGGGTGATGAAACCGATTGTCAGAAGGTCGAGATATCCCTTTATAAACCTGTCAAGTCCGTACTTTGAACTTCCGTATTTTCTCGGCATGTGTTTAACAACTTTTTCACCTATCCTGCCAAACCCGGCCCTGCTGGCAAGCAATGGAATATACCTGTGCATCTCACCATATACCTCTATGCTCTTTACCACCTCGTTCCTGTAGGCTTTAAGCCCGCAATTGAAATCGTGAAGCATGATTCCCGAGAACGCTCGGGCGGTCCTGTTGTATATCCTGCTTGTACATCTCTTTATGAAGGGATCATACCTGCGCTTCTTCCACCCCGATACAAGATCGTAATCCTCTTCTGTAATCATCCTGACCAGTTCGGGAATCTCATCCGGACTGTCCTGCAGGTCCGAATCCATGGTAATCACAACATCTCCCTGAGCTTCAGCGAACCCGGTATGGAGCGCTGCCGCTTTCCCGTAGTTTCTTCTGAAACGTACAGCTCTTACAGCCTTGCAGGCAAGCGAAATATCCTTTATAACCTTCCAGGATGAATCGGAACTGCCGTCGTCGATGAAGACTATCTCATAGCTAAGCTTGTTCTCTGTACAAACCCTTGTGATCCACCGTTCAAGTTCCGGAAGCGACTCTTCCTCATTGTAAACAGGGATGATAACGGAAACGTCCATATTATCTCTTTTATCTTACATCGTCAGAATCGATGAGAGGATTGCCTTCTTTTTTTACAAAGATCCCTATTATCAGTGACATAATGAGTCCGTAAAGCATGTTCTGGAGAACACTCAGGGGAGCAATAATACCGGGTTTCACCATCTTTTGCTGAACATTCATTGCTGCATCCATTGCTTCCTGAGGCAAGCCCCGTTTCTGCATCATTTCTTCTGCCATGGCAAGCTGCTTGTCGATAAGGCCCGGGTCTATTACCGCGTAAAGTATATAGATAAACACAGCAGATATTATTGAATAGTACAGGAAGATCACCATTCCGGCGCCGACTGCCTGCCCATATGTCATCTGACCGTGAAGGTAATTATCGCGATATGACTTGATAAGAAAGAATAATACAACGATCGTGATGACAAGAAATACATAGCCCTGAACCTGGTTGAGGGTCAGATCAAAGAAATACATGATAAGAAAATAGACAATTCCGATAAGGCCAAGGATCAATCCGTTTGTCAGGTTGGATTTCCAGACAGATACTTTTTCTTCCATGATAGTTGTCAGATTTTAAAATGTTACTAAAAGACAGAATACAAATATACTTAATTCTCAGACAGACGATATCGCATGAATCGGGATATTTATTTTGAGGTATCATGGGAAATTAATACTTTTGCAGCGGGTAAGTCTTATACGACCAGCTCCTGCTGAACTCCCCCAGGATCGGAAGGTAGCAAGGGTAGGCGGTTGTAGCGGTGCGATATAAGTAGCTTACCCTTCTTTAAATAATCTATCCGGAATCATCCCCGGCTGCAATAAAAATCACATAATGCTGCTTCGAATATATCCTGAGAATCCGGACCCTGACCGAATTAGAAGAGTGGCCGATCTCCTCGACCAGGGAGGGATCGTGATCTATCCTACTGATACTGTTTATGCCATTGGCTGCGATATAAAAGCCAATAAATCGATTGAGAAGATCGCCAGGCTGAAAGGCCAGGATCCGAGAAGACCCGATATGTCGCTCATATTTAGCGATATGAGCCAGATCGCCGAATACACGATTATAATTGATAACCGCATTTTCAAGCTTCTCAAAAGGAATCTGCCCGGCCCCTTCACATTCATTGTGCAGGCCAATAACCAGATACCTAAGATGTTCAAGAATAAAAAGAAAACGGTAGGTATAAGAATGCCCGATCACAGGATAGTCCTGGAACTCGTAAGGGAACTCGGGCGACCTATTATTACAACTTCAATTCACGATCCCGATGAAGTGATAGAGTACACAACCGATCCCGAACTTATTTATGAGAAATATAAGGATTTCGCGGATATTGTTATCAACGGAGGCTACGGCAAGAATGAAGCCTCAACCGTGGTCGATTGTACAACAAGTGAATTTACTATACTGAGGCAGGGTCTCGGAATTTTAGAGATTTGAGCCTCATAAGCTACTCCCGCTTTATCTCCGGTATAAACTGCCTGTAAATAATATTATTACGCCGAGGATTTCAACCCTCCCCAGAAGCATTAAACCGCTCAGTATCCATTTGCCTGCCGCGGCCATATCGACATAGCTGTTACCCGGACCAAATGTGCCCAGCCCCGGCCCAATGTTTGCAAGCATCGAGGCAGAAGTGCTGAACGAGCTGATAATGTCATAGCCCAGGGATGAAATCAATAATGCACCGGTGCAAAAGGTTATGAGATAAATTATTATAAAAATCAGCAGGTTATGTACGGTACTCCGGGCTACTCTTTTGTTGTCGATTCTGACCGGTATGAAGGCATCCGGATGAATCATACGCCTTGACTCATTCCTCGCATTCCTTGACGCGATAAGCAGTCGCGATATCTTGATCCCTCCGCTTGCCGACCCTGCCATGGCCCCGCTGAACATAAGAAAGAAAAACAGCATGAGGGCAATCGGTACCCATTGACTGAAGTTGGCTGTGAAAAAGCCCGTTGTTGTTATAATTGAAACGGTGTTGAAAATCCCGTCCAGAACGGCAGATGAAAAGGAGATACCCTGTAAGAGGTAAAGAAGGAAAACAATAAGGGCGGAAAAGAAAACCGTCATTGCAAGATATGCCCTGAATTCATCATTACGGGTAATTTTTGAGAAGTTTTTCCTATACGCGAAATAGAACAGGGCAGGGTTCATTCCGGCAAAGAACATAAAAAAGATCAGGATAATCTTTATATATGGTGCCTGGAATGCTGCCATTCCTGCATTCCTTGTTGCAAAGCCGCCGGTAGAAAGCGTTGAGAAAGAATGGCAGACTGCTTCAAAAACAGGCATCTTTCCTATTGCCAGAAGCAGGATTTCAGCAATTGTCAGCACGAGGTAAACGGCTATAAGCCTTTTCGCGGTCCCGATTACCCTGGGGTTGATCTTGTCGGTCAACAGACCTGAAAACTCAGTTGCAGGAAGCTGAACATTGAGGCCTTTTGATACAGGAAGCACATTACAGGCAAGCGTTATAACAGTGATTCCTCCAACCCACTGGGTAAGGCTGCGCCAGAATAATATCCCCCGGGGCAGAGATTCAACATCCCTGAATATTGTTGCTCCGGTTGTTGTGAAACCGGATATCGATTCGAAAAAGGCATTGGTGAAGTTTCCTGCTGATGAGCTGAACAGGTATGGAAGGGAGCCAAAGGCGCTGAAGAGTATCCAGATAAAGGTCAGGATGATGTATCCCTCACGGTTCCCGTAGGCTTTTTCCTGATAACGAAGAGGTGTGAAGGCAAGGATCCCGGTCACGAGGGTGATCAGCGCCGATAAAAGAAAGGATTTTGCAGCCGGTTCATCGTAAATCCACGAGATCCCTGCTGAAACCAGCATCAGAATCCCTTCAAGGATCAGAACCTGGCTGAAGACCCTGGCAATTATCCTTGAATTAACCATTGTGCTTAAGAGAAGAATTTTGACACCCTGTCGTAGGCTGAAGGCAGGGTGAACACAACTATCCTGTCATCGGGCATTATTATGGTATCTCCCGTGGCAATGAACGGAACTCCATTCCTGGTTCCTCCTCCCACAATTGAATTTGCCGGAAATTCCAGGCTCCTCAGGGTTCCTTTCGTGATCCTGGCATTCTCCGGGACATTGAATTCGATAACTTCAGCTTCAGTTCCCGTCATATACTTTACCTGTGTCACATTGGGATTGGTGGTGTGCCTGAATATCCTGCTGGCTGCAGCTATCTTTTTGTTTATGATGGTGTCAATGCCAATGTTCTCGGCAAGATTGATGTATTCCATGTTTTCAACTTCCGCTATGGTCTTCTTAACTCCCAGTTTCTTGGCCAGGAGACATGAAAGAACATTGGTCTCGGAGTTGCCGGTAACTGCCACGAAGGCATCCATGTGGGCTATGCCTTCCTGCTGAAGCAGGTCGGCATCACGGCAGTCGCCATTTATAATAAGGGTGTTCTCCAGAACATCTGAAAGAGCTTCGCATTTAAGCAGATCCGAGTCAATAAGCTTTACCTGGCTTTTATTTTGAAGATATAACGCGACATGCTTTCCTATTCTGCTTCCTCCAAGTATCATGACGCTTTTTGCCTCGAAGTTTTCCTTACCCGATGTGATCATCATTTCATCAATACCATCGATAGTAGAGAAGATAAAGACAAGATCGCCAACCCGGAACACTTCACTGCCTCTTGGTATAATTGTAATGTCGTTGCGCTTGATAGCTACTGCCCTGAACTTCTCAACATTTGTTGTAGCTGCAAGCTCTATCAGCGATTTGTCGATGATGGGAGCATTCTGATCAAGCTTCTGGACATACATTGCAAGCTTTCCGCCACAAAACTCCATGAAATCAGTGGTGCCTGTCTCATGAAGCAGGCTTAGAACTTCTCTGGCAGCGATCAGCTCAGGATAAATCAGGGAATCGATTCCCAGCGACCGAAAGAATTCAACTGTGGAATGCTCAAGATAATCGAGATTGTCAATCCTGGCAATGGTCTTTAACGCGCCAAGCCTTTTTGCAAGTATGGAAGCAGTAATATTGGTGTCTTCCAGGTGGGTAATCGCGATGAACAGATCTGTTTTCTTTTGGAGAAGCTCCCGAAGGATACTGATCGAAGTGACAGATCCGACGTAGGTGAGAACGTCCATTGTAGAACTTACCGGCTTCAGCCTTTCCTCCTCGGTGTCGATAAGTATAATCTCATGATTCTCATTTGAAAGCATCTTAGCCAGGTGAGTTCCAACTTCACCGGCTCCGGCAATTATTATTCTCATAGAATCCTGATATAATTGCTTGCAAAGTAATACATATTTCAGTTAATAAGGAAATCCCTTTCAGAGCCTTCTCCTGAAAGCTCCCGAAACACCGGTGTCATGGATTACGGCAATCCTTTCCCTCTGGCCTGCAGTGATCCGCGGCGAGGCAGAAGCCTCAGATCCGATTACAAGCGTTTCAGGCATTATATCCGGACTGGCTCTCCGGTCAATTGAGGGGTACTTTCCCTTAAGCACTACCAGGTCAGGACGGCTACTCTGCAAAAGGGAGCCGGTAAGTTTATCGCACACGAGGATCCTCTTTCCACCTGATTCAATAAGGCAGGGGCCCGACAGGATATGAACAGGATAAACTTTCAACCCCCTTGTCATGCTGTGCCTTGCAGCTTCAGGATATATCGTGTCCGACTCCGACCATAGATTAAGCATCCTTCCGTTTCTTACGGCAACCTGCGATTCGCTTATCCCGTTGTAAACAATAAGTTCTCCCGAAACCCTGTCATTGATGCTTCTGACAGTGCCTGCACAGGCCAGAAGTCCAAGTGCAATAAGCGGAATCCGCGAAGGAATGGTTTGCCTGTTGAGCAACGAAAGGGTAAAAAGAAAGATAAAGACAAAAAACAGGAAGGACTCGAAGGATATCATTCCAATGTTTTCAATTGTTGCCAGAGGCAATGAGGCCGCTTCTGCAGTGATAAGCTCCGTTATTCCAGTCAGCTTGTCCATTGCCAGGGTGAGCGGCCCCGAAATGAACCTCAGGGGATATGTCAGCGGCACCAGGCAGCCGATAATCACCACCAGCGATGAAAGGGGAACTATGATAATGTTGGTAAGGAGAAACCAAACCGGAAACCTGTTGAAAAGGGAAATGGTAAGAGGCAGGGTGCCTGCCTGGGCAAGTATTGTAACTGCAGCCGATTGCCAGACCTTGTCGGCAGCGTAATTTTTAAAGTGGATCTTCATATAAAAGCTTCTGTAGAAGCAAATAATGTAGATCACCGCGGAATAGGAGAGGAGGAATCCTGCATCAAACAGCATCGACGGCCGGGCTATCAGCAGCACCATTGCTGAGGCAAGCGTCGAGTTGATGCTGTTCACATCACGTTTCATAAGGCGTCCGGCCTGCAGGAATGAAAACATCAGTGCAGCTCTCAGTACTGAAGGTGTCAGCCCGGTAACAAAGGCAAAGCCCCAAAGCAGGACAACAGCAGTAAGTATCCTCAGAAATTCGAGCCTTCCCCTGAGAAAGAATAGCAGGTTCATGATGAACATGCTCAGAATGACCGCGTGAAGACCTGACACGGCCATAATATGCATTACTCCCGCGTTAATGAATATTTGTTTCTGTTCCGGATCAAGAAGGTTTTTCTCCCCAAGAGTAATGGCTGCAACAAGTCCTATCCGGTCGTCGGCAATGCCTCTCACGGAGTACATTTCAATTATTTTTTCCCTGATAATGAGTGACCTGTACCTTAGCCCCGGTTTTTCCGGCCTTGAATGTGCCAGTATGTCTTCCCTGCCGGCAAAACTGTAATACTTTATCCCTTTGTTCTCAAGGTAAAACCTGTAGTCGAACTCATGCGGGTTACCCCTGTTTACTACCGGAACAGGTTTACACCTCAGCTTCAGTATATCTCCCGGGAGAAGCTTACTTATGAAAGGATCTTTCCTGAACCATACCATCAGTGAACCTTTGAGCGGGACGGTGTCGCTTCCGTTAATAACAGAGTGAAGCTTCAGTATCGCTCTCATGCTGTTTGGCTTTTCTTCCGGGTATTCAGAAAGAGTACATATATAATGCCCTTCCTTTTGATCAAGGGTCGACAGTTGTTTCTTCTCGATAATGCTGAGCAGTAATCCGCAGAGGTATATTGAAAGGGTCAGCAAAATGCCATAGAAGTGATTTAACTGCCGCTTGTTGAATATCCGGCTTATGAAAAACCCGCTGAACAATACAAGCGCACAAACGGCAATAAACCACGGGGCAGGCTTTAGCACAAGGCCTGATATGATCCCTCCGCAATAAGGAATCACTATCCTCAGAAAGGGAATTTCTTTATTAAGCACGGTCGGCAGCTATGAGACCATTCCGAATAAAGATAGGAAAAATATTGATCTACACGAATCGATTCACCACGAATTTTATTATTTGAGGTAATCCGTGTGCATTATACGTACTCCCGATAGCTATCGGGAGCGTTTTCTCCGTGGTTAAATTATGGATTCCTACAGGCAGGATATTATTTTCAGGCCTTTAGCTTTTGGCCGGCAAGAACGGTGTTGTAATCTGCTTCGAATTTACCCTTGCTGATCGCGGTAAGTTTGCCCTTGATGAGCCTTTTTCTCAGGGGACTTACCCTGTCGGTGAAAAGAATCCCGTCGAGATGATCATATTCATGCTGCATCACCCTGGCAAGGTATCCCTTGTAAACCTCATCATGGAACTCCCATTTTTCATCATAGTAAGTTATCCTGATGTGCCCTTCACGCTTTACTTCTTCCCTGAGATTGGGAATGCTGAGACATCCTTCACCCATCAGTTCAATATCACCGCTTCTCTCAATGATCCTGGCGTTGATGAAAATCTTCTTAAAACCGGCCATCTCAGGTTCATCTTCTGCAAGCGGCTCACCATCAATAACAAATAACCTTATCGATTTACCGATCTGGGGAGCGGCAAGACCAAGGCCTTCCGACCTGTAAAGAGTCTCAAACATGTCAGCAATAAGCTGATCCAGATCAGGATAATCCCTGTCTATGTCTTCCGCCACCTTTTTCAGAACCGGATGTCCGTATATCACTATCGGGTAAACCATGATTGTCGTAAATATATTAAATATCTGTTTTAGTTTTTTCTTCCCTGTGCTCTGCGCCCTGTGCCCCGTGCCCCATGCCCTGTGCTCTGTGCTCTGTGCTCTGTGCCCCGCGCCCTGTGCCCTGTGCTCTGTGCCCCGTATCATTTTTTCCTGTCGAGGAAGGACTGCAGTATTATTGCCGCGCTTATCTTATCCACCATTGTTTTGTCGCTTCTCTGTTTTTTCTTCACACCTCCCTCTATCATTGCATTGAATGCCATCCCGGAGGTAAACCTTTCGTCAACAAGATGAACCGGTATTTCCGGAAAAGCCTTATTCAGTTTCCTGATAAAGGGATTTATATGATTGACAACTTCACTGGCCTGGTTGTTCATGGTACGGGGGTATCCGACAATAAATCCGTCGATGGTTTCGGTTTTAAGGTATTCTTTAAGGAATTCCCCGAATTCATGATTCCTGACTGTTGTCAGGGGTGAGGCAAAGATGTTCAGGGGATCGGAAACTGCTACTCCTATCCTTTTGGTCCCGAAATCTATGCCCATTAATCTTCCCATGGCAAGAATCCAAAAAAGAAGGTATCTCTTTCAAGATACCTTCCTTGTGATTAGCTGTTATTTTATTCTTTGGCTGCCGGTTCATAAACCATTGCAGCAAGCCTCTGGTATGTCTTGTATCTCCATTTTGCATTCTCCTCGGCTTTCTTGAAAAGTATCTCTGCCTGATCGGGGAATGTCTGTATGAGAGATGTGTAACGTACCTCCGACCTCAGGAACTCCTGGAACTTGCTCCAGTCGGGTTCTTTTGAATCGAGCGTGAAGGGATTTTTTCCTTCTTCTTCAAGAAGCGGATTATACCTGTACAGATGCCAGTAACCGGCTTCCACTGCATATTTCTGCTGAGCCTGGGTCTTGCCCATGCCATTCCTGATGCCATGATTGATACATGGTGAATAGGCAATGATCAGCGAGGGGCCCTGGTAAGCTTCAGCTTCCTTAAGTGCTCTCAGGAACTGGTTGTTGTTTGCGCCCATGGCTACCTGGGCAACATAAACGTATCCATAGCTCATTGCCATCTGTCCCAGATCTTTCTTGCGGATCTTTTTACCCGATGCTGCAAATTTTGCAACTGCCCCGGCAGGTGTCGATTTGGATGCCTGTCCTCCGGTATTTGAATATACCTCGGTGTCGAGCACGATTACATTCACGTCTTCGCCGGAGGCAAGAACATGGTCAAGACCTCCGTAACCGATGTCGTATGCCCATCCATCACCTCCGATTATCCAGTGGGATTTCTTTATAAGATATTGCTTCAGGCTGAGTATTTCAGCAGTTATATCAGTCTTATCCTTACTGCAGGCTTCAATGACTTTTGCAGAAGCGGTTCTGGATGCTTCGGCGTTGTTTTTGTCCCTCAGCCATTCCTCGAAGGCGGCTTTGGTCTCTTCCTTTACCGATCCGGTTGCTATGGCTTCTTCCATCCTCAGTTTAATTCTCTCGCGCATCTTGCCTGTTCCCAGTGCAAGCCCTAATCCGAATTCGGCATTGTCCTCGAAGAGCGAGTTTGCCCAGGCCGGGCCACGTCCCATCTTGTTATGGGTATATGGCATTGACGGAGCCGATCCGCTGTATATGGAAGAACATCCGGTCGCGTTGCTCGCGATCATACGGTCACCGAAAAGCTGGGTTATGGCTTTGAGATACGGTGTTTCACCACAGCCTGCACATGCACCCGAAAACTCGAACAATGGCTGTGCGAACTGACTGTTCTTGACATTCTGGAACTTGTCAACCACATTATCCTTGTAACCCACCTTATCGTGAAGGTAATTCCAGCGTGTGGTTTCCTCCATCTGACTTTCAAGAGGCTTCATGATAAGAGCCTTGTTTTTGGCAGGACATACATCGGCGCAGTTGCCGCAGCCTGTGCAGTCGAGAACGCTGACCTGCATCCTGAACCTGTAGGCTTTGAGTGCGCCTGGAATACCCTGAATTGTTTTTGTACCCTCGGGAGCATTTGCCAGTTCTTCTTCGGTGAGCAGGAAAGGACGAATGGCTGCATGAGGACAAACATATGAACACTGGTTACATTGTATACACTCATCGGGCTGCCATTCGGGAACATTAACCGCGATACCGCGCTTTTCGTAGGCACTGGTGCCCGAGGGAAAGGTTCCGTCTTCTCTTCCAACAAACGCGCTGACAGGAAGATCGTCACCCTTGAGGGCGTTGATGGGTTCCATCACTTCACGGATGAATTCAGGTATATCCCTTGTGTCTTTCTGCTTTTTAATTTCAATATGTGCCCATTCTGCAGGTATCTCAACCCTGGTAACGCCGCTTCCCCTGTCGACAGCCGCGTAGTTCATTTTGACAACTTCATCACCCTTTCTTCCATAGCTCTTGTAAATGAATTTCTTCATTTCATCTTCTGCTTTTTCATAGGGGATGACATTTGCCACCTTGAAGAATGCCGCCTGCATAATAGTGTTGGTCCTCGTTCTGAGTCCAATCTCCGCTGCAATGTCGGTAGCATTTATAATATAGAAGTCGATATTGTTGTCTGCAAGGTATTTCTTCATATGATCGGGAAGGCGTTCCTTGGTCTCCTCTGTATCCCATATGGAGTTCAGCAGGAAGGTTCCACCTTTCTTCAGACCTTTAAGCATGTCATATTTGTCAATGTATGAAGGCACGTGGCAGGCAACAAAATCGGGTGTGTTAACATAATACGGCGAGCGGATCGGGGAGTCGCCGAAACGAAGATGCGATATGGTAATGCCGCCCGACTTCTTGGAGTCGTATGCAAAATACGCCTGGCAATACTTGTCTGTCGTTTCTCCTATTATCTTGATCGAGTTCTTGTTGGCTCCAACCGTCCCGTCGGATCCCAGACCGTAGAACTTGGCCGAGAATGTTCCTGCCGGAGAAACATTGATTTCAGGGAGAACAGGAAGTGAGGTGAAGCTTACATCGTCAACTATACCAACAGTGAACTGATGCTTAGGTTCCTTCAATTTCATATTCTCGAAAACAGAAAGGATCTGGCTCGGTGTGGTATCCTTTGAACTCAGTCCATAGCGGCCTCCGATGATTGATGGTTTTTTGTCCTTACCGTAGAACAGGTCAACTATGTCGAGGTAAAGAGGTTCTCCGGGTGCTCCCGGCTCTTTTGCCCTGTCGAGCACTGTTATCTTTTTAACAGACTTCGGAAATACATCGAAGAAATACTTTGACGAGAAGGGACGGTAAAGATGAACCGTTACAAGACCAACTTTTTCTCCTTTTGCCCTCAGGTGATCAATTACTTCTTTGGTTGTTTCAGTAACGGAACCCATTGCAACAATAATGTTCTCTGCATCAGGATCGCCGTAATACGTGAAGGGCTTATACTCTCTTCCGGTAAGCTTGCTTATTTCAGCCATGTATGAATTGACGATGTCGGCAACAGGCTCATAAAACTTATTTATAGCTTCCTTGGCCTGGAAGAAGATATCAGGGTTCTGGGCAGTTCCCCTCATAACCGGATGTTCGGGATTGAGTGAATTATTCCGGAATCTTGCAACTGCGTCCCAGTCGATGAGCTTCTTCATGTCTTCCATGCTGATGGCTTCAATCTTCTGAATTTCATGGGAAGAACGGAAACCGTCGAAGAAATGAACGAAGGGTATTCTTGATTTGATAGCTGTCAGGTGAGCAACACCGGCGAGGTCCATTATCTCCTGGACACTGCCGCTTGCAAGGTATGCGAAGCCTGTTTGCCTGGTAGCGTATATGTCACTGTGATCACCGAATATTGAAAGAGAATGTGCTGCAATGGTCCTGGCGCTGACGTGCAATACTCCGGGAAGGAGCTCTGCTGCTATCTTGTACATGTTAGGAATCATCAGGAGAAGACCCTGGGAAGCTGTAAAGGTTGAAGCAAGAGCTCCGGTCTGCAGGGCACCGTGCAAGGCACCGGCAGCTCCGCCTTCCGACTGCATCTCGACAACCCTGACCGTCTCACCGAATATGTTCTTCAAACCGTTGGCAGCCCATTCGTCAATATACTCGGCCATTGTCGATGAAGGTGTAATAGGATATATGCAAGCAACTTCGCTAAACATATATGCAATATGCGATGCAGCCTGATTGCCGTCGCATGTTATGAATTTTTTCTTTCCCATGTTATAGAATAATATGTTTAATTAAATATGATTTTCAAACGAAAGTGCAAAGTTACAAAATTTTCCGTTTGTTATCCCCCGTTCATAGAAATCAGGAACTCCTCATTCGACTTGCTCTGCAGCAGTCTGTCGCGCAGAAATTCCATTGCTTCCACACCGTTCATATCCGTGAGATAATTTCTGAGCACCCATATTTTCTGAAGCATGTTCTTGTTGAGGAGGAGATCCTCCCGCCTCGTGCTGGAAGCCGGAATATCAATAGAGGGGAATATTCTTCTGTTCGATAGCTTCCTGTCGAGCTGAAGCTCCATGTTGCCCGTACCCTTGAATTCTTCAAAGATCACATCGTCCATCTTTGAGCCGGTCTCGGTAAGAGCGGTGGCGATGATGGTGAGCGATCCTCCGTTTTCAATGTTCCTGGCAGCGCCGAAGAAACGCTTAGGCTTGTGCAGAGCATTTGAATCGACACCACCCGACAATACCTTGCCCGAAGCCGGAGCCGTGGTGTTGAAGGCTCTTGCAAGCCTGGTGATCGAGTCGAGCAGTATTACCACATCATGACCGCATTCAACAAGTCTTTTTGCCTTTTCTAGAACTATGTTGGCAATCCGGCAATGCCTTTCAGCAGGCTCATCAAAGGTGGAGGCAATGACTTCAGCCTTCACGTTGCGGGCCATGTCCGTCACCTCTTCAGGCCTCTCGTCAATAAGCAGGATCATAAGGTAAACCTCGGGATGATGCTTTGCTATTGCATTGGCAATCTCCTGCAGCAGTATCGTCTTACCAGTCTTTGGCTGGGCAACTATCAGTCCTCTCTGTCCTTTGCCAATGGGGCAGAACATGTCGATAACCCGAACTGAGAGAGAGCCTTCTCCCGGTGTACATAATGTAAATTTCTCGTTGGGGAAAAGGGGAGTGAGAAAATCGAAGGGAACCCTGTCGCGGATGAAGTCGGGACTCCTTCCGTTGATCTCGTCAACCTTTATGAGCGGAAAATACTTCTCACCCTCTTTGGGAGGACGTATCGAGCCCTTGATGGTATCACCCGTCTTCAGGCCAAAAAGCTTGATCTGTGACTGCGAAACATAAATGTCATCGGGAGAGTTAAGATAGTTGTAATCGGGCGACCTGAGGAAACCATATCCGTCGGGCATTATCTCGAGGACTCCCGTGTTATATATTATACCTTCGAATTCGTAAGGTTTTTCCTTCTTATCCTCTTTAACTGGCTGCACTTCAGGTGCCTGCCCCTTGACGGCCGGTTCGATGATTATCTCATCGCCTGCAGTGTCAGCCGGCAATTTGCTTTCTTCAACAAGAGGTCCGTCACCGAAGGGAAGGGTGTGGTCAACAAGTGCTTCGGATTTCTTTTCTTCCCTGGAAGGAAATTTCTTTTCATTAAATGAGGACCTTCCGTCCTTCCTGTCGCGGAAATTCTGATCACGATGCTGCCACTTCTGAGGCCTGGATTCTTCTTTAGGCTTCCCAGTGGTTTTGGGATGATCAGGCTTTTCTTCACTTCTTTCAGGCCGTCGTTCATATTCCCCGCGCTCACCTGGAACTGTTTCAGGTATTCTGACTCCTTCAGGAGAAACAGAAATGACCGATTCAGCAGCCCGGGCAGGTGCCGCCTTGACAGTCCTGGGCCTTTTCCCCCTCCTCTGAACCTGTTTTTCCTTTTGCTGAACGGACTGGTCGGGAGCCTGGCTTGAAGCTTTAATTTCCTGAATACTGACCTTCTTCTTCTCAGTGGCTTCAATTGCCTGCTGATCAAGAATTTTATATATCAGATCCTGCTTCTTTAAAGACTCCGTCCTTTTGATTTTAAGTCCTTTGGCTATCTCCCGCAATTCGGGCAGTAGCTTACTGCTTAACTCAAGAATGTCATACATGATAAAATAGAATGTAGATAAAGAGATTTTAAGGTTTGTTATCGGATAACCAGACTAGTGAATTAATCTGAGCCGGCGAGAAAACCGGCACAATAATAGCAAAATAAATGATAATCCCAATGATTATGTAAAAAAGATTTGTAAAAAAACTATCTGGATATTATCAGGATAACTCACTTCTGTGGAATAAAAGCCTGTAAAAGTACTTCTTTTAAGGGGATTTCGCAAAAATATTTTTCACGATTTGATTTTTTAGTTAATTTTTTTCTTAAAATTGTGTCTGAGCCTTCTGTTTGGTAATTAACTGTCTTCTCCCGGTGGTAATGCGTCAGCTTAAAATATCAAAGCAGGTCACAAACCGTGATACCCCATCCCTTGACAAATATTTACAGGAGATTGGAAAGGTTGATCTTATAGGACCGGAGGAAGAAGTTGCACTTGCCAGAAGGATAAAAGAGGGTGATTCCGAAGCCCTGGCCAAACTTGTCAGGGCAAACCTCAGGTTCGTTGTCTCGGTAGCAAAACAGTATCAGAACCAGGGCATGAGCCTCCCCGACCTTATAAACGAAGGCAACATGGGTCTAATGAAGGCTGCCCGGCGCTTCGACGAGACAAGAGGATTCAAATTCATTTCCTATGCCGTGTGGTGGATCAGACAATCTATCCTTCAGTCGCTGGCTGAACAGACAAGAATAGTCAGACTTCCTGTAAACAAGATCGGATCAATAAACCGCGTAAATAAGGCTTTTGCAAGGCTTGAACAGGAATTTGAGAGGGAACCTTCGTCGCAGGAGATCGCCGAATTGCTCGAGATGATTCCAGAGGATGTCAAGGAATCACTGAAAACAAACCATCGTACAATAAGCATGGATGCCCCGATAAGCGGCGAGGACGAGAACAACATGTACGATGTGATGCAAAATCCTGATGTATCGAGTCCCGACAAAAACCTGATATACGAATCCCTCGCCTGGGAAATCGAACGCGCGCTGAACTCCCTCTCGAAGAGGGAGGCAAAAGTCCTTAAACTCTACTTCGGCCTGGGAATGAAACACCCCTACACCCTTGAGGAAATAGGAGAGGAACTGAATCTTACACGCGAAAGAGTGCGCCAGATCAAGGAAAGGGCAATAAGAAGGATACAATACACCACGAGATGCAAAATCCTGAAGACCTACCTGGGTTAGTTTTTTGTTTCTATATTTGCTTAAAATCGCTTTCATGAACCACCTTGTTTCACCTTCATTGCTTGCAGCTGATTTTCTCAACCTTGGCAAGGATGTCCGGATGCTGAACAGGAGCCATGCCGACTGGATACACTGTGATATTATGGATGGAATGTTCGTTCCAAACATTTCTTTCGGTCTTCCTGTTGTGGAGCATATAAAAAAAATTGCAGAAAAGCCGCTTGATGTTCACCTGATGATAATGGATCCCGACAGGTATCTGTCGCGCTTTCGTGATGCCGGAGCTGATATCATTACCGTCCAGTATGAGGCATGCACTCATCTTCACAGGACCGTCTCGGAAATCCGCAGGCTTGGAATGAAGGCCGGAGTGGCAATTAATCCCCACACTCCGGTATCCCTGCTTCAGAATATACTCCCATGTATAGATATGGTACTGATCATGACTGTAAACCCGGGATTCGGGGGACAGTCATTCATCGGGGAGAGCTTTGTAAAGATAAGGGAGCTATCGGAGATGATAGGCAGGGGAGGCTACAATGTCATGATCCAGATCGACGGCGGGGTGGATACCGGTAATGCCCGCGAACTTGTTGAGGCGGGAGTGAATGTCCTGGTCGCGGGTAATGCCGTGTTTGCTTCTCCCGATCCTGAGGAGACAATCAGAAAACTGAAGCTTTTTGCTGAATAGGCAGCCGGATTATCTATCTGCCTGTTTCCCGCTCAATGTACGATATGATCTCACTTAAATTACCGGGGTGAAACCAGGTAATGCCGCTGTCCCTGTTCCACCAGGTCATCTGTCGTTTGGAATATCTCCTGCTGTTTCGTTTAATAAGCTCAATTGCCCTTTCCCTTGAAATCCTGCCTTCAAAAAAGTCAAACAACTCACTGTACCCTACACTCTTGAGCGGGCTAAGTCCACGTAATTCAAATAATCCGCGGGCTTCTTCTTCCAGCCCGTCCTCCATCATCCGGTCAAGCCTTGAATTGATCCTTTCATAAAGTTCCTTCCTCTCCCTGGCAAGCCCAACCTTTATTATACAGAAATCCCTTTCAACACTTCTGTGTGTAAGGAATTCCGAATATTTCCTGCCTGTGCTTTCAAAAATCTCCAGAGCCCTTATGATCCGTTGGTGATTCCTGAGGTCAACCCGGGAGTAATATTCCGGATCGGTCAGCCGCAGATCGGTCCTGAGGCTTTCGATTCCTTCAGCCCGGTATTTCTCGTTGAGCTTTTTCCTGACAGCCGGGTCCGTATCCGGAATGTCATCTATCCCCCTGCAAACAGAGTCAATGTATAAACCTGAACCCCCGGTCATTAAGGCTGCCCCACCCCGGCTGAAGAGGGAGGGAAGCAGTGCAAGGACATCTCTTTCATAAAGGCTTGAACTGTAATAGTCCCTGACCGAAATGAATTGTATGAAATGGTGTTTTACCCGTGCCAGTAGAGCAGGTTCCGGAACAGCAGTTCCTATCGTCATTTCCCTGTAGAACTGCCTTGAATCGGACGAAATGATCTCTATTCCGAAATGAGAAGCGATCTCAACGGCAACATCACTCTTGCCGACTCCCGTCGGGCCAAGCAAAACTATAAGAAAATTATTCATTCAACTCCGGTAGGCGAAGACTAATCATCTTCGTCAAGAGCCTGGGAACTGTCAAAACCGGACAGGGGATTATCATCATCCTCATCATCAAGGAAGAGGTCATCGACTTCATCCTCCTCATCATCCTCATCATCGTCCGAAACAATGATGTTGTTGTACAGTTTACGCGAGCTGCTTCCAAAAACAACCTGCTTGGGAGGAATTCCCTTTGAATTGGTACATATCGGGTAATCGCGGTCCTCAATTTCCTCGGCCTCCCCGGTGCATTCCACGAACAGAGCCCTGTCATTGAAGAAATCGAACACATAAAGCAATTTCTGGTTCTTGCGGAAGATTATATCTTCCAGTATCGCTGAATCCATGGTCGATGATCCCGTTCCCATATCGAAAAGAGTGAACTCTTCTTCCTTCTCCCAGTTGTCAGTGGCAAGATAGAACGAAGCCATCTGTGATTTATCATATTCAAGCTCTTCCTGAATGACGTTATGAAAATCCAATAAAGTCTGCGAGTCAAGGAATTCAAATTCCCTCACAAATGACTCATCTTCATCCGATAATACAACAAACTTATATACCATATCCTGTTTTGATTCGATTGCTGCAATATAATGTTTTTTACATTACAATATCTCCGATCAATTTTTTTTTAGAAGAAATTCAAGAGTGTCAACACCGTCTGCATAATCCCATAGCTCAGGCATCTGAGTCCTTCCAAAGGGGATGTGGTTTCTGCCTGCAATGCACTGGATGCTGTCTCTTAACTGTTCTGTTTCCCTGATAACGGAGTCGGTTGAATAATAGTATTCATAATGAAGCACTGAAACCGGCGAGGCAAGCCTGCTGTCATCGCGGCAAAGAAGGAAGCCGGTGTCAATGTATTTATCCCTGTTAACTATGAAGATGGCCTTGTTGTAATCGTAATTATTCGCGTACTTGTTATGGTTGATCAGATAAGCGTATTCACTCCATGATTCCGCCAGGGCTTTAACATCATATCCTTCGGGCACCCAAATCTTTGATATGCTCCTGCATCCCAGACCGAAATACAGAAAGATATCTGCCCCCAGCCCTGAAAGCTCCGCGCCGGTCTCATTCCCTTCGATTATGCCGATGCTGTTCCTGTTCCTCCGGATGATATGGGGATATTTGCCGAAATAATATTCGAAGTACCTTGATGAATTGTCGCTCCCCGTCGCTATGACCGCGTCAAATTCCTTCAGCTGTCCGTCGGTGAACATGATCATTTCCCTGAATGAAGGGTTGATCTCACCCAGGATATCACCGATAAAGACGATCAGGTCCGGATCCTTTGAACTGGTTTTGGCAATTATCCTGTTGCCCGAGATCAGAACAGAAAGGAAATCATGAAAACCAACAAGCGGGATATTCCCTGCCATGATAACGGCCACATCCCGGGGCCGCGACTGTTCTTCAAGTGCCGGATATCTTTCCGTCCATTTCAGCAGTTTATTGTAGCTGAGTGCTTCAGCGACAGTTCTGAGTGCAAATTCCACATTCCGCGGGGTGAACCAGCCGTTCCGGAATTGCTGGTTTTGAATAAGTTTTTCCAGCTGCTCCCCGTATTTCCCTTTTTTCCCCCCGAGAGAATCCCTGATGATCTGTCCCAGTTCGGTAAAGCTTTCTATCCTTTCAGCAAGTGTCATTGTTAAATGGTATGAGAAAGCAAATTTATCAAATACAGCGAAACAACGACAGGTTTTCTTATTCAAGCCTGTTTCTGCAAACCGGGAATTATAAATAAGGAAGCTATAAACTTATTCTCTCAGATTAAAGCAAACTCAGCCAGTGATCACCGTTGTGCTGAAATACAGTTATTTAAGGGCAAAACTGACGGGTACCATGAACCAGACAGGGACAGGTTTTCCACCCTGGCGACCCGGTTGGAAGCGGGGAAGCGCGCTTACAACCCTTATTGCTTCTGCATCCAGATCAGGGTCGACTGCCTTGAGGACGCTTACCAGGCTCGTCCTGCCTTCTTCGTCAATGCAGAATCGGACAATGACTTTTCCCTCTATGCCTGCTTTCTTTGCCGATTCAGGGTAGTTTATGTTATCAGCAAGAAACTTCATAAGGGCCGTTGGGCCTCCCGGGAACATTGGCATCTCTTCGACCACGACATATGGTTCGGTGTCTGATTTTTCCTGCACCTCAGCCCTGGTGTCGGAAACAGGCGAAGCAGGGGGGGCCATTTCTTGCTGTGTTACACGGGTATGGCTGTTCTGTTCCGTGCAGGTGGAGAATGCAAGCAGAACAAAAGCTGTGACAGGTATGACTATCAATAGTTTCAGATTCGCGAGTGAGCGCGTGGGCTTCTTCGACATCATCATCATCCGTTGTTTTACCATAGAGGGGTTCGCGAAACTGTTTGATATCCTGAATACCCGCGATCTGAAAACCTGATTCAGAAGTATCTTCTGATACTCTTTTACCGAGGCCCCCTTGCTTATGCATTCCTGATCGGCCTGATATTCATGGACTGCCCGGAGTGACCTTTTAAAAAGATAAATGGCCGGGTTGAACCACTGAAGAATCGTGATGAACTCAATAAAAATAATGTCGGTGGAGTGATTATGCCTGATGTGATTTTGCTCGTGGAGTATTATTTCATTCTCTTCACGTTCTGTCAGACCGTCACTGACAAATATGTGACCAAGGGCTGAAAAACCCGATGTCTTAAGCCCCTGCAGCCTTATAAGGTTAGAGTTGCCGCTCCTTTTCCTGACAATGAGTATTATCAGTTTTGCCAGGTCGACGGCAAACTTGGCAAGGAAAAGCAGAAGCCCCGACACATATATAATGCTTATCCATTTGATGATAACTGAAACCGGAACGGTAGTATTGCCGTCCGGGCTTATTGCGATTTCGCCGCCCGTTATGGAAAGATCGGAAAGAAATTTCCCGGTATCAATAAAATTCAGGGGCTTGCCTGTGCGCACTGTAATCAGTGGAAGAACCATTGCCGCGAGAACAGAGAGAATGATGAATGCCCTGTTCCGGCTGTGCATAGTATCGCGGTGAAGAAATATCCGGAATACCAGATAAAACGATGCCAGGTAAACTGCAGTTTTGACCGTGTAAATAATTAGTGGGTTCATAGCTCAGAATTTTGTTTTTTGATTTCTTGTTCCATAATCCGCATTATCTCACCCATCTCCGTAACCGAAATACCCTTCTCCCTGGCAAAGAAACTTACCATTTTTTCGAAGGAGTTTGAGAAATAGTTCTTTACGAAATTATTGAGGTGAGCTTTTGAGTAATCGCTCTTTGAAATGATGGGAAAATACTCATGGGTCCTGCCATAGGCCTTGTGCGACACAAATCCCTTTTCCTGAAGTATCCTAACTATTGTGCTTACTGTGTTGTATGCCGGTTTGGGTTCGTCGATACGCTCAAGAATATCCTTGACAAATCCTTTTTTGATTATCCAGAGGATTTGCATTACCTGTTCCTCGGCACGTGTTAGTTCTCTCATGATTTCCTGTCGTTTAATTTTTTCCGGCTTCTTTCAGCCAATGATCCGAAACCGGGATTCTTTTTTGCAAATATAAAACGAACAATTTAGTTTTACAACTAAATGGTTAATTATATTTGATGTTTTTCTGTCCAATTGAAAAATAATGTACTTTTATTTTTTTGGAACAGATAAAGAACTGAGGAAATGAATCTGGTAAAACGCATCGGGATTTTCAAGGATAATCTTAAAATTGCTGTCAGGGCAATCAGGTCAAACAAGGTGAGGGCTATACTTACAATGTGCATTATTGCTTTCGGAATAATGGCTCTGGTCGGGATACTTACTGCTATTGATGCTATCAAGTCGTCGCTCACTTCCCAGTTTACTATGATGGGAGCCAACTCGTTCACCATTACCTCGCGCGGTATGAACATTCAGGCAGGCAATGAAAGGAAGAGGATGCGAAATCACTCGACCATTACCTACAGGCAGGCTATGGAGTTCAGAAAAATGTTCAACGAACCGGCCTGGGTATCAATTTCCTTCAACGCTACTTCAATGTCGACAGTTAAATACGGTTCGGAGGAAACCAACCCGAATGTCAGTCTGGTTGGCGTTGATGACAATTATCTGGCGGTATCGGGCTATGAAATAGAAAAAGGAAGGAATTTCAGTCCTGATGATATCGAAATGAACAGACGGCTGGTACTCCTGGGATCGGATATTGTTTCGAATCTTTTCCCGTCAGGGCTTGATCCTGTTGGTCAGGATGTATCGCTTGCCGGACTTAAGCTTCAGGTGGCGGGCGTTCTCAAAAGCAAGGGAGCCAGCCAGATGTCGGACGACAATATCTGCCTGATGCCTGTTTCGACAGCAAGACAGTATTTTTCACGGCCAAACATGAACTTCAACATTACTATAATGCCCCTGAACCCTGTCAATCTGGATGTTCTGGCAGGGCAGGCCGAAGGTGTGTTCAGGGTTGTCCGGAATCTGGCTCCCAAAGACGAGTCTGATTTCAATATCGTGAAAAGCGATACCATTCTTAATATGCTTCTCAAAAATATAAGGTATGTCACCCTTGCAGCCACTCTAATCGGAGTTATCACACTTTTCGGAGCCGCGGTCGGACTGATGAATATTATGCTTGTCTCGGTCACTGAACGTACCCGTGAAATAGGAGTAAGGAAGGCCGTGGGAGCAAAACCCAAAACAATAAAATACCAGTTCCTTTTTGAATCAATACTGATAGGCCAGATGGGAGGGATTTTCGGTATTATACTTGGAATAATAATAGGCAACGCGGTATCCACGATGCTGCGGTCAAGTTTCGTTGTTCCATGGTTGTGGGTTTTCATGGGGATACTGGTCTGCTTTATTGTCGGGGTCGTGTCAGGATACGCCCCGGCAGTAAAGGCTGCCAATGTCGATCCTATTAAGGCTCTCCACTACGAATAGAGCGGGAGGAAAATAAAACAGGAGGAAAGCTTTCCTCCTGTTTTGTTATATAAATATAAAAGGTACTGTTGTTTATTTTACAGTGTCCATATGGGCTACCAGGTCGAGAAGCTTGCATGAATAACCCCATTCATTGTCGTACCAGGATACTATTTTCACGAAGTTGTCATTGAGCGCTATTCCTGCTTTGGCATCGAAGATAGAGGTGCGCGGATCACCCATGAAATCGCTCGAAACAACGTCTTCCTCGGTATATCCCAGGATTCCCTTAAGAGATCCTTCCGAGGCATCTTTCATTGCCTTCTTAATATCCTCGTATGATGCTGCCTTCTCAAGACGGCAGGTAAGGTCGACAACCGATACGTTGAGGGTGGGGACTCTGAAAGCCATACCTGTCAGTTTTCCCTTAAGTTCGGGGATAACTTTTGTTACAGCCTTGGCTGCGCCGGTCGAAGAGGGAATGATGTTGCCAGATGCTGCGCGGCCGCCTCTCCAGTCCTTGCTCGACGGTCCGTCAACTGTCTTCTGCGTGGCTGTAGTAGAATGAACGGTTGTCATAAGACCTTCAACGATTCCAAATTTGTCGTTAAGAACCTTGGCTACCGGTGCAAGGCAGTTGGTGGTGCAGGAGGCGTTTGATACAAACTGCATGTCGGCCGTGTACTTCTCATGGTTGACTCCCATAACGAACATCGGCGTGTCGTCTTTCGAGGGGCCTGACATTACAACGTGCTTCGCACCAGCTTTGATATGGCCCGTGGCGGCCTCTTTAGTGAGGAAAAATCCTGTGCATTCAAGTACATAGTCGGCACCGACTTCATTCCACTTCAGGTTGGCGGGATCTTTCTCGGCCGTTACGCGGATGTTCTTCCCGTTAACTACCAATTTGCCGTCTTTAACTTCAATCGTTCCGTCGAACCTGCCATGCATGGTGTCGTACTTGAGCATGTATGCAATGTAATTCACGTCGAGGAGATCATTTATACCAACAATATCAATATCATTCCTCTTACAGGCAGCCCTGAAAGCCAGTCGGCCAATCCTGCCAAAGCCATTGATTCCTACTTTAATCTTTGACATAACTATATCATTAAGGGTTAATAATTTTTAAACGCACGAAGATACTGATTTTTTCCGTGCAAACGACCGCATGTTAATAATTTGCAGTAGTTCTCTTCCTTCTGAAGATATAGGATATTTTGTTGGTTTCGGGATTCAAGGGATCAATAACCAACCCGAATCTGTAACTTACAAACAATGAGAAATATATAGATTTGTTATCGGCTGTTGCCATGATCGGGATTTCTTTCGGGTAGGCTGTTAAGGCAAGCCCGGCTTCAACAGCATGAATAAGCTTTTCTTCCTTGCTGTACTCAAAATTAAGGCCTCCCTTCCCGTAAACACCGGGAATGAGCTTCAATTCACTGAGGCCTTTTGTAAATGACGCCCTGCTGTATACATCGTAGGGAGGATGCAAATTGACATCCAGCTTTTCCTCCACTATTTGAAGCTCGAAGTTCGATATGGGATAAAGGACTTTGTAATATATGGGCTTGTAGATTGACAGGGAAGGCCCTCCCGATATGAAGTACCTCACGGCAACACCTCCCAGATCGGCTTTCTGGAACATCTCGCGCTGGAAACCATAGCTGCCCCTGAGATAAAGCGGGAAATTCATCTTCCCGTAAACAAATGTGCCGGGCGTCTGGTAATAGGGATTCCTATCCCTGTATTCCTTGGGATGCTTGATGGTTCCAGCCTCGATCTCGAAATATTTTTTATTCCGGTAATTGAGCCTCTTCGCTTCTCGGAAGCTTATGCCGAAACCATCGGAATTGAGCAGAAAAGCGAACGATCTCTCATTTCTGAAAAAAATCTTCTGTTGCTCGTCAATTTCACCCTGCCCGAATATGGGAATTATACCAAGTCCAACAAAAATAATAATAAGCAGCTTCTTCATTGCCATATGCTAACTCACAGGACCAGAAACCAGGCTACTACGGTTTTCAACCGATGTTCCCTGCCTGCTCCGTCTTAGCTACAGCATATGCCGGGCACGATTTTTTATTACAGGCTCCGGCAAAAATAGCCGTGATCACACAGACGAGCAGGATTACAGCAAACTTTTTCATAAAACCTTGCTTTTAATAAAACACAAAAGTAAAACAATCATTTAATAAACAACTTCCATGCCGGAATATTTTGTCCGCGTAATTAAATGCAAACAAATTATGACATGATTTTGTACAATATACTAAACATATTTTTTGCATTTTTGTTGTATGAATCACATGATCATTTGTGATGAAGGAACTATTAATCATATTATTATTAGCAGTATTCATGAGCATGACCTCTTTTTCACAGGAGAAGCTTTCGTACAACAGGCTGTCGGAACAGGAAGCACGGGTAATTGAAAAGAAAGGGACGGAAGCACCCTTCACCGGCAAATACAACGATCATAGCGCCAGGGGCAGCTATATCTGCAAAAAATGCGGGGCAGCTCTTTATAATTCTTCTTCCAAATTTAAATCAGACTGCGGCTGGCCAAGTTTCGACGATGAAATTGAAGGGGCGGTCAGCAGGTTTCCCGATCCCGACGGGAGGAGGACCGAAATAGTATGTGCCGGATGCGGGGCTCATCTCGGACATGTTTTCACGGGTGAACGCTTTACCGCGAAAAATACAAGGCATTGCGTCAATTCTGTCTCTCTCGATTTTGTTCCGTCGGAACTTGAACCCGGGAGATACGGGACCGCGGTGTTCGCGGGCGGCTGTTTCTGGGGAGTTGAGTATTTTCTCCAGAAGGCTCCCGGCGTCGTTTCAGTCACTTCGGGCTTTATGGGCGGACATGTAAGAAATCCCTCATACCGTGAGGTCTGTACCGGGAAAACTGGTCACGCGGAAGTGGTAAAGGTGATTTATAACCCGAAACTTACGTCCTACGAAACACTACTCAAACTCTTCCTTGAAATTCACGATCCCACCCAGGTGGGCGGCCAGGGACCGGATCTTGGCGACCAGTACAGGTCGGAGATCTTTTATATGAATGATGAACAGAAACAGCTTGCCGTCAAATACATCGGAATTCTCAAATCGAAAGGTCTCAGGGTTGCCACGGCCATCACCGAGGCTTCCGAGTTCTGGGATGCAGAGGATTATCATCAGGACTACTATTTCAAGAACGGCAAAACGCCTTACTGTCACGGATATACAAAAAGATTCTGAACGGGAAATCATATCATCGGATATAAATGAAACAGCCTATGCCTTCAAGTATCATCGGAGCCATTCATAACAGTACAATACTGGTTTCAGTTATTGTACTGCTTTTTGTAGTGCTGACCGCCGGTTATTTCCTGCTTCGCAGAAAGCGAAAATAAAAACCGGCAGCCTTTCTGTCCGGCTGCCGGTATAGCATTTAAAGCGGCACTTCTGCTGCCTGGCTTTCAGTCCGGTTTCAGATACTGACCCAGACGTTGCCTTTTTTGTTTGAATCAACAACGGCGTGGATGAATTTCATTCCCCTGACCCCGTCGTGAACCGTGGGAAACTCACCCGGATTGAATTTTTCTCCCCTTATCGATTTTGCAGTTCCCTTATAGATGTTGGCAAGAGCTTCATAGATACCCTCGGGATGCCCGGAAGGCATCGTGTGGCTTTCCTCGGCCAGTTTCTCATTGTAACCGTGCGCGGGCTTGTAGATCCTGGTGGGTTCGGTGTCGCTAAGCATATAAAGGTAATTCGGATTTTCCTGGCTCCATTTCAGACTGGCCTTCGATCCGTAAATGGCAATTGTCAATCCGTTCTCTTCGCCTCCGCATACCTGGCTGGACCTGATGACTCCCTTCAGCTTTCCCCCGAACCTGAGAAGAACTGTACCGTCAAGGTCAAGACTTACATCATCCTTTACACTGCTCAGGTCTGACAGTATCTCCTTAACCTCGAGCCCCGTGGTGTATTCAATCAGGTTGAAGGCATGAACTCCTATGTCGCCCATGCAGCTGCTTACCCCGGCATGCTTGGGATCGAGCCTCCATACACCTGTAATCCTGCTGTCCGTGCCATGGATTATAGAATTGATCCATCCCTGGTAGTACTGGGCATCAATGCGTTGTATTGTTCCCAATACTCCTTTGGCAACCAGGTCCCGCATCTGCCTTACCATAGGATACCCGGTATAGGTGTGAGTAAGTGCAAAGGTCAGCCCCGTTGAGGCAACAAGCCTTTCCAGTTCCTCAGATTCCTCCACGGTCATGGTCATTGGCTTCTCGCAAACAAGATGGAATCCATTCTGAAGAAACTTCTTTGCAAACGGAAAATGAAGGGCATTCGGCACTACAATTGATACAGACTGCATCCTTACATCGGCTGGCAGTTTAAGCTCACCTTCGATCATGGCATCGATATTTTCATAACAGCGGGCCGGATCGATACCTTCTTTCGCGGCAAACTCCTTGCTACGCTCATAATCAACATCAAAGACGCCGCAAACAAGTTCGAAATCGTTGCATATGCGCGAGGCTCTGCGATG